>CACASI010000001.1:0-172867 GCA_902535055.1 uncultured Candidatus Actinomarina sp.
AGTAAATTAAATAAAGATAAAATCAAGATGAGCAATGAAATTTATATTTATACATTTAGAGATTATTACGTAGCTATGGAATATTTTCTAGAAAATTTTAAAGATGTTGAGATTCTTTCACCTGAAAACCTTAAAAATGAATTTGATGAAAAAATTAATAAATTAAGAATCATGGTGAGTAAATGAGCCTAACTGAATTAGTACTCATACTGTTTATTTCAATAGGTATTTTAGATAAAAAAAAATTAAAGAAATACTATGATGCTTTTTCTGATTTTAACAAAGGACCTTCTAGAAGAATAATTGGAGATTCTAGTTTGAATGAAACTTGGAAATGGATCGGTGAAGAAGAGGAATGAAAAAACCCTTTTTTGAACATTTAAAAGAACTAAACTTAAGAATCGTTTTTTCTTTTTCATTAATTGTTGTTCTTTCAATTTTTATTTATGCAAAATATCCATTTTTTATAGAAGTTTTGAATGAGCCACTTATAAATGCAGGATATGATAAATCAAATATATTTGCTCTTACAATTTATGAAGGCTTTCAAGTTAAGATAACTAATGTTTTTTTAATATCACTGATTTTATTACTTCCATTAACAATTTTTAATTTAAGTTTCTTTTTTAAACCGGCAGTAATTGATTTATCTTGGCTTTCTTTTGTTCTTTACAATTTGTTCTTTACAATTTTTTATTATCTTGGTGTTTATGCAGCCTTAAATCTGAGCTCATATGGGATTGAATTTTTACTTTCATTTAATGAAAATGAAGTCATTCTTAGATCTCAAAATTACTATCAATTCATTATCCGTCTTACTTTTTTGTTTGCTATTACATTTCAGCTTCCATTAGTTACATTATTTCTATTAAATAAAAATTTATTAAATATTCATTTTTTAACAACTAACAGACCTGAGCTGTTTATATTCATTTTAATATTATCAGCTATAGTTACTCCAACAGGTGATCCCTTAACATTATTTGCATTCACCATACCTTTATATTTACTAATTGAAATTGTTATATTTATACATAAAAAAACATCAAAGTGAATTATGAATTAGATTCTTTTCAAATAGATGCAATCGAATCTTTGTATGAAAACTTAAATGTACTTGTTACTGCACCTACTGGTGCTGGTAAAACAATAATTGCTGAACGAGGAATTGAAGAGTATTTAGACAAGGGAAATAGAGTAATTTACACAACACCAATAAAAGCTTTATCAAACCAAAAATACCATGACTTTATGAGTTCAGGATTTGACACAGGTCTTTTAACAGGTGACCGAAATGAGAATCCAGATGCGGGTCTAATAATAGCAACTACAGAAATTTTAAGAAATATGATATTTACTAACGACGAGAGAATAAATGATATTGGTTTAGTTGTACTTGATGAAGTTCATTACCTAGCAGACAAGGAACGTGGATCTACTTGGGAAGAAATTATTATTCACTTACCAAAAGATATAAAATTATTATGCCTATCTGCAACTATTGGAAATGAGAACGAATTTTTAAACTGGATTGTATCTCAAAGAGGTCCTACAGATTTAATTAAATCTAAGATTCGCCCAGTTCCCTTAGAAATATCTTTGATAACAGCGTCTAAAGATGATGAACAAATATTAGCTATTAAAAGCACAGAGGATAAAAGAAATAAACCTATTTTTAAACTTGATAAAAAATTCAAAAGATTCAGGAAGCCATCTTTGTCTGATCAAATTTCATATATTTTAAACAAAAAAGCAACGCCGTGTATTTTATTTTATTTTTCACGTGAAAAAGTTGAAAATAAAGCAAGATATGCTGCAAATTTAAATTTTAAAATTAAAAAGAATGTTCAGTTAAGACATTTGTTTGAAAATATTTTTGACGACATTACTAATGAAGAATATCAACTTTTGAATTTAGACGAACTTTATTGGATGTGGTCACGAGGGGTTGCTTACCATCATGCTGGTTTGGCTCCAATTGTTAAAGAATTTGTTGAGTTTTTGTTTATTAATAGACACATAGATATTCTTTTTGCAACAGAGACACTTTCCCTAGGAATTAATATGCCCGCGAAATCTATTATTATTGATTCTTCATTTAAATTTGATGGATTAAAAACTAGATTAATTTCAAAATCTGAATTCTTACAACTTACAGGTAGAGCCGGTAGAAGAGGAATTGATTCCAAGGGATATGCGTATATCAACTATGATAAAAGAGTTGAGAACAGTTGGTACAACGACTTATTTGATCTAAAACCAAATAATCTAAAGTCCTCTTATTCAAATTCATATGGATCGGTACTTAATTTGAATAATAAATATGGTGAAAAAAAAGGTATAGAAATGATTAAAAAAAGTTTTTATTCATATCAAAATAAATTAAACGACAAAGCTCTTGAAACTAATTATAAAGCAAAATTAAAAGTTTTAAATGAAATGAATTATTTTACTGATTTAAAAAAGAATAAATTATTAACAGAAACTCATAGAGATAATTTGATATTAGGAATTGAACTGTTAAATGAAAATAATGATATTGAATTTTGTCTTATGTTTCTTGCTTCTGGTATATCTACATCAAAATATGAAATATCAGTTCATGACAAATATAATGATTTGCTGACTAAATATCTAATCACACAAGAAAAAGTAAACAAACTTGAAGCATTTAGTGGGGTTAAAAATAAAATCAATTTAGACATTACTTGGTTTAGTATTTTTTTAGAATTTTATAATTCTGACAATATCGAATACACATTAAGTAAATTTAATGTAACACTAGGGGATTTTATAAAAGCTTGCCGAGAAGCATCTGAAATATCACAAAAAGTCTATTCAATTTATGAGATTGAAAATTTTGATAAAATTGCAAAAAAATTAAAACATAATATTATTCAGAAAACTATGATATGAAAAAATACGTTGTAATTCATAATAAAAATTCAAGAGGTAAAAAGTTATCCCAAGTTGAAATTGAAAAATTATTTTCTAGGCATAATTTAAGTGCAGTTGTGTATCAAACGTCTAAAGCATCCAAAGTAGAAGAAATAATTTTAAATCACAAAAACGATAGTGTTGTCTTCTGTGCAATAGGAGGTGATGGCACGTTAAGTAATTTAATCGATAACTTATTAAAAAACAATGTTAGTAATCCTGAGGTTGCTTGTCTTCCTTCTGGTAGTGGATCTGATTTCATGAGAACATTTGCTTTTCCAAAAAATATCAATGAGGGTATTAAAAGGCTTAAAAATGATCAAAATTATAAAATTGATGTTGCACACATAAGCTCTTCTAATAACAGTAGATATTTTGTAAATGTCTTAAATTATGGTTTTTTGGCAGATACAGTACATACAAGTGAAAGTCTTCCGAGAATTTTTAAACGATTTAGGTATCCTATTAGTTTTTGGTTAAAACTCTTACCTGCAAAAAGTATGTTATTTCAAATTGAAAATGATAGATTCAACTTTAATAATTTGGCTTTTAATATATCAATCTGTAATGGTCAATTTTTTGGCGGTGGTTGGAATATTTCACCAAAATCAAGCCTTCAAGATGGATTATTAAATATTCAAATATTTAAAGTTACCAAGCTAAAAGCTATGAAATTATTTTTTCTTGCTAAAAAAGGTCTTCACCTAACAGAACCTGACGTAATTTTAAAAAAATCAAATAAACTAACATTATTAACCCCAAATACAATTGAAGTTGACGGAGATTACTTTGACCAGGGACCAGCTGAGATAAATGTTAAAAAAGAAGCTATATTATTAAAAATTTAGTATTATTCTTACAGAAATTTAAGGAGAAACATGGCGGATAAAGATATTGAAGAGATAGAAGAACCTACCATAGAAGACCTTGAAGAAGATTCTGAAGAAAATGAATCTCCTCCAGAAGAGGAAGAAAAAGAGGAAGTTGAAACAGAATCGCTTGAAGCCCGTGTTGAGACCGAAAAAAAATCAGTAGATGATAACGATGAAGCTGAGGGCTCATTTATGTCAGTTGATGCTGCAGAAAAAAGGAATGTAAAAAGTTCCGATTTGAAATTAGATGAAACAGCAGAAGATATACAAGCTGATGAATTTACATGTTCTATATGTTTTTTGGTTTTGAAAAGAACTCAGCTTGAAAAACCTAGAGCTAAGGTGTGTTCGGACTGTGCATGAATCAAAATTTGAAGATTTTGGTTTAACCTTTGAAATATTAGAAAAAGATAAACCACCATCAGTCCTCCAAAAAAAATTTGACAACGAAATAGGCAAGATTGATCCTGTACTATTTAGCTACTATCAAAATATTGTAAAAAATTATGATTCAAAACATTATATATTAACTTGTAAAGCTTCAGATAATATTAACGATGTAGGATATGCAAGAATCGTAATCGATGAGTTTTATTGGAACTTATATGAAATATTCATAGAATATGATTTTAGAGAACTTGGCCTAGGGACACAACTCTTCGAATATATCAATAATCAATCTAAATCGTCCAAATCAGAGATTAGAACTTATTCATTACCTAGTGATAGACAAGCAAAAAATTTCTATGAAAGCAATTCAATAACTGCAAAACTTTTAGTTATGGAAAGAAAACGTGAACACAATCGCTACAGACCTTGATGGGACTATTTATTTAAATAATGAAATTATCCCTGGCGTAATTGAATCATTACTTGATCTTGATAAACATAATTTAAAAATTATATTTATAACCAACAACAGTTCTCAAGCTCCTATGGAAATTTGTAACAAGTTAGAGAAATTATTATTAAGAAATATTGATTTAGATCAGATAGTCACGCCTTTAGTTATTTTAAAACAGTATTTAGAAAACAAAAACATGATGATTTATGTTCATGGATCTGATAATTTATCAAAATTCGTAAATAGTATTGCTAATGTAACAACAAATATTGATGAATCTCAAATGGTCTTAATAGGTAGAAAAGTAAAATATACACAACTAGAAGTTAATAATATTATGCGTGCTTATCAAAATGGAAGTAATATCTGCGCTTTAAATAAAGACTTAACATTTCCAATTAATGAATTTGAGTTTGAAGAGGGAAATGGTGCAATTGTAAAAGAAATAGAAAAATTACTAAATATTGAGATTCAATCATTTGGTAAGCCTGATAAATTTTATTCTACTTTCCTGCTTAGAAATTTTGAAAATATAGCATATGTAATTGGCGATAGGGTAGATACTGACATACTTTTAGCTAATGAAATAAATGCTAAATCTTATCTTGTTAACTCCTCAATTCAAAATTATCTAAGTGATGAAATCGCAGATTTTAAGTTTGATAAATTTTCAGATTGTATATCTTCTATAATTAAAAACCTTCAGAATTAAATATCCAACAATAAAACCTCCAATATGAGCTTCCCATGAAATATTTGTATTTTGTAGTGCTATCAATATTTGTGAAATAAACCAAAAAATCATGAAAAATTTTGCTTTTATAGTTGTTGGAAATAAAAATCCAAATGGGACAAGTACAAGTAACTGAGCATTTGGAAATAAATATAGATATGCACCCATTAATGCAGATACTATCCCTGATGCTCCTACTATAGGATTAATATCAAACGCATTCAGAATGATGTGCGAAAACATGCTTGCTAAACCAGTAAAAATTAAAAAGATTACAAATCTAATTTTTCCTAATTTATCTTCAATGTTATTTCCAAAAATCCAGAAACTCCATAGATTACCTAATATGTGAACAAAATTTGCATGAAAGATGTTTGAAAACAGTAAGCTTAAAAATATATTTTTATTTTCAAATACAATATTGGAACTTTTTAATGTACATTCATTGTTATAAAACTGATCTAAAGATAGAGGTTGATTGTTAAATACTTCACATGGAATTGCAGCGAATTCATAGAAAAAATTAAAAAGTTCATTGGGGTTTCTTGGTTGAATTAAAACGTATACCAAAATTGAAAGAAATATAAAAATTCTTGAGATAACCGGATTATTTTTCGGGGGATTTATATCTGATATTGGTATCACTTTGTACTCCTAACAAGATACGTATAATATATCCTAGTGAAGAATTTATTAATAATTTCATCAAAAAAGTATCTATCAAAAAAAATATCGAAAGATATATTTAAAATCTTGGATAAAAATAAATTTAATTATGCAACTCATGAAATTGATTCACTGGAAGAAGAAAAATATAGAAGTAATAAAATTGACTTGGTTATAAGTATAGGAGGAGATGGCACTGCATTAAAAGCTATGAGAATTGCATGGCAATTAAGTAGTCCCTTAATAAATATTGGACCAGGCAGACTGGGATATTTAGTTAGCTCTCCAGATAATTTACAATCCATACTTAATGATTGGAATGGTAGCAATTATGAATTTGTTGAAAGAAAAGCAATTATTCAAAATGAAGATCAAAATTTCCCTTCATTTAATGAAGTAGTCATAATAAAAAATTCTCCAACTAGGATACTTGATTTGGAAATCGAAACATACCAACAAAAGGTTAAACTAAGAGGCGATGGAATCATTTTATCAACCTCGCTAGGCTCAACAGCATACAATTATTCTGCAGGTGGTCCTATTATTCAAAATGATATTGATGTAATCTCGATAACTCCAATATCACCTTTTTCCAAATTTCCAAGATCGATAGTAGTAAATAAAGATTCTCTAATAAATATATCTATTAACAAAAATCAAAATTATGCAATACAATTTGATGGTGTTGCAGAGATACAAGAAAAAAATACTGAAAATACTAAATATTCTTATAATTTGTCCAATAAATCAGTAAAAATTTTAGGCACTGATAACAATCCAAAACTTGATTTATTTCTTAATCAAATTTTAAGATAGTACTTTGATTTAATTCTTTACCTGTTAAAGTTTCAATGTGACCAAATACATTTTTGTAACTGGTGGTGTAGTCTCTGGTCTTGGAAAAGGGATTACATCTGCATCTCTTGGAAACCTACTAAAATCTCGTGGATTATCTGTAATTAATCAAAAACTAGATCCATATATAAATGTAGATCCAGATACAATGAATCCATTTCAACATGGAGAGGTATTTGTAACTGAAGATGGAGCTACAACTGATTTAGATTTAGGTCATTATGAGAGATTTACAGGTGTTAATTTAAGAAAAGACTCTAACGTTACTACAGGTAGTATTTACAGAAAAGTTATTGAGAGTGAAAGAAAAGGTGACTATTTAGGTGCAACAGTTCAAGTAATTCCTCATATTACTGATGAAATCAAAAGAAGAATTAAGGGGATTTCAAATGATATAGATGTACAAATTACAGAAATCGGTGGAACTGTTGGTGATATTGAAATCCTTCCATTTTTAGAAGCCGCACGTCAAATTCGAAAAGAATTAGGAAGTGAAAATGTCATGTTTATACATGTTACTTTGGTTCCATTTATTGGACCAAGTACAGAGTTGAAAACTAAACCAACGCAACATTCAGTAACTTTACTAAGGGCAGCAGGAATTTCTCCAGATTTGATAGTTCTACGATCTGATAGAGAATTAAATGAAGAAATAAAAAGTAAAGTTTCTTTATTTTGTGATGTATCTTTATCGAATGTCATCAATGCTCCTGATTTGGATGATATTTATGAAGTCCCATTGAGAATGTTTGACGAAGGATTAGATAATGCTGTGAATGATCGTTTAAAACTTAATTCAAACTCCCAGGACTTATCCCAATGGAAAACAATGGTTGATTTAAAACAGAATGCTATAAATACGGTAAAAATTGCAATACTTGGTAAATATTTTGGATTACCTGACAGCTACCTCTCAGTTGTTGAATCGTTAAAGCATTCTTGTTTACAAAACAATGTGAAACTAGATCTTCACTGGATAGATGCAGATAATTTCGAATTAGATTTTCTTGATGACATGGATGGTGTAATAGTTCCTGGAGGTTTTGGATATAGAGGTATAGAAGGAAAAATATCAGCAATACAATACATCAGAGAAAACAAGATTCCTTTTCTTGGAATTTGTTTAGGGTTACAATGTGCCGTAATAGAATTTGCAAGAAATGTTTGTGGAATATCTGATGCAAATTCTTCAGAATTTTCTCAAAATACGAAAAATTATGTAATTGATCTATTACCTAATCAAGATCTAGATAAAGATGATGTGGGAGCTTCGATGAGACTAGGAACTTATCCTTGTAAAATCAATCCAGATACCATTGCATCGAAAATATATAGTGATGAAGTAATTTATGAGAGACATCGTCATCGCTATGAAGTAAATAATAAATATCGAGATAAATTGATTGAAAATGGTTTGATTATTGGTGGGGTTTCTCCAGATAATAATTTAGTTGAAATGATTGAAATAAAAGATCATCCTTTTTTTGTTGCTTCACAATTTCATCCGGAATTTAAATCTAGACCGTGGGAACCTGCACCATTATTCAATGATTTTATTGCTTCATCTATAAAAACTAAATCATCGGAATCTAATAATATTGTCTCGGAAACAGTCAAAAAAAAGTAAATCTGCTTTAGTTCAAGACTTTTGCAACTACCTACAATTTAACAAAGGTTTGTCAGACAACACTATAAAAGCTTATAAGTCAGATATTCTTAAATTTTTACAATTTCTTGAAGGAGATGAAATAAGTAATGAATCTTTACAACAGTACGTAACTTTACTTTCTAATAAAAATCAATCTGAAAATTCAAAAGTTAGAAAAATATCATCAATTAATCAGTATGTTCAATGGTCGAATTCAGTTAATTTATCAAAACAAATAAATATTGAAAAAATATCATTAAAAACTGGTTCCTATCTTCCTGAGACGCTTGCAGTATCTGATATTATAAAAATGATTGATTCGTATGACTTTGACAATTTTTTAAATGCTAGAAATAAAGCCATTATTGATTTTATGTACTCTACAGCTTGTAGAGTTTCTGAATTAACGGATGTTAAAATTTCAGATATTGATTTCGATGATAATTTTGTAAAATTACAAGGAAAAGGTTCAAAACAAAGAATTGTACCTATCGGTAGTGAACTAAATGAAACCTTGCAATCTTATTTAAAAATAAGAAAAGAATTCGAGAATAATGAATCATTTTTATTTATATCTAAAAATAAAAAGAAACTAGATAGATCTGCTGTATTTAGACTAATTAAAAAAACTGCATTAATTGCTGGTATAAATACATCAGTACATCCTCATACCCTTAGACACAGTGCTGCAACACATATGTTGGAAGCTGGATGTGATTTAAGAACCCTTCAAGAATTTTTGGGACACACATCTGTTTCTACAACGAAGATTTATACTAAATTAACAAAAGAATTTTTAGTTGAAATTTTTAAAGAAAGTCATCCAAGAGCATGAAAACATATTTGAAAATTAAAAGAGCAATAAGATATCTATTTTACAAACATATTTCTGTTGAAGATCAGTTAAAAGTTAAAGAACAATTCAATAATGACGATTTAACTAGACTTTTTTGGCAATTATCGATGCAGGACAGACATCACTCTATTGAAGTGCTTGAAAGAACTATAAATAAAACTCTTGATGATGAAATACTTTCGCTTAACGAACTAGAGTCTCTTAATGATTTATATACCCTATGTTTGTTGCATGATATTGGAAAATCAGCAGGTAATTTTTCATGGTTATTTAGAATTTTTTCCGAATTAAATATTGTAAATAATCAAAAGTCAAAAATTTATCTCAATCATGAAAGCATTGGATTAGAGCAAATGAAAAAACTTTCCATTGACGATAAAGTTTTGAAGTATTATCAAAAAGAATTATTAGAGAATAAACATTTTGTATTGGATAAGACTGATTATTAATGCAACTTGAAGAGCTAATATCTAATCTTAAAACATTATTAATCGATTTTTCCGATGATAATAATACAAAACAAAACACTAACTTAACAAATCTATTTAATTCACTTAATTTAGATCATGTAAGAAAAGATATTGATAGTTTCTCTGAAATAGTACTACTTGTTGCGTCACTCTTTGAACTAAAAGCAAAAAGTTTAATTCCTCAAAATAAAAATGTTGATTGGCTTGATGAAATTCAGCTTATAAAAGATAAAGATTTAGCATTTGCAAGACTTTTACAATTTAAAGCTTTTTCTGAGGTTGGTATTGCGTTGGCTTCAAGAATTAGAGAAAATGAAACATCAATTAGTGCTTTCAAGTATTATCAAACTTTAAATCTATATAAAAAACCTGATATCGAAGTTACGATTGATATAAATAATTTCAATGGTACTGCTGAAGAAGTATTTCAAAGATATAAGTCTATAAAAGGATTTGATCATATAGAATATGACTTACCAGATATCGATCAGGCAATTAATGATTTATTATCAAAAGTTGATAAAAAGCTAAACACTTCATTTGAGGAATTGGTTTCAGAAGTTGATTCTTCAGAAAAAGCTGTTGCTGTGTTTTTAGCATTATTAGAAGCAATAAGATGGGGATTTGTAAAAGCAGAACAATTAAATAATAATGATTTAATTAAAATTGAGAAAAACTATGAACAATAAAAAAATTATTTCAGCCACGCTACTGGTAAGCGACGGTCCAGTTGAAAATGAATATTTTTATGAATTATTACAAATTGAACAAAAAGATTTAATAAATATATTTGAAGAAATCAATAATGATCTTCAAAATTTTGAATTTGGGTTTTATATACGGTTTGATTTAATAAAATCTGATTTAGTTACTGTAAATGATATACCAAAATATCTTGACTCAGTAAAACCACCTTCTATTTTGAAGGGTTTATCCACACCGGCATTAGAAACTTTAGCAATAATTGCTTATGAACAACCAGTTACTAAATTAAAGGTATCCGAGATAAGGGGAGTGGAATCAGAATCATCTATTAAAACTCTCGAGTCTCGAGGGTTAGTACAGAAATCTGGAGAGCTTGATGTACCAGGAAACCCAATTCTATATACAACGACAGATATATTTTTAGAAAAAACAGGATTTCAAAGTATTGATGAACTTCCTAATATTGGTGAATATTTTTCTTCACCTGCAGAAGAAGAATAATTGAGAATAAATAAATTTTTAGCACTTCATTTAAATACCTCTAGACGAAAAGCCGATGAATTAATACGTTTAAACAAAGTAGAAATAAATGGAAAGCTTGCAAAATTAGGAGATGAAGTATTTACTAATGATAAAGTTTCATATGATTCAAAAATAATAGAATCAACAATAACATTTAAATACTATAAGTTCTACAAGCCAAAAGGCTATATTTGTTCTCACAAAGCCCAAAGTAATTCAAAAATTATATATGAAATAATTCCGGACAAGTCCCTTAAGTTCAATGGGAGACTCGATAAAAATTCGGAAGGATTAATGCTTATTAGTAATGACGGCGATTGGCTTAACAGTACAATTCACCCCTCTAAAGGATTGATAAAAAAATATATTGTAAGTGTTAGTAACCCGATTAATCTTCAAAAATTTAATAAAGCTGTTGTTGATAAAGAAGAATATCTAAGAATTTTAGATATTCAAGAACTCAAAAGATTAACATACAAAGTTTCTTTAAAAACTGGTAAAAATAGAGAGATTAGAAGAATTTTCGATTCAAATAATATACAGATTATGACTTTAAAGCGAGTTTCGATTGGTGACTACAAACTAGGAAATTTAAAAATAGGTGAATTAAGAGAAATTAATTCATGAAAAAAATATAGTATTAGATTATGGAAAAGTTCATTCTTACAATTGATGGTCCATCAGGAGTGGGTAAAACATCAATTGGCAAACATTTAGCTGACATTCTTAAGTGTAATTTTTTTTCAAGTGGAAATGTTTATAGATCTCTAGCTATGTTTATAAATAAAAATATTGAAAAGGATTATGGAAAATATGATATTGAGATATTAGATGGTATTTGTTACGTAAATAAAGAAACATATAGTTCGGAAGATTTGTATTCAAATGAAGTTACAATAACTAGTTCTAAAATTGCCAAGGAAGAGAAGATTAGAAATTATGTTAAAGAAAGTCTATTGAAATATTATCAATCTTTAGATAAATCCTTAGTTATCGAAGGTAGAGATATGGGCAGTGTCGTATTTCAAAATGCAAAATATAAGATATATTTAGATGCTGATTTGATAACTAGAGGTAAAAGAAGAGAGGATCAGTCAAAAATGAATGAAACTGTATCTGATTTAAAAAAACGAGATTTAGAAGATTCAAATAGATTGATTTCTCCATTAAAAGTTCCCGATGGAGCTTTAGTAATAAACAATACAGACTCAACTCTTCAAGAAACAATTAATTTGATTATAGAGAAGCTAGGGCTTCAGTAGCTGACCAACTCTTATCTTTCGAGATACTATTTTTAGCTTCTATCTTATTACTGGGAAACATTGTTTCAAGCAATCTTGAAAGAGATGAAATATTTGCTCTAAGCTCTTTTGGAAGTGGGAAGTATTCATCCTCATCTGTGTCTATATAATACTCAAAGTTTTTAGGTTTTAAAAAATTGGAAATCTCATTTACAATATGTTCGGGAGCGGATGCGCCAGCAGTAATGGCTACATCTTTACTTTCTAAATTTATATCTTCTAAATCATTTAAAGTCTCTATTCTGTAGGCTTCTTTTCCTAAGTTTTTTATGGTTGTCACTAAAGCTTTAGTATTACTTGAAGTGCTTGACCCTACAACAAGTACAACATCAACATTACTTGAAATGTTAATTAAAGCTTTTTGACGATTTGTTGTTGCGTAACAAAGATCACTTTTTCTTGGAAGATCTAAATTATCAAAGTCTTCTTTTACTTTATCTAGTATTGGCTCCCATTCAGACATGGCTAGAGTAGTTTGAGCAAGTAATGCAACTTCTTTATCCTGAAAATTAATATTTTTAATATCATCAACAGACTCTACTAAATGCATATTTTCTGGTGCTACTCCCAATGCTCCAATTGCTTCATCATGATTTTTATGGCCTACATATATTATCTGTTTTCCACTTTCACTAAATTTCTTAGCTTCATGGTGAACTTTAGTTACTAATGGACACACAGAATTGACGCTTGTTAATGATATATTTTTAAATTCTTTTTCAATATCAGGTGCCGTACCATGGGCAGACAACATAACGATTGAATCTTTTGGTAATTCATCAGTATCTTCAATAAATATTACATTTTTTTTCTTGAATTTCTCTACAATCCAGTCATTGTGTACAATTTCGTGATAACAATAAACTGGTTCATCGTATATTTTTAGCATCCAGGTTAAGGCTTTTATTGCCATTTCTACACCAGCACAAAACCCTCTTGGAGTTACAACATAGAGCTTATTTACCATAAAATAAGATTAGCTATATTTAAAATATGAATGAAAATAAAAATAATGAAGTAATTCTGATTGGCTTACCTAACTCAGGTAAATCAACACTAATTAATACATTATCAAAAAACAAAACCTCAATAGTTGGTTCAAAGCCAAATACTACGAGAGACAAAGTTAGTCAGAGAATAAATTTCCATGATAAAGAAATTATTCTATCTGACTTACCGGGTTTAGACGATAATCCAGACTTTTTAAACAATGAATTTCAAAAAAAGGTCAAAGAATTCCTGATTGATGCCAACAGGATTTTATTTGTAATAGATATTGACTCTAAAAACTTTGATGGTCTTGATAAAATTAATTCATTAATTCAAGAAATAGATGCCGAAAACAAAGTTTTAACTGTATTTAACAAATGTGAAAATTTTAATAATTATGAATTAGATAAAAGATTATTTAAATATATATATGACAGAGAATTTTATGTGTCTGGATATCACAAAATTGGAACGGAGGAGTTACTTGAAAATATAATTAAGAATTCAGGCATAAGGACATCATCAAATAGCATTAATGATATATTTATTTCAATAATTGGAAAACCAAATTCTGGAAAGTCAACACTATTTAACTCACTTTTAAATGAGGAAAGGTCAATTATTTCTGATATTCCAGGCACGACTAGGGACTCATTAGTTGAAGAGATAGTATTCAATAACAAATCTTTTAAAGTTATTGATACAGCTGGTGTCCCAAGAAAAAAACAAAAAAATCAAGTTGATAGATATGCATCTACCTTATCTTTGAATACTTTAAATAATTCACTCATATCTTTTGTTGTAGTCGACTCTACTGAAGGAATTAATTTTGAAGATATGAGATTAATTAGTGAGTCAATTGATAACTTTTCTACACCAATACTTGTACTAAATAAATGGGATTTATTAAATGAGGAGGAAAAATTAAATATAAATACGAATTTAAGCAATTATCTAAAGAAGTTTAATTGGATAAAAGTGATAAGAATTTCAGCTCTCACAAAAAAAGGTTTAGATAAATTTTCAAAGACAATAAATGAAATTTACAAACAGCTTGAATCAAGAATCGATACTTCTGAATTAAATTTATATTTCAGAGAAATATGGGTTGCAAGTCCGCCACACCCTTTTAGGGGAAGGCGAGCAAAATTAAAATATGTTACACAATATGAAATAAATCCACCATCATTTTCTTTTAATTTGAGTTCAAGAATACCAAAAAATTATGAGTCATTTATTGAAAATAAACTTAGAAAAGAATTTAAATTCTCGAATATATCATTGTTAATAAAGTTTAAGTCTTAATATGGAAAATTTTGGTTTTAAATTTGGTGTATTTTTATTTGGATTTTATTTAATGATTAGAATATACCAATTATTATTTGGTCTTTTATAACTTTTTTATTTAAATTATCAAATTGATGTATAAATAAAGACTTTTTTTTATTGATATCTTTTGCATTTAATCTACTATGTGTATATCCACTTTTTTTTAAGTGGATTTTTTGTATACAAAAAGGAGAAAAATTGAGTAATTTTAGAGGATCCAGATCTTGGCGCCTTATTTTACTTTTCTCAATTTTTGCTTTAGTTGTAGTAGCTTGCGGTGACGCCGCTGATGAAGAAGAGGTTGTAGAAGAATCTACTGAAACAACCGAAGCTCCAGCTACAACAGCTGCAGCAGTTGAAGAAGAGGCACCTGCCGGACCGGCTGGTGTATATAAGATGGCAATTTATTCCGATCCACAAACTAATAATTATTGGACTTATCTCGATACTGAAAATGATGTTTGGACAAGTTATGTTATGTCCGGACAAGCTGTTTCTTTATACACATTGTCAGTACCAAACTATCAATTGGTCGCATCAATGGCTACAGAGCTAATTGAAACATCAACTGATAATGGTGATGGCACCTTTTCCTATAGTGTTCCTATAGCTGAAGGTTTTGAATGGAGTGATGGCGCCCCTATAACAGCAAATGACTGGGCATTTACTTTTGATACTGTAAAGAACTTAGGACTTGCTGGAAACTGGCTTGGATTATGGACACTTGGAACTGATGAAGCTCAAGGTGTTACAAGTGTTGAAGCTACCGATGACTATACAGTCAAGGTAACGTTTAACTTTGATCCAGGTTTGGCCAAATGGCAATATGGTGCTGCACAGGCACCTGCATTAAGCAAAGCTTATTGGGAACCAATTGCTACTGACAGAGAGTCATTACTTGCAGCTGATGCTTCAAGTGCTCCTGTTGCTAGTGCTTTCGTTTACGATAAGCTAGAACAAGGTGCTTTTTATACATGGGCTTACGATACAAGTTCAATGTATGCACCAGGTGGCGAATACACTATCTATGATTCCGGTGGTACTGGAATTAAGTGGGATAATGGCAAAGCTCCAGCTGTAGATGCAACATTTGGTGATGTTTCAGGAGATTCATTTTCATACTCAGTAGGTCCATTTGTTGGAACAGTAGAGTTCACACTTTATGGTGATCAAGATGCTGCTTATTTAGCATTTCAAGATGGTGAAGTTGATTTCGTTTTAAACCCATTAGGAGTTAAAAGAAATACATTTAACCAGCTTGCAACTACACCAGGTGTTGAAACTCTCGTTAACAATCCAAATGGAATGAGATATTTTGCATCTAATACAAGAATTTTCCCTGGAAGTGACAAAGCTTTCAGACAGGCTATTGCTTGTATTATTGATAAAGAATTTATTATTGACAGTGTTCTTCAAGGAACTGTCGAAAGTATGGATGGTATGATTTCATCTGCACTTACTGCTTGGGTTACACCAACAGAAGGTGTTATGGCAGAATGTAAAGAATTAGATTCTGTTGGAAGATGGGAAAAATCAATCTCTATACTACAGGATGCTGGATGGACAGCTGATGACTGGGGAGAACACCCTGGAAATGACACTAGAGCCATTCCACCGACAGGAATTAAAGGTCCTAATGGTGAAGTAGCGCCTGATAATATGTTAATTTATGCTCCAGGTCCGGGTTATGATCCATTGAGAAATACTTTCTCATTATTCATAGCTGATTACATCAGACAATTAGGATTTGATGTTACAGCAAGACCTACTGGATTCAGTGTTATTGTTGACATTGCTTTCAGTGCTGAGGGTTGTAAAGATTGGCATTTCTACATGCTTGGATGGGGAACAGGAATTTTCCCTGACCATACAGTAGAATTCTTCAAGTCTGACAAAGACTCATGTGATGGTGGATTTAATACACCAGGATTTAGTAATGCTGAATTTGATGCATTTGCTAACCAATTTGAGGCTGCAAAAACGCTTGAAGAAGCTGTTGCTGCATCAAACGCAATGGAGAAAATACTTTACGATGAATTACCATACGTAGTATTATTTAACCCGCCAGTTCTTGAGGTTTATAGAAGTGATAGCATTTCACTTCCATTTACTGATGTATTAGGTGGTATAACTGACGCTTGTAGCGGTTGTCCAAGTACAGTTAAAAAACAACAATAAGACAGCCAAAGTTTAAAATGGCGGGCATATTAATGTCCGCCATTTTATAATTAATAGTTATGTACAAATATATATTTAAAAGAATTTATCAGCTGGTAATAGTTTTTTTTCTATTCTTGGTTACCTCATATATACTTTTTGATTCAATTCCTGGTAATGCATTTCAAAATATGCTTCTTAATCCTTTATTACCACCAGGTGCATACGAACAGGTACTTGCACTTTATGGTTTAGATAAACCATTATCAGAACGAATTGTTTTATACATTACTAATTTTTTTAAAGGTGATTTCGGTTATTCATATAAATATTATCCAAAAACACCTATTGAATTAATCGCTGAAAGATTACCTCGTACTTTGATGTTGTTTGCAATGGTCAATATAGTTTCATTTTATACTGGTTTTTTAGTTGGTAAGATTCTTGCTTGGAGAAGAGGTTCAAAGTCTGAAACATGGATTACAATTACCTCCGTTTTTTCATATACAGTTTTTTATCCTTGGTTTGCATTAATGATGCTTTGGTTTTTTGGTTACAAAATGGATTGGCTCCCTATAGGTAAATTTTTGTATCCAGAAAAATGGTATGATGCTCCATTTGACAGTGATGTAATATTCACACTTATGATCAAATTTACTGTTATAGTTTCTATAATTCAATTTCTGATTTACATGTTTACAAGAAATATAGAATCCTTAAATTCAAAACGAAATTTACGTCTTTTTGGATTGATATTAAATATTGTAGGTAGTTTTATTTTTTGGAATACTGGCGATGCACTTACAAAAAAAATCTATGCAATGGACATTGCTTATCATATGATATTGCCTGTTATTACTGTAACAATTGTTGCATTTGCCGGAACTGCCCTTTTAACAAGAACTACAATGATGGAAGTTCTAAAAGACGATTACATTTTAACAGCAAGAGCAAAAGGCTTATCTCAAAGAAGAATTAGAGATAGGCATGCTGCAAGAAATGCCTTATTACCAGTTGTTACTTCATTTATTTTTACAATTGTTACTATAATCGATGGTTCAGTACTGACTGAAACTATATTTTCATGGCCTGGTATGGGTCAATTAATATTAGATAGTGTTCTCAATGAAGATATACCTGTAGCAATGGCTACATTTTCATTCATTGGTGTATTTGCCTTGGTTGCTCACTTCATAGCTGATATTTCTTATGCATATTTAGACCCAAGAATAAGGATTCAAAGTCAAGGATAAAATGGAAAACTTAGAGAACGAAAAAGAGATAGCTAAATCATTAAGAAGAAAAGCAATTTCAAAAAATTGGAAACTTTTTAAACAAAGCCGTTTGGGGATGGTTGGATTAATTATTGTTTTTTTCTTTTTTATATTATCTATTCTTCAGCCAATACTTTTTTTAACAGGCATTTGGGATCAGGGGACGTACAATCCTGTTGTTGGATACGTAGATCAAACACAAGATTTCCTCGTCGTAGAATGTCCTAAAGAATTTCCAACCGAAAAATATGAAAAAAGAACTGATTGTCCTGGTAGAAATGAAGTAAATATTAAAACTTTGTTTTATTCAGATGGAGAAGTAGGGGAGACGATTCAACTTAATTTACAACCTGCCCCACCTTCCAGGGACCATATTTTAGGAACAGATTCACTAGGTAGAGATGTATTTTCTCAAATTATGGAAGGTAGTCAAGTTGCATTTTTATTAGGCATCCTTAGTGCAACACTTGGTGTCGGTATCTCTACTTTACTAGGAACCATTGCTGCCTTTTTTGGAGGAAGAGTAGATGCTTATTTAATGAGGCAATCCGATTTAGTCCTTATGCTACCTACGCTACCTTTATTGTTTATCATTTCTGCTTTTGCAGAACTTAAAATATGGCATTTGGCTGTTGTGCTAGGAACTATTGGTGGTCTTGGAGGATCAGTAATAACAATTAAATCACAAGCTTTACAGGTCAAAGTTAAACCTTTTGTCGACTCAGCAAGGATAACAGGGGGGTCTAATATGAAAATATTATTTTCTCATGTTTTACCTAACGTAGCCCCGTTAGCTCTTTTATTTATGGTCTTTAGTGTTACAGGAGCTATTGCTTCGGAATCAGTTTTATCTTTTCTTGGATTGTTAAATATTGAAATGAGTTGGGGATTGATGATATATCTTGCACAAGTTGAGGGATATATTTTCTCTGGATTAAAATTCTGGTGGTTAATTCTGCCAGCTGGTTTATCTGTGACATTCTTAACTGGTGGTTTTTATCTTGTAGGAAGAGGGTTAGATGAAGTATTTAATCCTAGATTAAGGAAAAGATAATTGAGCAACATATTAGAAGTTAAAAATTTAACAATGCACTATGAAACCCTAGATGGTGATGTAGATGCAGTTAAAAATTTAACATTCAATGTAAAAGCTGGAGAGTCATTTGGAATAGTAGGAGAATCAGGATGTGGAAAAACATCTGTTGCTATGTCTTTATTACAACTACAAGCTGAAAATGGAAAAATATCTAATGGAAGTATTTTATTTGATGGACAAGAGCTTGTCGGAATGTCAGAAAACGATTTAAGAAAAGTTAGATGGGACGGTATAAGTATTGTTTTTCAAGGTGCAATGAATGCATGGAATCCAGTTGTTAAAGTTGGTGAACAAATTAGAGAAGCCATGAGAGAACATAATCCTAAAAGCACAAAATCTCAAAATACAGAAAAAATAAATGAATTATTTCATATGGTCGGCTTAGATAGCTCTGTTTCTGAAAGGTTTCCACATGAGTTATCTGGAGGAATGAAGCAAAGAGCAATTATTGCATTGGCACTTTCTTGTGATCCTAAACTTGTTATTGCTGATGAACCAACAACCGCTTTAGATGTAGTAATTCAAGATCAAATATTAAATGAAATAAAAAATGTGCAACAGCTTCTAGGACTTAGTTTAATTTATATATCTCATGATATTGCAGTAATTGCTGAAATGACTGACAAGATAGCCGTTATGTATGCAGGGTCGATTGTTGAAATGGGTCCTACAAAAGAAGTTTTTAATTCTCCTAAACATGCATATACTAAAGCATTACTTGATTCAACTCCATCCATTAGAGGAGAAAAGAAAAAATTAAGATCTCTAGAAGGAGAACCTCCAAGTTTAATTGATAAGATAGATGGTTGTTCATTTGCTTCAAGATGTCCTGATAGATTAACGACCTGTAGCCCTGATGAACAAATGCAGCTTATTGAAATTACGCCAGAACATTACGTAGATATATGTAGTGTGAAAAAGGAAAATATCACATGAGTGATAATCTAATTGAAGTTAAAAATCTGGTAAAACATTTCGAAATATCAGGTGGGATATTCTCACGAAATAAAAGAGTAATTAAAGCAGTTGATGGAATAGATTTTGAAATTAAGGCTGGTGAATCACTTGGATTAGTTGGTCAAAGTGGTTGTGGAAAAACTACTACTGCAAGATCTTTATGTTTATTAGATCCAAAAACATCAGGCGATGTTAATTTCTATAATTCTGAATCTCAAGAAATGGAATCAATAGATGAAATTGATGATGAGGGTTTACGACAGTTTAGAAGAAATATGCAAATGATTTTTCAAGACCCTTACGAATCACTAAATCCTAGATGGACAATAAAAGATATTATCAAAGAACCTTTAGACATTCACAATATTGGCAACCTTAAAGACAGAGAAGAGGCCGTTATTGAAATATTAAAAACGGTAGGTTTGACACCACCTCAGAACTATTTATCGAGATATCCACATGAGATATCTGGTGGGCAGAGACAAAGAGTTTCAATTGCAAGAACACTGATTATGAAACCTAAATTTGTAATATGTGATGAGCCTACATCTATGCTTGATGTTTCAATACGTATTTCAATTATGGATTTAATGCTTAATCTTGCAAAAGAACTCAATGTATCATATCTATATATCACTCATGATTTAGCAGTTGCAAGATACATGTGTAACAGAATTGCTGTAATGTTTAATGGAAAAATTGTTGAAATTGCAGAATCTGAAGAGTTGTTACAAAATCCAATTCACCCATATACAAAACGATTAATTTCATCTATTCCAATTCCTGATCCAAATTACAAAAGAGAGCGTTATGAAATCAACTATGATGAGCTAGATAAAATTATATCTAATAATCCTGATAAAAAAATGATTGATATTGGTAATGGACACTTAGTTGCAACTCATGATACGAAAGGTTTCTTTATTGAAACTTAAAGATCTTTTTTTGATTCCAAATCTAATTACAATTTCAAGACTTATTGCTTCACTATACTTATTTTTATTTTTTTCTTTATCTGATTTCAGTACATCAATGTTAGTTTTTTTAATTGCCATGATTGGCATTTCTGACTCTATAGATGGAATTGTAGCAAGGAGACTTAATCAGGTAAGTAAACTTGGGACAATTTTAGACCCTGTTTGTGATCGAACTGTTTTCATACTGCTTTTATTTTGGTTATTTGAAATATTTCCTAATTGGTTTTTTTATGGTGTAATAATCCGTGAAATTTTAATACTTCTTGGTTCAATATATGTCCTTTTTAACACTAAAACATTATCTGTTTCTAAATACGGAAAATTTGGGACAGTGTTAATATTTTTTTCAATTTGTTTTTTTGTCATTAATTACACAAATGAATCTGTATTATTTGTTTATTTTGGATTAACTTCATTATTTTTTTACTACTTTGTTGCTTTAGAATATTTCTATAGAATTATAAAAGATGAATAACGACACAATACCTTTTGAAGATTCAATATTCGTTAATCAAGAGGCTAGATATATTCTTTCCTTATTGAACGATGATATAAAATCCTCTTCATGGCTTCTTACAAATGGTATTCATAAAATAGGAAGATTAGCTAACAAAGAAATTATTTTGGATGATGTTACTGTGTCAAGGAATCATGGATACATAAGCGTTGATGATGAAGAGATTCTTATTGTTGATGAAGGATCGACAAATGGAATATTTGTAAATGGTGAAGTTGAAACTGAAAGCAATTTGCAATCCGGTTCCAGACTACAAATTGGAAAATATAATTTGATAGTGACAAAAGTTGAAAAGAAATGAATATTGGAGATGTATCTAAATTAATTAAAAAAGATTTTCCATCAATATCTATATCACGAATAAGATTTTTAGAAAAAGAAGGATTGATCAAACCTAAAAGATCAAAAGGAGGAACCAGAAATTTTTCTGAAAAAGATATTTTAAAAATTAAAAAAGTATTAGATCTTCAAGAAAATCAATATTACACACTCAAAGCAATAAAAAATAATCCTCAATTACTTTTGGGTAAGGCTGAAAAATCTAAAATTACTATAGACTCATACTCTAAACATGAAGCATTAAAAAAATCTGGATTAAAAGAAGAAGATTTTGAAGAACTAATCGACTATAAATATGAGTCAAATAAAGATATTTATAGCCAAGAGGATGTTGATAGATTTTCTGCATTAGCGCATTTATTTTCTGTGGGTCTAGGCGTAAAAAACTTATCAGTACTAAAGTCGATGTCTGAAAGGGGAGTTGGATTTTTTGAATCTTTTTTTAAATTTACAGACAGCAACACTGAAGAATTAAAGCTATCTGTAGAAAAATTTTCAGAAATAATCGGGAGTTACATATTAAAAGATTTATAACTTTTATAATTGTATTCACTTTTCTTTTTAACTCAATATCACTTAGTGAAGAAATTGAAGATGGTGTTTTAACTACAGAATATTATTTGTCATATGATTTAGTCAACGAAGAGATTATGTTTATCAATAATGGAGATAAGCCTATTGCCCCTGCATCTTTAACAAAACTTATGACAGCAATATTGTTACTTGATTCAAATAATTTAGGGGACTTAATTGAAATAAATTTTCCTGAAAACTATGTTTATGAAGGAAAAGTTGCATATTTAGAAGCAGGTCAGAAAATGACAGTGGAAAGTTTACTTGAATTTATACTTATTTATTCAGCCAATGATGCTTGTATTGCTGCAGCGATGATTGTATCTGGAAACGTCGATGATTTTATTACACTTATGAACAATAAAGCAAAAGAATTAGGTATGAATGGAACAAATTTCACTAATCCAGATGGTCTAGATTCTGATTATCACTATACAACTCTGAATGATTTACTGATTCTGTCTAAAGAAGTAGTCAAACATATAGAGTTATTAACCATTATTATGAAACCAAGTTTTATTTCTGATATTGAAGGAAGCGATAAAGTTTATTTAAATACAAATAAATTAATTGAAAATAATTATTTAGGACTCAAAACAGGATGGACAAATGAAGCAGGTCTTACTTTTATAGGAGTCAATTTATCAAATAACAGGGAAATATTGACTATAGTAAACAAATCTACAGTAAACGAAAGTAAGGACAATCATTTTTCCGACACAGAAATACTTTATAAATTATCAATTGATACTTTTGTAAATAACGTTTTATTAGAAGATGATATAGAAGCCTATATTATCCGTAATGCTTTTAATACTTCAACGATTAAGACTGTGACATCATGGACTGTATTTGGAAATAAATATGCGGAAAATAATTTGTATCTAAATAACATTAATACAAAAAAACTTGAATTTAAGGTAAATGAAAATGTTCATAGTATTAAAATTACAGATTCTTTAGATAAAAAAATTTGGAATTTTAATTTTACAAATTTTTTAACTTTAAATGCAAATCAAAACAACGAATAATCCTAAATATTTTTTAACAAATTAATAAGTATTCTATTCTTATAGTATGAACAAAAATATTATTGTTGAAGTCAACAGCATAAGATTAGAAGAGAATACAGAAACACCTATAATGCTATTGCTTGATCCTACCTCACAAAAAGTTCTGCCTATATGGATAGGGACTATAGAAGCTGTTTCGATTGCTTATGCTCAGGAAGGTATAAAACATCCAAGACCTCAGACACATGATCTTATAATTGACATTGTAGAATCATTAAATGCAACAATTGATGAAGTTATAATTTCTGATTTGCAAGACAATACATATTTTGCTGAAATTGTAATACTTGGTGACCAAGGAAAGGTTTCATTATCTTCTAGGCCTAGTGATGCTATAGCTTTAGCTCTCAGAACTGACTCAACAATTTCTGTCAATGGTGATTTATTTTTGAACAATTCTATTGATTTAATACACGATAAAACCAATGAAATTGAGGAATTTAAGTCCTTTTTGGAAAATATAGAACCAGAGGATTTTGTTTAAAACCTTGATTTAATCTTTTATCATAGTAGATTTACCTTATGCAACAGGGTTACACAGGTCCAGAAGTTTGTAATATTACTGGGATATCTTATAGGCAATTAGATCATTGGACATCAACAAAACTTGTCGATGCCTCGATTAGAAATATAAAAGGATCTGGTTATCATAGGATTTATTCATTTCAAGATATTATAAAAATAAAACTAGTTAATAAATTAAGAGAAGCCGGAGTTAGTTTACAAAAGATAAGGCTAGCTTTAAAAAATATTAAACAAATTCTTGGTAAGAATATTAATCTAACAGATGTATCTTTATTTTCTGATGGAAAATCAATATATGTCATAACCAGTAACAATGAGATGTTAGATTTAATAAAACAAGGGCAAGCAGTTTTTGGTATATCACTAGGGCCAATTCACACTGAAACGGAAGCAGAAATTCATTCTCTATATCCAGAGAAAATATCTGCTACGAATGCATGATATTTGCTCATCCATCAGAAAAACTATTTTCAGATCATTTAGATTTATTTGATATAGAGTGGATTTATGAACCAGTGAGCTTTCCTTTGGAGTGGGGTAGTGGGTCGATAAAAAAAATGTTTACTCCAGATTTTTATTTACCTTCCTTAGATTTATTTGTTGAAATTACAACTATGAATAAAAATTTAATTACTAGAAAAAGAAAAAAATTAAAGTTAGCAAAAAAACTTTATCCTGAAATAAATTTTAAATTGTTAAATGAACAAGATTTTTATAATATTCTTAGTAAAAACGAATCAGAAATCATTCAAAAAGCTGTAGCTAGCTGAATTTTCTAAAATACTATCTACATTATTTATTCCTAAATTTTTAGCTATGTCTATTTCTTTTTTCATACTTGTATTACTCATTAATCTATTGTCAGTATTAATGCTTACATTAAATTCAAGATCAATTAAATCTTTTATCGGATGTTTATTATATTCTTCATACATATTTGTATGAATATTTGATGTTATGCATATTTCTAATGGAACTTGTTTATTTCTTACATATTCCGCAGTTTTTCCTAATTTTTTATTAGATGTGTCAATATCTTCAATTATTCTTACCCCATGGCCAATACGTTTAGCTCCGTTATCAAGGGCATCTTGAATAGAATTAACTCCGTCACCTTCACCAGCATGAATTGTTAAGTTTATTCCATTAATTTTTAATTTATTAAATTCATCTGCAAATAGTGATGGTAGGAAATTATGTTCAGGTCCAGCTATATCAAAACCAATTATCTGATCCTTAAAATCAATAGCTATTTCACTAACTTGCGACACATTATCTTTATCATTCCTCATTCCACATAGAATCAGGCCGGATTTAATTCCATACAAATTTTCAGCTTGTTTAAAGCCAGAGTTAATTGCATGTAAAACATCTTTTATTAGTAAGTTGTCATTAACAGAATATAGGGGAGCATATCTACTTTCATAAAGCGTAATTCCACAAAAATGCATATCTTCAGCTGCTTCAAAAGCAATTCTTTCAAGATTGTCATAATTAGACATTAATGCTGTTGTGTGTACAAAAGCTTCAAGATAATCCTCTAGGGATGTTGAAGATTCTCGATTAAAAAAACTTTCTATATCTTCAATTTCAATTAACGGTTTGTAACTATCTTTGATTGCTAATTCTTTTGCCGTTTTAGCCCTTAATCCGCCATCCAAATGATCATGTAATACAGCTTTATTCATAACGCAACATAATATATATTATAGGACAAAAGGTATTTGAAATGTTTATGCATATATTTCCTTTAAGACACTCTCCCTATGGGTGATTGGCAGCCAATGTCCTGCCCCTGTTATTTCATTTATTGTAACATTTGTACCAGACTGACTAAGTCTTTCAAACATTTTTTTATTCAATTTTACTGCATCATCAATTTCTCCAAAAATAAAAATTACAGGAGTTTTTACTAACTTTCTCCATTCAGCAGATAGTTTAAAATTTAGATCAATATTCGCATACCATGATAAAGGTTGATCAATTGATAACCCTTTAAAATGTTTTACAAGCTTATCAATTTCACTATCTTCAAAAATTGACTGATTGACTTGGTTTTTAATAAATACATTTTCTAGTGAAAGATCAGGGTTAATGCTAATTTGATTATTTAATCTATATGAAGATCTAAAGAAAGCCTCTAGATTATTATCAATAATTAAAGATGATTTTTTTACATCTTGAAATGATGAAATATAGTGAGGCTTGCCATCATAATTTAATTCAGAGTAAACATTTGATGTTGGAAACTCTGTACCCCCACAAATTGAAATTAGTTTTTGAATCGAGATATTTTCTCGAGAAACAATTGCCCATGCAACTATAGATCCCCAATCATGACCAACAAGTGTTAGATTGTGACCAAGTTTAAGTGTTTTAACTAAATCCTCAATATCTTTAGATAACTCTGAAATATTGAACATACTTATTTCTGAATTATCTAATCTTGATAACGGGTAACCTCTTTGTTCTACGATCGTAACTCTGTATCCATTGTTAACTAAATCATTTTTAATTTTTTCCCACATAAACATATTTGAAGGAAACCCGTGAAGAAGTAATATGTCACTCCCCTCACCGACTGTTTCGTAAGATAACGTAACTTTATTAATATTTATTTTTTCCACGTAATTAAATTATTTCTTCTCAACACAACAATACTTAAACAAATAGCAAAAAATGCCCATTGAAATGCATAACTTAAGTGTGGAGCATCATAAGGTTCTTCTAGATTTATACACTCTACCCCACTACCGCATGAATCTATTAACACAATATATTTATTAGGAAGGATTACGTTAGTTTCACTTTCTATGAAGTTTTTATCAATCCTAAATAAATATTCTGAATCGGGTATATCATCTTGCCCTACTCCTTGAACATCATAATCTAACAACCTACCTTTAAAATTTGAAGTTTGATAATTAGATAATGTATCAGCATTTTTATCTAACGGAACCCATCCGTTTTTAACCAAAAAAAACTGGTTTAAGTTTGTTTTGTACAAGCTTATAAGGTGATAACCATTTTCTCCGTTGTGAACACGAGATCGTAAATACCATGTACGTATTAAGCTGATATTTTCTAGATTATCTTTTAACTCAATCTTCGTAAATTCTTCAAAATAATTATTAATGTCATTCAACTCTGTAACACTAATTTTGTTTACATTGTCCTTTGATTCAATAGACTCCATAATTGACTTATCTTCTTGGTATCGAGTGACTTGCCAATACGACAATGAAAGAAAGATTAACACAACAATAATCCCAAAGTAAAACAAGTTTTTATGAGGAAGGTTATTTAATTTTTCCAAGAAGTATTTCCTCTTCTCTTATCTCCGAAGCTAAAAATTTCATTGGTATTTCCAGTTACGCAAACACCCCCAAAATACATATCAAATGGTTCTGTAACTGTTGTATGATTATTTATATTTTTATAGCCTGGCTCTGCCCGTACTCCTCCATCAGAATTTACGTGAAATCTTGGTTTATTTATTGCTTCCTGCCAATTGTCACCATCAGTAAAGTTTTTTAAAACTTGAGCTATTGCAGAACTGATCCTGTCTGCTCCAGGTGAACCAATAGTGCAAATGCCATCATTTGTTTCAATAATTAATGGGCTCATGTTTGAAATTAACCTATCTCCCTCGGTATCACCAAGAAATCCCTGCGGATTGAGTTCAATCTCACCCAAAGAGTTATTAAAGTACATACCTGTATTTTTACATAATACACCAGAGCCATACCCACTAGAAAAAGTAATTGAAAAATGAAAATTGTTTTCATCTGATGTATTTACTTGAATTGTTGATGATGATTGAGATATTTTTGAAATTTCGTTATTTATTACATTTCGTCTTTCTCCAAAAAATTCATATTTGTTTTGTCTCTCTAAATACACATTTTTAAGAGCTTGTTCTAAATCATCAGACTCACTATTTAGTCCATTCAGGTATTTAAGAACCATTAAACCTCCTATAGATGGACCTGCATGACCAGTTAAATTTAAATTTTTATATTGATAATTAAACTTACTTTCCTCAATTAACTGATAATTAACAAAGTCATCAGCAGTTGCATGCCCACCTTCTATTTCCAGTGTTTGAATAATTGATTTTGATATATCACCAATGTAGAAATCATTAAATCCTTCAATAGACATATGGTTAAGTGTGTCTGATAATTTATCTAGTTTTACGATACCATTTTGTAAATCTTCATAAACGTTGTTTAAGGTTGATTTCGAATATTCATGCCACATAAACATGGGTTTAAGTGAGTGAATAAAATAATCTTTTGTTGGTTGGGTTAATTTAAAACCTTCTTTAGAAATTTTTATTGGATACTCTAATAGTTTATCAAGAGGAAGTGAAGCATATCTTTCATAAACTAGATCTAGTATTTTATAGATTCCTGGAACAGCAAATGTATTTGCACCTTTACATGTTTCCACGTGACCTCCATAAGTCATTGAAATTCTATGTTCTTTATGATCGTTTCCATTAAATGATTTGGGCGCTACGAAGTAACCATCAACCGTGTGAGTTGTATTTCTTTCACCATCATAAAAAGTGAGTAATCCTGACGCTGTCGGAGAAACTACTCCAAGATCAGTTACCATTGAAGTGATAACACTCGTAATCAATATATCAGCTGCGTTAGGTTTTAAATCATTTATAGATTCAGCTGCTTTAGAACTATATTCTGCTGTACTTGCTAATGAAACATTCACTGTAAACATTGTAGTTTATAACTTTTGTATGCAAAAATGTATATATGAACACTGATGTAACAAAATTTGATAATGACATATATCAAATAGATGTTCATATGGAGGGTAAACCTCAACGAATGTCTTGTTATTACATAGATACATCAGATCCAATACTCATTGAAGTCGGACCTTCAAATTCATTTCCCTATTTAATTTCAGCATTAGAATCGCTTGGAATACAAGATATTGAAAGAACAGCAATAACTCATTTACATCTTGACCATGTAGGTGGTATTGGTCATTTAAATGAAAAATATAAAGAAAATTTTGTATACGTTCATGAGTTAGGTATTAAACATTTACCAAACCCTGAGAGATTATGGAAAGCTGTAAGTGATGTTTATACAGAAGAATGGCTTAAAAAAAACTGGGGTGAAATTAAACCTATTCCTTTAGAAAATGTTAAAACTCTAAATGATGGTGCCGATATAAACCTAGACAAAAAAAGAAATCTAAAAGCTATATACAGTCCTGGACATGCAAAACATCATTATACATTTTACGATGAATTATCCGGGACAATATTTATGGGCGATACACTTGGGTTAATTTATCCACACGGTAGTTTTGTACAACCGAATCTTCCACCCCCTGACTTTGATCAGGAAATATTATTTGAAACCTTAAATAAGATTGAGAAACTTAATTTAAATCAGTTAGCAATTGCACATTTTGGAATACATAAAAATCCCTATGAATTAATTCGTAATGCAAAAGAAAGTATAAATAATTGGATAGAGTTTATACATAAATTACCAAATAGAACTGATAAAGAAGCTGGTGAAGAGCTTGTTAGTTGGATAAAAACTAATTACAAATCATTAGGAATTGATGAAGATACAATAAATAATTACATTGGGAATGGTAATTTCGAAATGCAAATTAATGGCGTTAGAAGTTTTCTAAATAATAAGAAATTATGATTTATCTAAAAATACAAATTTAGATTTTGAAAAAAGTTGCATAAAAAATTGTTATCAACATTACAGTCAATATTCCCCATATAAATATATTTTAAAGAATACTTTAATTTATAATTTTCATTTATTTTTTAATTTTGAGTGAAAAAAATAGTAAAAAAGAATTAGAGGGTATTCTAAGCCCACCGCAAGTAGAATAAATTCATTAAATCCAACGTTATAAACTATTAGACTTAAAGTTCTTAATCCTATGAACAACAGATACCAATAAAAACTTGTAGTTATAAATATAGAATTATTAGTAACTATATACATAAAATGAAAAAAACCAATCGTTCCCCAAGCTAAAGATAAATAAAATGAAAAATTCAAACTCCCATGTGAAACGCCTGGAAATAAATCAAAAAATAAATACCAATTACTATCAATCCAAAAAAATGTCGGATTAAAATCCATAAAATAAACTGAAAATATCCAAACTGATATTACAGCTAAAACATAATACGATATATATTTATAAATTTTTTTTAAATCCATTTTTAATGATTATAAAAGAAAAACCCCTAGTATTCTAGGGGCTCTTCAATAAATATCGGCAGTGTTCTACTCTCCCAGAGGGTTGCCCCTCAAGTACCATCGACGCTAGTGGACTTAACTTCCGTGTTCGGAATGGGAACGGGTGTATCCCCACTGCTATCACCACCGTAATACTTAACTTCTCAAAAATTCTATAGCAAGCGCGCTTACGCCGTATTCAGCTCAAGCCCTCGACTTATTAGTATCAGTCAGCTGAATACATTACTGTACTTACACTTCTGACCTATCAACCTCATGTTCTATAAGGAGTCTTAACCGGTTAATCCGGTGAGAGTTCTTATCTTAGAAGGGGCTTCGCACTTAGATGCTTTCAGCGCTTATCCTTTCCGAACGTAGCTAACCAGCCGTGCCCTTGGCAGGACAACTGGCACACCAGCGGTTCGTTCATCCCGGTCCTCTCGTACTAGGGACAACTTTCTTCAAAACTCTTGCGTGCGCGACGGATAGGGACCGAACTGTCTCACGACGTTCTGAACCCAGCTCGCGTTCCTCTTTAATAGGCGAACAGCCTAACCCTTGGGACCTGCTCCAGCCCCAGGATGAGAAGAGCCGACATCGAGGTGCCAAACACCCCCGTCGATATGGACTCTTGGGGGGTATAAGCCTGTTATCCCCGGAGTACCTTTTAGCCGATGAGCCATGGCGCACCCACATGCAACCATGGGATCACTAGTTCCTACTTTCGTACCTGCTCCACTTGTTTGTGTCACAGTCAAGCCACCTTTTGCACTTACACTCAATGCGTGATTGCCGTCCACGCTGAGGTGACCTTAGAGCGCCTCCGTTACTTTTTAGGAGGCCACCGCCCCAGTGAAACTGCCCACCAGACAATGTCCCTGATCCGGATAACGGATCTAGGTTAGAAGCTCAATATGAAGAAAGTGGTATCTCAAGGATGACTCCACAACGACTAGCGCCGCTGTTTCAAAGTCTCCCACTTATCCTGCATACTGCACACCAAACTTCAATATCAAGTTGCAGTAAAGGTTCCGGGGTCTTTCCGTCCTGTCGCGCATAGTGAGCATCTTTACTCACATTGCAATTTCGCCGAGTCTCTGGTTGAGACAGTACTCAAATCGTTACACCATTCGTGCAGGTCGGAACTTACCCGACAAGGAATTTCGCTACCTTAGGACCGTTATAGTTACGGCCGCCGTTTACTGGGGCTTAATTTCAAAGCTTTGCCGAAGCTAACCTCTCCACTTAACCTTCCAGCACCGGGCAGGTGTCAGAGGGTATACGTTGTATTAGAACTTTGCACCCTCCTGTGTTTTTGATAAACAGTCGCTTGAGTCTAGTCACTGCGGCCCGTTCAAGCTCAAAAAGTTAATTTATCACTTTACTTGGGCGTTCCTTCTCCCGAAGTTACGGAACTATTTTGCCGAGTTCCTTAACCAGAGTTATCTCGCTCGCCTTAGTATTCTCTACTTGTCCACCTGTGTCGGTTTGGGGTACGGGCACTAAAAAAACTAACTAGAAGTTTTTCTTGGAAGTATGGAATTAATGACTTCGCCTAAAAGCGGCTCGGCATCATGTCTCAGAATTTATTACTAACGGATTTACCTATCAGTATTCCTACACATTTACCCCAGGGCAACCATCGCCTGGGATCATCTATCCTTCTCCGTCGCTCCATTGCTAACCTAGTAATATGTGGGTCGGTAGGCCCCGAAGGGCTTTCCTTAGCAACATATATTCGGTTTGGGCGCTTAATTAGTGGTACAGAAATATCAATCTGTTATCCATCGACTACGTCTCTCGACCTCGCCTTAGGTCCCGACTAACCCTGGGCGGACGAACCTTCCCCAGGAACCCTTGGACATTCGGCGGAAGAGATTCTCACTCTTCCTTCGCTACTCATGCCAACATTCTCACTTGTATGGTCTCCACGACTAACTCACGTTGTCGCTTCGACGTCCATACAACGCTCTCCTACCGATCTTATCTTCTGGATCGAAATCTGAATTAATAAGATCCCATAGCTTCGGCAGTATGTTTAGCCCCGTTACATCTTCCGCGCGAGAACATTCGACCAGTGAGCTGTTACGCACTCTTTAAAGGAATGGCTGCTTCTAAGCCAACCTCCTGGCTGTCTGAACACTCTCACATCGTTTCACACTTAACATACATTTAGGGGCCTTAGCTGATGATCTGGGTTGTTTCCCTCTCGTCTATGGAGCTTATCCCCCATAGGCTCACTGCTATATTTAAACACTTTGGCATTCGGAGTTTGACTGAGTTCAGTAAGCTTGTTGGCCCCCTAGCCCAATCAGTGCTCTACCTCCAAAGCGCAACATATAACGCTGTCCCTAAAGACATTTCGGAGAGAACCAGCTATCACCAAGTTTGATTGGCCTTTCACCCCTATCCACAGGTCATCCCCTGATTTTGCAACATCAGTGGGTTCGGGCCTTCACGAAGTCTTACCTTCGCTTCACCCTGCCCATGGATAGATCACTTGGCTTCGGGTCTATCGCATGCAACTAGACGCTCTATTAAAACTCGCTTTCGCTGCGGATACGGAATTACTCCTTAACCTTGCTACATACGGATAACTCGTTGGCTCATTCTTCAAAAGGCAGGCAGTCAGAAAATAAATTTTCCTCCTACTGCTTGTAAGCTATTGGTTTCAGGTACTATTTCACTCCCCTCGCCGGGGTACTTTTCACCTTTCCCTCACGGTACTTGTTCACTATCGGTCGCTGGTTAGTACTTAGCCTTACGAGGTGGTCCTCGCAGATTCACAAGGAATATCCTCCTTGCTACTTGGGATTACTCTAATAAGTAAAAGAATTTTCAAATACGTGACTATTACACTCTATGGTTTAACTTTCCAGTTAATTTTTCTAATTCAGTTATTTTTGACTTATTGAAAGATCTGATGCTCTTTCTAAGAGGTCCCGCAACTCCAACTTAACAACGACATCAGTCTTGACATTAAATTGGTTTAGGCTCTTCCCGTTTCGCTCGCCGCTACTCAGGGAGTCGCTTTTGCTTTCCTTTCCTCTAGGTACTGAGATGTTTCACTTCCCCTAGTTCCCTCTACCTGTTCTATATATTCAAACAGGAGTAATTTATAAATAAATTGGGTTTCCCCATTCGGAAATCCACGGATCAAAGCTTGTTTGACAGCTTCCCGTGGCTTATCGCAGCCTTCCACGTCCTTCATCGGCTTCCAGCGCCAAGGCATCCACCAATAGCCCTTAGTAGCTTGAACTATATGAATACTTTGCAATTGCGCTTGCTATACAATTTTCAAAAAGCCAAATGACTTTTTCACAGCTGAGTAATGTATCAGTCTTGTAGACAACCGATGTTTAACCTTAGAACAATAAATTCTAGGAACCTAAAGTTCTATGCTCCTTAGAAAGGAGGTGATCCAGCCGCACGTTCCCGTACGGCTACCTTGTTACGACTTAGTCCCAGTTACCGACCCTACCTTCGACAGCTTCCTCCCTAAAAGGGTTGGACCACTGGCTTCGGGTATTGCCGACTTCCGTGACTTGACGGGCGGTGTGTACAAACCCCGAGAACGTATTCACCGCAACTTTGCTGATTTGCGATTACTAGCGACTCCAACTTCAAGGAGTCGAGTTGCAGACTCCTATCCGAACTGAGACAAGCTTTAAGAGATTTGCTCCACCTCGCGGTATTGCGACTCGTTGTACTTGCCATTGTAGCATGCGTGCAGCCCTGGACATAAGGGGCATGATGACTTGACGTCGTCCCCACCTTCCTCCGGTTTATCACCGGCAGTCTCCTATGAGTCCCCAACATTACTTGCTGGCAACATAGGACAGGGGTTGCGCTCGTTGCGGGACTTAACCCAACATCTCACGACACGAGCTGACGACAGCCATGCACCACCTGTATAGGGCGCTAATGCACATTATATTTCTATAACTTTTCCCTATATGTCAAGTCCAGGTAAGGTTCTACGGGTATCATCGAATTAAGCCGCATGCTCCGCCGCTTGTGCGGGGTCCCGTCAATTCCTTTGAGTTTTAGTCTTGCGACCGTACTCCCCAGGCGGGATACTTAACGCGTTAGCTACGATACAGAAATCGTTAAACCAATTCCTACATCTAGTATCCATCGTTTACAGCTAGGACTACCAGGGTATCTAATCCTGTTTGCTCCCCTAGCTTTCGCTCCTCAGCGTCGATAGCGGCCCAGTGAGCTGCCTTCGCAATTGGTGTTCCTCCGAATATCTACGCATTTCACCGCTACACTCGGAATTCCACTCACCTCTGCCGTATCCTAGTCACAACAGTATCGATCGACATTTCAGGGTTGAGCCCTGAACTTTCACGACCGACTTGTTGAACCGCCTACGAGCTCTTTACGCCCAATAAATCCGGACAACGCTCGCCCCCTACGTATTACCGCGGCTGCTGGCACGTAGTTGGCCGGGGCTTCTTGTGGAGGTACCGTCATTTTCTTCCCTCCTGAAAGTGGTTTACAAACCTAGATCCGTCATCCCACACGCGGTGTCGCTGTGTCAAACTTTCGTTCATTGCACAATATTCCCTGCTGCAGCCTCCCGTAGGAGTCTGGGCCGTGTCTCAGTCCCAGTGTGGCTGATCGTCCTCTCAGACCAGCTATCCGTCGTAGCCTTGGTAGGCCGTTACCCTACCAACTAGCTGATAGAACGCGAGCCCATCTTAGTTCGGCTGACCTTTCCTTAAAAAATCATGTGATTAAATAAGAATATCCGGTATTAATCCGAGTTTCCTCGGGCTATCCCAGTAACTAAGGTAGGTTGCTCACGCGTTACTCACCCGTTCGCCGCTCAGTCATTTTCTGTAGTAAACTACTGAAAAGCTTCGCTCGACTTGCATGCATAAGGCGCACCGCCAGCGTTCGTCCTGAGCCAGGATCAAACTCTCCAACAAAATCTTTGAATAATTTAAATCTGACCAAAGAATCAACATGGGTTTTACCCATTTCAACTTAAAAAAGTTGAATCAACTTAGTAAAAAGTTGACAAAAAAAGAGTGCTAGAAAAATTAATTTCTGCACTACCGGCGTTCATACATTACTCAGTTGTCAAAAAGCCAAAATCTCGTACTTATAAGAATAACAGTAAATGGTTTAATGTGTATTATTTCTTATTTATTCTAAGAAATTTTCTTTTACCAACTTGTAACACATTATTAATTAAAATATCAGAATTTACATCAATGGAATCAATTTTTTTATCATCAATTTTTACGCTTCCTGCTTCAATTAATCTTCTTGCATCAGAATTTGATTTAGATAAATTATTTTCTTTTAAAAAAGTTGGTAAATGTACTACTAAATTTTGTTCAAGAGAAATTTCTGGCATATCATCTGGAATATTTTTATTAATTGTTATGTTTTCAAAACTTTTTTCAGCATCTTCAGCAGTTTTATTATCAAAAAGCTCAGAAACAACTAACTTTCCAAGAATTTTTTTAAATTCAAACGGATTTTTTAAATTAGTTGTTACATCCTTTTTAAAACTTTCAATTTCAGAAATATCCAAATCAGTAAGCATTATGAAGTAATCCCACATGATTTGATCAGGTATACTCATAATTTTTCCAAATATATTATTCGGTGAATCAGTTATTGAAATATAATTATCTAAAGACTGTGACATTTTTTTGTTGCCATCTGTTCCCACTAGCAATGGAAATGTCATTGCAATCTGTGGATCCATCTCGTAAGATTTTTGTATTTCTCTTCCCAACATAAGATTCCAAAGCTGATCATTACCACCAATTTCAATATCAGCTTCAACAGCTACAGAATCATAACCTTGATATAGCGGATAGAAAAATTCTAAGAGAGATATTGGGTTGTTGTCTCTAAATCTATTTGAGAAATCATCTCGCTCCATCATTTGAGCTAATGTAGTTTTTGATGCTAATTCCATCATGTCTTGAATTGATAATTTTGATAACCAATCTTTGTTAGATACAATTTCTAAATTATCATCGTTAAGAATATTTTTAATAATAGGAAGCACCCCTTTTGAGTTATCGTTAATTTCTGTTTCACCAATAACTTTTCTTGTTTCAGATTTACCAGAAGGATCACCAACTTGTGCTGTAAACTCTCCAAGTATTAAGACTGCGGTGTGTCCGTTATCTTGAAATTTTTTTAACATCCTTAAAATTGCATACCAACCTAGGGTTACATCGGGAGCTGTTGGGTCAACACCCAACTTTACTCTTAATTTCTTTTTTGATTGAAGAAGATCCTTAAAGTCATTCTGAGGATTAATATTTGTTGCTCTGTCTTCTAAATATTTCATTATATGACCAGTGTAAATCTCCATAAGTGTTTATCACGTGGTTTGGAATTTTTTCTTTGCTTTGCTATTGCTCTCTCGACAGGATGTATACGTGGTGATAAAGATATTGTCCCATCTAAAAGATTTTCACCATCTTGCTTAACATCTATACCAAGAGCCTTTGTTATATTTCCAGGTCCATATAAATTATCATTTTTCATTTTTTGTTTTCTTCTTGTCTCGGCATAATTTTTACCAAGAATAATCTTTCCAGATCTAATCAATACACCCTGACAAGAACCAGGTTTAGATGTTAAAAAATAGAGACTGTTGTTAGAGCCGTATGTTTTTAAAACCATTATGTGGGGTGGCCCTAGGGGTAAAGATACTGGTATTTTTCTATTTAATTGATTTGCTAGAGACATCTCATCTCCATTGGCTGTACCAAATGCTTCTGTTTCTGTAATCATTATTTCAGTAAATTTATTTTTATATTTTGTTGATATTCTCATACCTAAGATATCAACTGCAGCTTTTTGGGAGTTTTGTGAGAGTATTTGAAAAACCCTGTTGTTTAGACCAAGATTATCAATCATTATTACCACTGTTGAGAGTGATTTTGAATTTTGTCTCTAATGAGTCAGAGATTTTCATCAATATTTGCCTTGTTTCGTTATCGTCATAAGTTTTTTCATAGCTTCTAGTAACTATTCTAATTCCTAAATTTCTTGAATTCTCATGTTGGAAATCATCAAATATTTCTATTTCATTTTCATTTTTACTTAGTAATTTATTGATTTCTTCGACGATTAAATGAGCAGAAAATTCAAGTGGAACTGAGAATGATAAATCGAATTTAATAAAGGGATATTGGGAAAGTGGTTTGTAGTTGATTAGTTTTAATTCATTTAAATTGAGTTTATTTACATATATTTCTCCTAGAAAAACTTCATTCTCGATCTCAAAATTATTTTGTAACTCTGTAGACAATTGACCAAAATGTCCAACAATTTCATTATTTTTAAAAATTGAAAAAGAATAATTTTGATGAAATCCTGGTTTTATTATCGGCTCCAATTGTGTATCGTTTATTAATTGATTTATCAAACTTTTTACGTAGTATATGTCAATATTTTGATCACTTTTTCTAATATCTTGAGTTGTTAAATTAGCTGATGTTATAAACCCAAGTACAACGTTTTGATTCGGAACATCATTAAATGTGTTATCCGGAGAAGAGTTAAAAACTGTATTTATTTCGAAATAGCTGTTTAAAATGTTGTTTTGCTGAAGATTAAATATATAAGTATCTATAAGACTTGACATTAAATTAGATCGTAAGTAGTTGTTTGATTTATCAATTGCATTAAAGACCGTTACATATTTTTTTTCTGGATTAAATACAGTATTCATTTCTTTATTAACAAAACTTAAAGTTTGTATTTCTTGAAAGTTATTTGAAATAAGTATTTTTGTAAGATATTCTTTTACTTTCCAAAAATTACCCTTTTCATTTTTATATAGTCCTTGTGGAAGATTTGAAGAAAAATTATTAAATCCATGATGTTTTGCAAATTCTTCAATTAGGTCCACTGGCCTATCTAAATCATATCTCCATGATGGTGCGGTAAATTCGATGTTATCGTTTTTTATTTCACCATCGATCATTAAATTTTTAAGAGTTTTTTTAATAAATGAATCTTTAAGTTCAATCCCAAGTAATTTTTTAATCTCATCTTTTTTGAGAGTAACTTTTTCATTTCTAATATTATTTTTAGTATCAATACTTAATTCGGAATATTTTATGTCTTGACTATCTTTTAATGTCATAAGAAATTGTTCTAACCCGTATTTTTGAATGTTAAAATCTATTCCTCTTTCAAACCTAATTGAGGCGTCTGAAATAAGTCCTAATTTTCTTGAAGTTTTCATTATTGAAACTTTATCAAAGTAAGCACTTTCAATTAGTAAATTAACTGTACTGTCAGTAACTTCAGTTTCAAGTCCCCCCATTACTCCAGCTAAAGCAATCGGTTTATCTCCATCAGTTATGACTAGATCATCATTTGTAAGTTTTCTTTTTTGTGAGTCAAGAGTTGTAACTGTTTCATTGTTTTTAGCTTTTCTTACAGATACCGTATTAAAAAGTTTATCCCTATCAAATGCATGTAGAGGTTGTCCTACGTCGTACAAAATGTAATTTGTAATATCTACAACATTGTTAATTATTCTTGTTCCGACATTTGATAATCGGTATCTAATTAAAAATGATGAATCTGTTACTTTAAAATTTTCTATTTCAACTGAACCATATGAATCACATTCCTTAATTTTTCCACTGTTAGTGTTTAAAATGTTTGTTATCGATGGATTAAGTTTCGATTTTTTAATGTTTATTTTTTTATCAAAATAATTAGACAGTTCTCTTGCAATTCCCAAATATGACATACAATCACCTCTGTTTGGTGTTATACCTATATCCCATAAATAATCTGAACTTGCATATATAGATGAGAAATCAGTACCTGGCAGAATGTTATCGTCTAATATCAGTATGCCTTCATGATCATCCCATAGATCAAGCTCAGAGGCTGAACAAATCATACCGTTAGATTCAACTCCTCGAATGTCTCTTTTATCAATTTTAAAACCATCTTTAATTTCAGAATTAGGAAGGGCTACAGGTACTACAGCACCAACATCAAAGTTCCATGCCCCACATACGATCTCATAAGTTTTACTACCAACATCAGTTTTTGTTACTCTCACTTTGTCTGCATTAGGATGTGGATATATTTCAAGAACTTTTCCTACGACTATATTTGAATAATTCGGTTTTAAATCAGATTGTTCTTCAATTTCAAATCCTAAACTTTCTAGTCCTTCAGAAATGTCTTCATTTGATATTTCAGATATATCTATCCAATCATTAAGCCAAGATTTCAAAACTTTCATTAGAACTGCCTTAGAAATCTCAGATCATTTTCATAGAAATTTTTGATATGGTCAATTTTATAACGAATCATTGCTAATCGCTCTACACCTACACCAAACGCAAAACCTTGAGAATTTTTATCGTATCCTACATGTTGAAACACATTAGGATCGACCATACCGCAACCCAATATCTCAAGCCATTCACCATCTTTCCAACTTACTAATACTTCAGCTGATGGTTCAGTAAATGGAAAAAAATGTGGAATAAATTTAGTTTTAATTTCTTTACCAAAAAATTCTTGAACAAAATACTCTAATGTCCCTTTTAAATCTGAAAATGTTAGATTTTCATCTACGGCCAAACCTTCGATTTGATGAAAAACTGGTGAGTGAGTTGCATCTAATTGATCGGATCTATAAACACGACCAGGAGCAACTATATAAACCGGTGGTTTATTATTTTGCATGTGCCTTACTTGTACCGTACTTGTTTGAGTTCTGAGAAGTTGCTCTAAATTTTCATCTAAATAAAGTGTGTCTGATTCATATCGAGCTGGGTGCCAATCAGGTGTATTTAAAGCATCAAAATTATGCCAAGAGGTTTCTGCTTCTGGGCCTGTTGCTACCGTATAACCAATTGCAGAGAATATATCCACAACTTCATTCATAACGCTTGTTAATACGTGCTCTCTGCTTCCTAAATCTTTGTACCAATTGATTGTTATATCTTTTTTGTCATTTAATTCCTTTTCTTTAAAAAATTTAGATTGAAAACTTAATCTTTCTTGATTTAATCTTTCAGAAATTTGGGTTGATAGATCTTGAAGGACTTTTCCATATTTCTTTCTAGAGATTTCACTCATAGATGATAATTTCTTTCGTTCTTCTGAAATTAGCGAATTTTTACCTAAGTATTCTTTTTCTAAGTCATTGAATTCATCAATTGAAGTAACTTGTTCAACACTTAATAAAAAAGATGCAAATATCTTTTCTGTATTAACCTCAGGCATTTATATTTTTTTTGGCTAAATCAACAAGCTTTTTAAAACCATCAGGATCATTTATTGCTAAATCTGCGAGTATTTTACGATCAACTTTTACTTCTGCATTAGTTAGACCGTTAATAAATTTAGAATATGGAAGTCCATGTTCTCTTGAAGCGGCATTTATTCTTGATATCCATATTTTTCTGTATGTTGCTTTCTTGTCTTTTCTATGTGCGAAAGCATCATTACCAGCATGCATAACTTGTTCTTTTGCAGTTCGTAATCTTTTACTTCGTGCACCTGTATAACCTTTAGCTTGCTTAAGAACTTTTTTTCTTGATTTCCTGCTACTAACAGATCTTCTAACTCTTACCATTTAACTCAACAACTTTCTGATTTTCTTTGAATCACCCTTTGAGGATTCTACATCACGTTTTAGCCTAGACCAGGAGTTGCTTCCTTTGGCTAGTTTATAGTGCGATCTATGGGCACGTCTTCTCATAAATTTTCCAGTTCCACTGACTCTAATTCTTTTTTTCATACCTTTATGTGTTTTGTGTTTCATTTCTTACCTCCATTTGGTGCTAAAACCATTGTAAGTGAACGACCATCTGGTCTTGACGTAGATTCAACCATGGATAGATCTTCAAGCTCATCTCTCAAATTATCAAGAATTTTTTGTCCTAATTCAGGATACTCTGCTTCTCTACCTCTAAATCTCATTGTGAACTTCACTTTATCTCCATCTTCTAAAAACTTTTTTGACTGATTTAACTTAATTCTGTAATCATTGGTATCAATCTTTGGTTTTAGCTGTATTTCCTTTACGTTAATTTTTACTTGTTTCTTTCTTGATTCCCTTGCTTTTTGCTTTAGTTCAAATTTATATTTTCCATAATCCATCAGCCTTGCAACAGGAGGTTTACTTTCCGGAGAGACCTCTACTAAGTCAAGATCAAGCTCTTCAGCAAGAATCAAAGCTTTCTTCAACTCCAATTCTCCAACCTGTACTCCATCAGGTGCAATAACGAGCAACTTTTTAGATCTGATCTCTTCGTTTACATTTAATTCTGCTATTTGTTTTCCTTTCAATAAAAAAAACAGCACGAAGCTGTTTTACAAACCTAACTATTTTTCACAGTAGGTGGAACATTGTTCGCTTGATTTCATTATATAACTTAATTTTTATTATGTAATAAAAAGATTATTTATGGCGTATGCAGATTCGGATCCTTTATTTTTATCATCTGAAGCTCTATTTTTTGCTTGTTCTAGGGTTTGAACGTTAAGTACACAATTTGATATATAGACATCTTTAGTAATAGTCATTGATAAAAGTGCGTTAGCAATACTTGAAGATAAATACTCATAATGATCTGTTTCACCTTTCACAATTACTCCTATTGCGACAAATTTATCATATTCGCCAATAAGAGAGTTTATTTTATGGATCAACTCCCAACTACCTTCTACATTATACGTATCACACTGAAAGCTATCATCAATAGATTTCTTAAAACCACTAACAAGTGATGTACTTATATCCTGATAATAATCAGAATGAACTATTGCAATTTTACTCTTCATTAAAATTATGACCCATTTTATTTTCTTTAGTGTCAAGGTATGAAGAATTTTCATTCGTTATTTTACCTTTCAATGGTGTTCTCTTTACAATATTTAAACCAAATCCTTCAAGGCCTGCTCTTTTACTGGGATTGTTCGTTAATAGGTTCATATTCGTGATTCCTAAGTCTCTGAGGATAAGCGCTCCTGTTCCATAGTCTCTTTGGTCCATTTCAAAACCTAATTTCAAATTTGCTTCAACTGTATCAGCACCTTCATCTTGAAGTGAGTAAGCCTTTATTTTGTTACCAAGACCTATACCTCTTCCTTCATGACCTCTCATATATAAAATAACTCCAGAACCATTTTTAACTATTGTTTCCATGGCATTATTTAGTTGATATCCACAGTCACATTTATTCGAGCTAAAAACGTCACCTGTAAGACACTCAGAGTGAACTCTTACCATAGATGATTCACCTTGTAGATAATCTTTATAGGTAAGAGCAATATGCTCTGTATTGTCATTATTATCTTTGTATACATGTGCAGTAAATTCGCCATAATCTGTGGGCACTTTTGCACTAGACACCAAACTTACAGGGTTGGACAATTTCAAGCGATACTCTATTAAATCTTTTATAGTTCCAATAGCAACGTTGTGCTTTGCTGAGAATTCAATAAGGTCATCTATTCTTGCCATTGACCCATCATCGTTAATAATTTCACAAATTACAGCTACAGGATAATGATCAGCGACTAAACACAAGTCTACTGCTGCTTCTGTATGTCCAGCACGTCTTAAGACTCCACCGTCCATAGCTTGTAAGGGAAAAACGTGCCCCGGTACTTTAAAATCATCTCTTGTTGCACTTGGATCACTCAATCCTTTAATTGTTTTAAATCTATCATCAGCTGAAATACCTGTTGAAACACCATCGCCCATAAGATCCACAGATGTTGTAAATTGTGTATCCTCTTCGTTATCAATACCCTGCATTAATGATAACTTTAATTTTTTAGCAACATTTTTAGCAATAGGCGCGCATACAAGTCCTTTTGCATAAGTAATCATGAAATTTATATGTTCAGGTGTTAGATATTGAGAAGATACAATTAAGTCACCTTCATTTTCTCTATCCTCATCATCAACGAGGATTACCATTTCACCTTTTTTAAATTTTTCGATAATAACTTCTATGTCACTTATCATTAATCATTTTCTCCATATATTTAGCAAGTATGTCATATTCAATGTTAACTAATGAGCCATTTTTTAGGTATTGTAAATTTGTTCTTTGATAAGTTTCACTTATAACTGCAACACTAAATGATTCTTCATTCGGATCAACAATTGTTAGCGATATACCGTTTATTGTAATTGAACCCTTGTCAACAATATATTTAGAATCAGTAATTTTGAAATAGTAAGTCCATAGATTATTTTCATTTTCTTCAATGTTTATTACTTCTGAAGTTGTGTCAACATGTCCTTGAACAATATGACCACTTAAGAATGTAGACATGGTTGCTGGTAATTCTAGATTAATTTTTGATCCAGTTTTATATCCTTTAGCAATTGTTCTATCAAATGTTTCACCTGATACTTGAAAGTTTAATAAATCATTCTCGTAGTCACGTAAAGTTAGACACGTTCCATCAATCCCAATACTTGTTCCAGAATCAAGATTTTGGTATGAGTTATTATCAGTACTGATTTGAATTAAATCATCATTTAAATTCTCAATATTCCCAATTGAATTAATAATTCCAGTAAACATCACTTAATAGTATAAGTAGATAATAAATTATCTTTAATCTGATATTGATCATTGAGAATAAAATCTTTTTTCAAACTATTTTGAATTCTTGTATCTAATTGCAAACCATTAACTAAATTAGAATTAGATTTAAACATATAAAACTTATCTATTTGTTGTTGTTCAATAAAGTATGAAAGAATCTTATTACCGCCTTCAATAAGGCCTGTCTTAAAATGATTTCTTATTACGAAGTCATTAAATGATCCGTCTTCATTTTCAACGTAGAATAAAAAATTACTGTTATTTTTCTTATAGGTCATTAAATCTCTTGTATTATTTCCCCAAATTACGATTGGTGTCGGACTTGAAAATTTATCATCAAGGCGTACATTAAGTTGAGGTTCATCTTTTATTAATGTATTCTTTCCAACGATTATACAATCTATGGTTGACCTAATATAGTGTGATATTTCACGAGATTGTTGATTACTAATATATTTATTGTTTTCTTTATATATAATGTTGTCATTTGAGATTGCTACTTTACCTATTAAAAAAGGTTTTTTATCAGAGTATTTATATCCAGGGTTTAGAAATTCATTAACACCTTCTTCAACTATTACTTCTATATCGTTTTGTCTTAATAGATCTATACCTTTTCCATCTGTTCTTTTATCTTTATCAATATCTCCTACCACTACCGATTTGATACCAGTTTGTATAACAGTTGAAGCGCAGGAAGGTGAAGTATCATCATGAAAGCAAGGTTCTAGAGTTACGTATAACGTATCATCAGGTGATACTTCTGAATTCTTAAATAGACTGTATTCTGCATGATCGTATCCCTTATTTTTATGTGCCGCAACTTTTTTAATTTTATTATTTTTATCAACAAGAACAGCTCCCACTCTCGGGTTTGGTGTTGGGTTGTAACGCAATGCAACTTTTATAGCTTCAATCATATATTCAGAGAATTGTAAGTATTTAAGACTATTTTGCAAATATAGCTCCCCCCTGAACAGCTATATCAACATCAAGATTTCTTAAGGATTCTAATTCTTCTTTTTTTACTCCCCCATCAACAATTAACAAGTTGGAGAAATCAGGATAGAGATCTTTAAATTCTTGTACCCTGTCAATTAAATTTACTGCCTTAGTCTGATTTGAGAAACCAGGATTAACTGTCAATAATAAGACACTATAAGCTTCATCAATGTAATTGGATAAAGTTTTCATATCTGTAGTAGGAAGTATTCCAACACCAACATATGTAAATTCGTTCACTAGCGATTTAAAGATTTCTGGAGTTGTAGTTTCACAATGTACAGTGACAATATCAGAACCATATTTAAAAGCTTTTTGTGTAAACAGTTCGTTATTATTCAGCATTAAATGGGTGTCAATCACGTAATCTGTATTTTTTTTGATGTATTCAATAATTGCAACAGGAAGGGATATATTATTTGTAAAGTTCCCATCAGTTATATCAACATGTAATTGATCAAAACTATCACTATATTCATTTAGCTCATTTAGAAGATTATAAATGTTAGATGCCTGAATACTTGCAGAAATCTTCATTGACGTCCACGTATGTAATCACTAGCCATCATTTTATTTTTCCCTTCAGGTGTAATCTCATCTAAATATAAATTTCCATCTTTTAATTCATATTTAAAATCCGAATTATCTTCAGTATATTTATGAATTTTAATTATTTTGGAATCATATTGAATATATGCAGGCCCTAAAATATCGAATGCTTTAATTTTATTTTTAGCTTCATAGATTGTATCTTCTTTTGAAATCATGTAGTCAGTTTTTACAAATTTGCTGGTTACAGAAACATTGCCTTCCTGAATTTGCAATGGTGATTTAAAGTCAATAGATTTAAAACTCCTTATAAAATCTTCAAGCAACGCTTCATAAACATTTGATGAATAATTATCGAGTACTTCCACATCATTTTGGTAAAGAATTGGTCCTTCATCAATTTCCTGCACAATTTTAAATATTGTATAACCAAATAATGTATTCCCATTTAATATTGCTGATTCTACCGGTGAAGGGCCACGAAGTTCTGGAAGCCTGCTTAAGTGTATATTAAAAATAGGTGCATTACCATTTATAAAGTCAGCTTTAAAAATTGCACCAAAACTCACACATAATCCATAATCCATATCTGAATATATCTCAGAATCGTCAAAGTACTTAAATACAATATTGTTATTTTGGCAAAAATTCTCTACAGGATTTGTTCTTAATTTATTTCCACGCCCACTTTTTTTTGGCTTTGTTGTTACTACTACTAATTCTTTTATTTCTTTTGAAAGAAAGTCTAAATATGGAACGCTTCTCTTATCACTCCCAAAAAAATATTTATATGTCATCGCCTGGAAAACCGTTCACTGTTATTTTTTTAATTGCCTCTTTTCTTTCTTTTCTAGTTAGAGATGAAAGTAATAACTTTCCTTTTAAATGATCAAATTCATGTTGTAATATCCTTCCAGTTAGTTCATCGCCTTCATAAGTTATAGGTTCACCTTTAAGATTCTGACAATATATTTTTGCGAATTCAGGGCGTTCGATTTCCCAGTAATAACCAGGAAGAGATAAACATCCTTCTAAAAAAACAGCACTTCCTTCTACTTCAATTTTAGTGGGATTTATTGCTGTTTTTGGACCATCACCCGCATCGAATACAAATATATTTTTATTAATTCCAATTTGAGGTGCAGCTAAACCAACTCCTGGTGCTTCATACATTATTTTTAACATTCTTTCGGATAGTTTTTCTAATTCATTATTAAATTCAGTTATTTCTGAAGACTTTGTTCTTAACGATGGATGTCCAAATATTACTATTTCTTCCATTAAATTGAAGTCACTTTCCTTGGTTCATAAGTTTGAAGCTTTCTGAAGCTTGTAATAATTTCATTGTAATTAATATTGTTTCTTAAATTAATGTTGATTTCATATTCAAAAACATCATCTCTAACTCTTGGACCTAATACCAAATTAGTGTTTTCAAGTGAGAGCTCTGTATCAGAAAGTATTTTATAAACTTTATGATGTAAGTTTGGACCCCATTTTTTTCGTTCTTTTAATTCTTCTTTTGTTAACTTTGTTATATATTCATATTCAAGTGCTTTATGTAGATCCATATTTTGTGTTGATAATATTATTAATTTTTTATTTTTAATATTTACTTCATTTATTTTATTTATCAAATAAATGAGCCTTTCAGAATTTAAATTATTTTTATATACAATTCTTGGGTTTATTAATACGCTTATGTCGTAATCTTCTTGATTATTTTTGATTATGTTAAAGTCATTTAAATATTCTAGGGATGGTTGATCATGAGCAAGTATTTTTGTTGAAAGCTCATATTTTGTTTTTAATAATTCGATACATTCAGTAATGCCATTTCCGTGATAAATATCTACATTTGTAAGATCAGGTTTTTTATAATGAGTTGCTTTATCAAAAATATTCAATGAAGGATATTCATTATAGAAATAATATTTACCACCAAAGTAATGATGCTTGAGAGAAGCTAGCTCGATAATATTCATGGAGTTTAATTTTGGTAAATTAAATCCAATATCATTTGTATCAAAAAAGTGACAATTTGTGTTTTTTGATTGAAAAATTTTTGGATAATTATTTGATAAGAGAATTGTATTTGTATATTTATTCTGACTCTGAATAACGTTCGATATTTCTTTGTTACCACCTGTTTTTTGATAAAAATCAATCTTAATGTTATTTCTGATCATATTTTCATACAGAGTTTTTGCTGATTTTAGAGATGGTGTAAATATTATATTTCGTTCTTTATTTTCAAGATTTGAGTAGATGTCATTATTGTTAAAAATTAAGTTTTGTGATAAACCTAATTCACTATCTAATTTGTAATCAGTATCTTTATATAGGTTAAATAGCGTCATACCTATGTTTAGATAATTTGCAGAGGCAACATGTTTTAAAAACAATAATTGAGGAGTGTTAAGTTGATTTGTTACTTTTTCAATAGGTTTAATCAGTTTTATATTTGGTGATTCATTATGTGTGTTTATTACAACTGCATCTTTTATATTGTTTCTAAACGTAACTTTTATTATCGAACCTATTTTAATTTTCTGTTTTAAGCGTGTAGGAATTGAATATGTAAATTTGCTAAATTTATATGTATTGTTCGACAAAATCTCAACATCTGCAAACACTTTAAATTATTGTATTCTGAATTATCTTTTGAGCAATTTGATGTTTATTTTCATTTCCGGATTCATAAATCATCTCAGATTTATTAATTATTGTTACTTTATTCATATCTGAACCAAAATAATTATCACTTAAATTATTTATGACAAGGTAATCAGAATCTTTATTTTTAATTTTTTCAAAGTTTAAATCATTGTTTGTTTGCGCAGAAAAACTTATCACATTTACATCTCTGTTCTTTAATTTATATTCTTTTACTATATCAATATTGGGTGACAGATTAATAGATACATCTCCTTTTGATCGATCAATTTTTCCCTTAGTTTTTTTAACAACAAAATCTGAAACTGCAGCAACCATAAAAAGGTGTTTTAAGTTATTTGTTTCACTTTGCATTGCTTTTAATAAATCTTCAGAAGTTTCAAAAATAATATTTCTTACTCCTGCCACAGGTTCTATGTCTTTTGAATGAATGTATACAACTTCATAACCTTGACTCATTAGTTCTATAGCTATTGCTCTCCCCTGTTTTCCAGATGATTTATTTGTTATAACTCTTACATCATCTATATATTCTGAAGTTGGTCCTGATGTAACAATTACTTTATCTTTTTTTGTATATAAAATATCAAAAAGTTCATTTGGTTCAACTAGTCTTCCTATTCCTTGATCCCCTATATCCAGATTTCCAAATCTAGGTCCACAAAATGTAACTTTGTCATTTAAATTTAAAATATTTTCTTGAATTTTTTCATCCATAAACATTTCTTCGTGCATTGCAGGTGCAATATATATTTCACCGTCAAACATCAATAATGTAGATAAAAGAAGATCATCAGCTAATCCATGAGCATACTTACTGATAAAATTTGCAGTTGCAGGGTAAATAATAACTTTATCTGCCCATCTTGCATACTCTATATGTGGTGATCCTTCGAGTTGGTCCCATGTTGAATATATTGTATTCTCATTTTGAAAATCTTGAGATACGTATTTGAGACCCTCATTAGTTGAAAAAATTTCAACATTGTTTTGTTTATTTAGAAGCTGAAAAAGTACCTCAGACTTAGAAGAAGCGATACTACCAGTTATACCAAGTAGTATATTTTCGCTCATTGAATTATTCTTTTTCGCTAACCTCTACTTTTCCAGATGCAATTTCTTCAAATGCAACGGTAAGTGGTTTTCGACTTAAACTTTGTACTTGTGGAGGTGTATAAGCACCTATACCTTCACCAAGTTGATTAAAATATGAGTTTATGTCTTTGGCACGTCTTGCTGAAGTAATGACTAAAGCAAATCTTCCAGGTGAGTTCTTTAACAAATCTTCAATAGGTGGTTTTATCATTTTTTCTCCAGGTCATATAATATATCTAATATTTCTTTAAGAGTAGTGTTTAAATCTATATTTTTAAGTACATAATCAAACTTAGGCATCGATTTTCTTTGTTCTGAAGCTAATTTCATTCTTTCCTCAATAAATTGATGATCATGACCTCTTTCTGTAAGTCGATTAATCAGAATTTCGTCATCAATATCAACAAATATACCTACAAACTCTGAATTACTAGATAAAAGTTTAGTTGCCCCATTAACTTCTAAATCTAATATCGTGAAACCACTTTTTGTAATTTCATTTTTGGAAGTACCGTAAAAATAGCTTCCATATTTTTCATATTCAATAAATTCTTCATTGGATACCATCTCTTTAAATACGTCCTCAGAAATAAAATAATAATCTTCTTTATCTTTTTCATCATCTCTCATAGGACGGGTTGTGTGAGATATTGAAAAATAAAAATTAATTTTAGACCTAAGTAAGTTAATGATTGTTGACTTACCAACTCCCGATGGACCACTAAATATAACTATCATTGTTCAATTACGTATTTTACTAATTTTTTTATATCAGCTTCTTTTAAATTTTTAAATTTTGTTTTTTCATCTAGACCTATTTCATCAAGGTATCTAGCTGTTTTTACTTTACCTAATTTTCCACCAGCAGTTAAATATTTATGCACCCTTATCGACGATAATTGGTTATCATTTTTTGCTTTGATTAACTCATCGTATATATTTTCTATGTTTTTATCAAATTCATCGATAAACATTAATCTTTTTTTCTTAACTTCTAAAATATACTTACTATTCATTGTTAATATTTTCTGAAATTGTATTTAAAATACCATTTACAAATTTCGCTGATTGAGAGGATGAATGTTTATCACAAAGCTTTACCCATTCAGAAATTATTACTTTTTTTGGAGTTAAATCCATTATTAATTCTGATATTCCTAGTGATAATATTATAACTTCTACTTTACCAATTCTTTCATAAGACCAATTTTCTGAATATGTACGAATGGAATTTTCTATCCTTTCTTTATTATCATGAGTGTTCTTTAGTAATTGCTGAGCTCTTAATCTCTGGTTATCACTTAGTTCAGGAAAATTTTGGTTAATTTCCTCAATTTCATCAAGACTGGCAGCGAATACTTTTTCAAATGAATCAATTCTAAAATCGTTCATGTAACCCTTGTCATGTATGATTTATCTTTAGTATCAATTTTTATAATGTCATTTTCAGCTATAAACATTGGCACTACAACTTCTAGTCCAGTTTCACAAGTTACCGTTTTAGTAGATGAAGTAACTGTATCCCCCTTAACCGCAGGTTCTGCCTTTGTTACCATTAACTCAACACTTGGTGGAAGTACAACATCTATAGGACTATTTTCATACATTTGTATTGTGACATCATTATTAGGCACTAGTAGTAATTCAATCTCTTTAAGTTTGTCTTGATCTAAAGATATCTGTTCGTATGTTTCATTATTCATAAAAATAAATGATTCACCTTCGCTGTACAAGTACTGAAATTGTTTTTTATCAATAAATGCTTGTTCTACATTTTCATCTGCACGAAATGTTTTTTCAATGATTCCGCCATCTTTCATATTTTTTAATTTTGTTTTAACAAATGCCTTACCTTTACCTGGCTTAACATGTGCGTATTCCATAATCTGATAGATGACATCGTCAACAATTATGGACTGTCCTGGTCTAATATCATTTGTAGATACCATTATGGAATAACACCTTCTTCCTTAGCTTTGTTCTTCATATTAATAAAATCTGAGTAGTCATTTGTAAAGGACATTTTGCCGTTTTTATCAGTTAATAAATAGTAAATAAAATCAGTCTCAGGCGTTTCAAGAACTGCCATGATCGACCTTTCACCGAAACCTGAAATTGGTGTTGGCGGTAATCCTGTGTATTTATATGAGTTGTAAATTGAATCAACTTGTAAATCAACCAGTAAAACTTGTGATTTTCTTTCTTGGAGTGCATAAAGAACCATTGCATCAATTTGTAAAAGCATATCATCATACAATCGATTTTTAATAACTGATGACACTAGGGGTCTGTCTTCTTGAAGTTTTGATTCTGCTTCAACAAGGCTTGCTACAGTAAATAATTCATTTGTGGTTTTTAACCAGCTAGGTAATTGATATTCATTCAATAAATTATCAACAACTGTCTCTAATTCATTTACTAGTATTTGCAGTATATCCTCACCTGAAGCATCTAATGCAATCTGATATGTATTCGGATACAGCAATCCTTCCCAATTTTGCAAGTTTGTAAAATCACCAAGATATACATACTTACTATTTACATTTCCAGATATTAGTGAGTTAGCAAGTAAGTCACTGTCATAACCAGTTTGAGATGAAATTGATTCTAAAGTTTCAGTTATCCACAAACCTTCTGGGATTGTTATTGTGTAAGTTTTTAAAGGGGGGCCTTTAAGCAAAATCGATGATATTTCTTCAAATTCTAATTTATTGGATATTTCATATTCTCCAGCTCTTAATTTATCCGATAGATTTTCATTTCTTAAATAGAGTTCAAAAGCAAGTGATGACGAGATTATTCCTTCCGATGATAATATTGATGCTATTTCAGCTGCTGATGACCCCTGAGGGATATTTACAACTGCAATAAATTCTTCGACTTGATTATCACTTGTTACAATATTTGCAGTTCTATCAATTGAAGTTGCAATATCAGACGCGAAAGAAACAGCAACTACAACAGCTATTATCGTAAAAAGTACAGATATCAACAATCTGTTTCGAAAGTAATAACTAATCATTTATCAAATAAGAATTGAGTATTTCAACAGCCGCTAGATCGTCAGTTCTTTCATTATTATCATTTATTAATTTTGATGTCATTCTTTCATCAACTGTTATAACTGGAAGTTCGCATATCTTGCTTAGATCTTTTGAGATAAAATTATCTACAACATTTGTCATCCTAGTTTCATGATTATTTAATCCTATTGGATATCCAATTACAATTTCTTCAATATCGTTATCATCTAATACCTTCTTAATTTCATCCAAAATGTCAGCTTTTTTACTGTCTAATATTTTTAATGGATATGGAGTGTTTAATGATTTTTTCTTAATTGCTAAACCTATAAAGCGCTCACCATAATCAATACCAATTATATTTTTCACTTGAGTATTTTATTTAGGTTCTCGTTAACGAAAATTAAAGTTTTATCAATTGAATAATCTTTTGGTCCGCCACCAATAGATAAAGTTTCATCTTTTGATGCACCACCTCCGTAATTTTGAGATGTTTCAATTACTAAATCAGAAACGTTAAAATCTTTTATTGTCTTTTCATTCTTCATCGAAACAATTACATATTTGTTATCTATTTTCGAGATCAAGTAAACATAATCAGTTACCTCATTATTAATAGCTGTAACAGCTATATTTCTCAAACTATCGACACTATCAGTTTCAATAGAGCCAACATATGTTTTAAATTTGTTTATTACGTTTAAATTATTAGATATGTTTTCTACAATCTGATTATTTTCAATTTGTTTATATTTATCAATTTTTGCTTTTAACTCTTCATATGTATTTAAAAAAGTTTCTAATTTTGTTGGTACATCATCAATATTAGTTTTAAGAATGTTACTTACATTTTTGTAGGAATTGTAAGCATTAGTCATAAAATCATAGGCTTCATAACCAGATAACATCTCTACTCTTCTTAAATTAGAACCTATTGATGATTCATTCAATAATACAATTAATCCAATTTCATTGGAATTTCCGACATGAGTTCCTCCACATAATTCTTTAGAAAATTCACCTATGTTGACTACTCTTACGTCGTCTTCATATTTATCCCCAAAAAAAGCTAATGCACCTTCTTTTTTTGCATCATTTATATTCATTACTTTTGTAGAAACATCTAAATCTTGAAATACATTTTTGTTACTTAATGAAAATATTTCAGATAATTGTTCTGAGGACACTTTCTCAGAGTGACTAAAGTCGAATCTAAATCTTCCTGGTGCAACATATGAACCCGCTTGTGCGACATGATCTCCAAGAATTTCTCTGAGAGAAGAATGAACAATATGTGCAGATGTATGACTTTTAGAGACAGACCTTCTAAATGAATCATCTACTACTGATTCAATCTTTTCTCCTGTGGAAATATTTAAGCTTTTATTTATTTTTAAGCCTATTGCTCCAGAATTTGTTTGTATTACTTCATCTACTTGGTATTCATTATTTTCATATATAATTTTACCTTTATCAGATATTTGACCTCCAGCTTCGTAATAGAATGGGTTTTTTTCCATAAAAATAGTTGTAGATAATTCATCCACACTAACCATCAATACATTACTGATAGTCCTTGTTTCTTCATATCCTGTAAAAATATTGCAATCAACGTCAAAATTAGAACTTTCAGTAGCTTCTTTCTTAAATGAACTAGATTTAGTCTGATGTTCTTCAAATTTTTTCATATATTTACTATCTTCTAGTGTAATACCATTCTCAAGTGCTATTTCTTTTGTTAATTCATATGGAAACCCAAATGTTTCAAATAAGAAAAAAGCTTTATCTTCGTTAAAAGATTTTTTATCTTTAATTAACTTTTGAATTTCGATTGTCCCTTTTTCTAATGTTTTATGGAATAATTTTTCCTCAGTTAAATAAAGTTTTAATATCTTGTCTTTATTCTTTAATAAATCAGGATATTGATCAGTGTATATATCAATTATCGGGCTAATTAAAAACTCTAAGCTTTCAATATTGGTTGTTAAGCCATAAAAAGCCCTAATGGCTCTCCTGATTAATCGACGTAAAATATAACCTCTTCCTTCATTTGTAGGTACAACTCCATCAGATAACATAAAAGTAGACGCCTTCATATGATCTAATACAATTCTTTCAAATTTAGAATTTTCATTTTTAATTTTTGGTTTCAAAAGGTCATATATTGGTAGAAATGTATCAATTTCGAAAGGAGAATTTTTATCCTGTAGAACCATAGCAATTCTTTCAAGACCCATCCCCGTATCAATATTTTTTGCTGGGAGTTCACCTATTACGTTATATGGTTCATCTTGTATTGACTCCATAAAGACTAGATTCCAAATCTCTATAAATCTATCTTCCCCACCACCAATAGGTCCACCGTCATCACCATATTGCTCACCTCTATCAATAAATATTTCAGAACACGGACCACAGGGTCCAGGTATATTCATTTGCCAGAAATTATCTTTATCTCCTCTTTGGATTTTTTCCTCAGGAACACCTATAACGTTTTTCCATATATTAAATGACTCATCATCATCTTTATATACCGTAAACCACAAATCTTCTGGATTTATTTTCAAAACTTCTGTAATAAATTTATATGCATGTTTTATTGCATCTTCTTTAAAATATTCACCAATACTAAAGTTTCCTAACATTTCGAAAAAAGTTAAATGTCTATCTGTATCTCCAATTATGTCAATATCAACAGTTCTTATGCATTTTTGAGAGGATACTAAGTTATTACTTGGCGGTTTTGCATTACCAAGAAAATAATCTTTAAACGGTACCATACCAGCAGCTGTGAAAAGCAATGTATCATCAATTGGTATTAGTGAAGCAGACGGCATGATTTTATGATCTGAATTTTTAAAATAGTCTAAAAAGGCGTTTCTTATCTCATTACTCTTCATTAATTTCCTCAATATATTTTAAATTATATTCAGTAAGTTCATTTTCAGAGATAACACTTGGTGCACCAGTTAAAGGATCTAAACCTGATTGAGTTTTCGGGAAAGGAATTACATCTCTTATTGACTCGGTATTTAACATAACAGCGACAAATCTGTCTATGCCTAGTGCTATTCCTGCATGTTGTGGAGTGCCATAAGATAGAGCTTCTATAAACCATCCAAACCTATTTTTAATATCGCTATCTGACAAACCCCACATTTCGAGTACTTTAGTTTGAATAGATGGATCATTAATTCTTTGTGAACCCGAACCTAGTTCAGATCCATTAAGGACTAAGTCATAATGTAATGCCTTTGAAGAAGTAGGATCATTTACAAAGCTATCAACATCTTTTGGTGATGTAAAGGGGTGATGTGATGGTTGTATTTCCCCATCTTCTGTTTCAAAATAAGGAAAGTCGTAAATCCATAAAAAATTTAAAGTATCATCAGGTTTGAATATTGACCTTCTTAAAATATCAAGTATTGGATATATTTCTTTTGTTCCTGATTGAAAAATGAGCATTCCTTCACCAAGTTTTAATATATTATTTTTTTCATCATCGCTAATAATTTTAGATAAAGGACCACTAACTTCATTATTTTCGATCTTGAACCAACCAAGACCATTGCTACCACTGTCTTTTACTATTTCATCTAATTCATCTATTTGTGATCTAGATAAAATATCTTCTGTAACAAATCCTTTTACAAATCCATTATTTTCTATTGCTGACTTAATAAATTTAATTTCAGTTTTTTTAAATATATTTGTAAAGTCTTTAATTGTACTTTTTATTCTTAGATCAGGCTTATCTGTACCATATGTATTTATAGCTTCATCATATGTCATTTCAATAAAAGGTATTTCTACTTCTAATTCAAAAACGTCTGTTAAAAGATTTTTTACAATAGATTCAGTAATTTCCCTTACTATTTCAGGCGATCCATTTGATATTTCTAAATCAAGTTGAGTAAACTCTGGCTGTCTATCTTTTCTAGAATCTTCATCTCTATAACACTTAGCAATTTGATAGTATTTATCAAAACCTGACACCATGAATAATTGTTTATACATTTGAGGTGACTGGGGCAATGCGTAGAAGGCCCCTTTTTGTTTTCGTGATGGGACAAGAAAGTCTTTGGCACCTTCTGGGGTTGATTTAGTTAATGTTGGGGTGTCAAGTTCAAGGAATCCTAATTCGTTCATTGATTCTCGTATAGATCTAAACGTTTTAGATCGAGTAATAATATTTTTTTTCATATCTTCTCGTCTTAAATCAAGATATCGATACTTAAGTCGTATATTTTCATCTGTATCAAGTGAGTCATCTAATTGAAATGGCAAAGTATTACTTTTTGAAAGAATACTAAAATTTTTAACATTTATTTCAAATTCACCTAATGGTTGTGAATCATTTATCATTTCCGGATCTCTTTTAATAAATAATCCGTCAATTGATATATAGTATTCTGATTTAAATGTGTCTAAATCAACCTTTTCAGCGTCTAAGACTAATTGAATTCTTGAATCTGTGTCTCTTAATTCTATAAATATAAGATTTCCATGATCACGAACGCTACTTACCCAACCCATTAAGTTGGTAACTTCACTGTTCGTGTCTTTATTTTTTAACTCTGATATGTTCATAATAATTTTCGTAAGTTACTTATATTAAACTTGATAGATTCGTTATTGTTTATATTCTTAATAGTATTTTCAGAACAATTTATAACATAGTCAACATTGTTTTTGATAGCTTCTTTGTATTGAGTATTTTCTTTACTGTCTCTAACTGGTAATAAATAATTTATTCCAGCTTTATCTAATCTAGAACTAACTAGAGTCAAATCAGACAAATTTTGAGCTATCAACATAACTTTTGTTTTAGAAGGAATAGATCTTATAGTATTTATTAATCTATCAACTCCAAATGCTACACCTATCCCTGATAATTTTCCTAATCCAAGAATTTCTGAAAGACTGTCATACCTACCACCACCGCCTACAACTGTTCCATTAGCTACAAACTCAAAAGTTAAATCATTGTAATAATCTAATCCCCTAACTAGTTTTGGATTTTCAACAAAATCTATACTGTTCGTTTTCAATTGTTTTTTAAAAGTTTCATATAGGGATAATGTTTCATTACTAAGAAAGTCATAAATAACTGGTGCTAAATCGATGATTTGATTATCAAACGGATCATTTGAATCAAGAATTCTTAAAGTATTTTTTCCAATTTTATCTACACTTTCTTTGGATAGTTCTCTTTTATTTTTACTGAAATACTTATCTAGTTCTCTTATATATTTTTCACGTTCTTCTTTAGTTCCAATTGTGTTGAGATTTAATTTCGACTTTATGTTTAATAATGACAAAAATCTTATTGAAGATTTCAGTATTTGTAAGTTCGAGTATTCATCAATCGTGCCAACTATTTCTGCTCCAGCCTGTATGAATTCTCTGTATCGATTTTTTTGAGGATTTTCATACCTAAACATTTTTCCAAAATATGAATATTTTTTTGATTCATTCTTAAAAAATTCGTTATGAAATCTAACTACACTTGCCGTTGCTTCTGGTCTTAAAACAAGATCTCTATTACCTTTATCTTTAAATTCATACATTTGTTTTGTAACAATTTCAGAATTTTCACCGATAGACTTATTAAATAATTCTTTATATTCAATTGTTGGTAATTCTATTAAATCATATCCATAGGTGTTAAAGGACTTACGGAATATATCATAAATATATAGATATTTTTCAGCCTCTAGCCCGTAAAGGTTTCTTGTACCTTTTACTTGTTCAATCATTCAAATATTCTCTTACTAACAAATTGTTATTTTTAATTGATTTTACTGTGTCTTTATCTCCGTGTCCGGGATAGACGAGATAATCATTTGGAAACACTGTAAATACACTATTTAATGAATGGATCATTTCACTAGTATTTCCAGAATATAAATCAGTCCTCCCTATGCCATCTTTAAATACAAAATCCCCAGTAAACACAACACCCATATTTGGAAATTCAAAACTCGTACTACCCTTAGTGTGCCCAGGATTACTGTGAACTTTTATATCGTTATTTAAATTATCAACAGAAATTAAATCACCTTCATACTTTGATGGATTTAAATTAAGACCTGAAAATCCTTTAAGTTGTTCTTCAGGATTGCGTGCTAATTGCTCATCATCCAAATTTATATATATAGAACCGTCAAACGCACTCATTCCTAAAGAATGATCAAAGTGACCATGAGTTAAAAGGGCCCCGCCAATAGTGAAATTTTTTGAGTTAATGTAATTTAATACATCTCCTAAATCTGGAGGTAAATCAATGACATAAGTAATACCATCACTTACATCTGGTGTTAATACATAACAATTTGATGTTGTGAAACTTGTGTAAGTGTAAATATCGTCCAATTTTAATTACCTGGATTAACTCTTTGAACATCAAATACATTTTCAATATTTTTGGCATCAGTAATTATTGAATCGAGTTGTTCATTACCACTTATTTCTACTTGGAATAACAAAGTTACAATACGTTTGCTGTTGGTAAGTGATTTAGCTACAAGAATATTACCGCCATTATCAGATATTGCTATAGTTGCATCTCTCAGAAGATAAGGCCTATCTATCGCTTCAATTTCTAACCATACTATAGAACCAGATTGTGCATTGAATCCCCAGCTAACATCAATAATTCTTTCACCTCTTGAACTATCGATTTTTATATTTAAACAATCAGATCTATGAATAGATATACCATTTGAAATCGTAATAAATCCAAGAATATCATCACCAGGAACAGGAACACAACATCTTGCCATACGTACTTTGATATCATCGTATCCTTCGACAATTACTAATTTATCGTCTGTTGTCTGGTATTTATCGGGAGACAGAATATCTTCTTCTTCAGTAATTTCTTCAGGAAATACAAATTTACGAATTTTATTACCTACATTTGCGATTTTTATATTACCGTTACCAAGATTTTGATAAATCGTTTCATAGTTTGGATATTTTAAAATGTTTAGTAGTTCGATTAAAATTGTTTCTTTGTCTGAGTAGTTAAAAATTTCATCATTTTCTTCTAGCCATGTATTGAGAATTTGTTTTCCTTTTTGTATATCTTCATCTTTTAGCTGTTTTTGATACCATTGTTTAATTTTAGATCTAGCACGAGAGGTTTTAACAAAAGATAACCAATCTCTGCTTGGACCTTTACTATTTTCATTGGTTGTTAATACTTCAATCGTATCTCCTGTTGATAATGTGGTGCTTAAATTCACTAGTTTTCCATTAATTTTTGCACCAATAAGTTTTTCACCAACTTGAGTATGTACAGAAAATGCAAAATCTACAGGTGTTGATCCTTGCGGTAATGTAATTACATCTCCTTTTGGTGTTAAACAAAATACTTCGTCTTCATAAAGATCAAATTTCATGTGATTTAAAAATTCATTTGGGTCAGGATATTCGGCAGTTAAATCAGATAAATCAGAAGCCCATTTTTGAACGTCATTTTGAGGTTTTTCTTTATATTTCCAGTGAGCAGCTACCCCATATTCTGCTCTGTAATGCATATCATGAGTTCTAATTTGTATTTCCATTTTTTGACCTGTTTCAGTCAAAACAGTCGTATGAAGACTCTGATATAAATTAAATTTGGGCATAGAAATAAAATCTTTAAATCTACCTAATACGGGTTGAAAATTAGCATGTATCAGTCCTAATATTGTGTAACAATTTTTAACATCATCCGTAAGTATCCTTAAACCTACTAGGTCATTAATTTCATTAAATGATAATCCATTATTTATTATTTTCTTATAAATTGAATAGTTGTGTTTTGGACGTCCAATAACTTCAGCCGATAAAGAATTGTCTGATAAAAGTTTATCGATAACTTTTACAGATTTTTTAATATTTTTATCTCTATTGGGAGCAGATTTCTCAATTAAACTTTCAATTTCCAAGTTTTGATTTTTATGTAAAAGTCCAAAGGAGACGTCTTCTAATATATGTTTTATATTTTGTAGCCCGAGTCTATGAGCTAACGGTGCATACACATAAAGTGTTTCACTTGCTATTCGTTCTTGTTTGTGATCTGCCAAATATTTTATTGTTTGAATATTATGGAGTCTATCAGCAAGTTTTAAGATAAGGACTCTTATGTCTTTAGACATCGCAATTACCATTTTTCTGATAGCTTCAGCTTTTGCTTCTTCGTTTGTGTTGTATTGAATCCTGTCTAGCTTCGTTACTCCATCTACAATATTTGCTACATCAGATCCAAATTCTTTTTTAATGTTTTTATACGTTATATCAGTATCTTCAATAAGGTCATGTAAAATAGCAGCAATTATTGTTTCTAAATCCATACTTAAATCTGACAAGTAAAGGGCTACTTGTAAGGGATGAGTAATATATGGTTCACCAGAAGCCCTCTTCTGGTTCATATGTCCATCGGAAGCAAAATTATATGCTTTTTCTAACAGATCTTTATCATCAATAAATTTTGAACTTAAGTCGTTAAATAGCTCATCAGCACTTAAGATATCTGGATTTTTAACCATAATTTAATGGTAGTAAGTTTTTTATTTATTAATTATCTTTGATAAAAATGGAATTGTTACAAATATAGAACTGTAAGTACCAGAAATAATTCCAATAAATAATGGTAATGCAAAATCAGTTAACGTACCAGAAAGCCCAATTACATTGCCTAAAAATAATATAGACGCAATTGGTACTGCTGATGTAATTGATGTGTTGATACTACGCATAAGAATTTCATTGAACGTTTTATTCAATGTTTTGATTGATAAATCTGATTCTTTATTCAATCTTTGACTATCTCTTAATTTATCAAACAAAATAACCGTGTCGTAAAGTGAATAACCAAGAATAGTTAATAAGGCGATAACTGTAGATGGCGTTATTTCAAAATTTAACAATAGATATATCGAAGTACATATAAATAAGTCATGAAGTAATGCAATAAGTGCGACAATTGAAAACCTAAACTGGAATCTTATAGATATCAATAAAACTATAAAAGATAGGAAGATAATCAATGCACGAATACCACTGCTCGTTATTTCTTGACCAAATGTTGGTCCCACTCGTTGAAATTCTATCTCGTTAGCATCTATATCAAATTTATTAGCTAAATAGTTAAGAAACTGGGTTTCTTGTTCTTGTGTACCCTCAACAGCTCTGAACAGTATTGAGTTTGAATTTTCAAAAGTTTGATATCTTGAGACTTCTAATATCTCATTGGCTAAAATTTCATCAATATCCGATTTCTCATAATCAGAAGAAAATTGATATGTTGTTCCACCAGTAAAATCTACAGAAAAATTTAGGTTTAATAATCCAAATGACGCACTGACAAAAACAATTAAAAAGAAGACAACCTCAATTATTAATACATTCTGTAATAATTTTCTTTTTTCATAAAAGTTAATTGATGTATTACCTAAAAATAAATTTTTAAACATTTGTGATGTCCTTATTTTTTATTGGATACATCAATCTTGTATTATTTAATTTAGCGACAATTACTGGTACAGCGTTCCTTGTATATAGCCTTGTAAATAATAGATCAAAAATCGTAGCAATACCCAACGCTAAAGCAAAACCTCTAATTGGACCAACAGCAAGTATATAAAGTAAAAAAGCAGCAGAAAGAGATACAAAATCGGCTGTTAATATAGTTTTCCATGAATCGTCAACTGCCTTATTTGCTGCAAATTCAAAAGATCTACCAACTTTTATCTCATCTTTTAGTTTTTCGAATGTAACAATATATGAATCTGCAGCTAACCCGATAGAAACTATTATTCCAGCAATACCGGCCAATGTTAGAGTAAACCCTTGAAATTCACCAAGTAATGAAATTACTGAATAAAATAATAAGCCAAACATTGATAGACCAAATACGGAAACAAATCCAAGTAAGCGATAGTAAAGAATAATAATGATAGATATAATAATTAATCCGATTAAACCTGCTTGTAGTCCTAGATTCAAAGTATCCTCACCTAAACTAGCTGAAACTTTTTGGATTGATGATCTTTCAAATGATACTGGTAATGCACCATAACGAAGAATTACAGCTAAATTGTTAGCTGCTTCACCTGTGTCAGTATTGCCCATTGAAATAGCAGCTGTTCCACCTGTAATACCAATATCTGGATTAACGTCCAAAGCAATTCCTGGTGCTGATACTATCTCTCCGTCAAGAACAATAGCTAATCTTCTTCTTTCTCCGATTTCACGTGCTAATTTTTTGGTAAGGTTTGTAAATTTATCCTCTGACTCAGGTTTAAAATCAAGAGATACTATCCATTCATTTTCAGGATAAACAGCAATTGCATCTTCTATATCGCCACCTGTTAATTCAGCTGGACCTAAATGATAAATAACTGGATATCCTTGGTCTATTGAAAGTAAGTAAGAATCAAAATTAGGATTATCTGATATTGTTATACCTATTTGTTCATCAACCCCAGGTACAGCTATTTTTGTAGGGTTGTCAGGATCATCTTCATTTGGAATATACTGAAATGCCGGAGAATAGCCGGTATCAATAGATGAATCAAGGACGGGTCTAAAAGTCAATAATCCTGTTGCACCTAATGCTTCGATAGCTCTTTCTTGGTCTGTAACACCAGGAAGCTGAACTAATACTGCACTATTACCACTAATAGAAATCTCAGGTTCTTGCACATCTCCAAAAGCCTCAATCCTAGTTCTCATTATTTCAACAGCTTTCTGTAAAACTTCAGGATCAGTTTCTTCATCTGCAGTAAGTATTACGGATATGCCACCTTGTAAGTCAAGACCGAGTTTCGGCGAAAGACTGGTTTGTTGAACATAAATAAATAAACCAATAGCAATGAATGGGAGAAAAAGTAATTTAAAATATCGTTTCATGAAATATTTTTAATATAAGCTTTTTGAATTTTTATTTCACCTTTTTTAAGAACTAAGGTAACTGTCGTATCTTCTATTGATGTTACACGTCCAAAAACGCCACCATCAGTCAATACGTCATCCCCAATTTTTAAATCTTCTATGAATGCAGCATGTTTCTTAGCTCTTCTTCTTTGTGGTAAATACAGAAGAATATAAAAAACTACAAAAACCAGAATTATTGGTAATAAATTAATAAATTCATCCATTTAAGTATTCCTCTTTAAAACTATCAAAACTTGAGTTTAATATACTATCCCTAGCTTGTTGAATAATATTTTCAGTTTGAATTATATTATGAACAGTAAGATAAAGCCATGAAGATGTGGTTTCATTGACAAATAAATGTCTTAAATATGCTTTAGAAAAATTTTTACAGACATAACAATTGCAATCTTCATCAAGAGGACTTGTATCTTTTTCATATTTATTATTTTTGATGTTTATATATTGATTTTTAATAATGAGTTTTCCATGTCTTGCTAAACGTGCAGGCCATACACAGTCAAACATGTCCACACCAGAATCAATTAGATCTATCAATCCAATTGTGTCACCTAAGCCCATAACATAACGAGGTTTATCAACTGGAAGTACATTAGATAAAAATTCAACAACAGATTTCCTTTCTTCTCTTGATTCGCCAATAGCTAATCCACCTATTGCATATCCATCAAAATTTAGATCAATCATAGATTTTGCAGATTGTTCCCTTAGGTTAAGATTTAATCCACCTTGAACAATACCAAATAAACTTTGTAGTGAATTATTGTGTGTTTCTTTTGCTATTAATGCCCATTTTTTTGTGATCTCAATCGCTTTTTTTTGTTCTTCATCAGGTTTATCAATGTCGATTAAACAATCAAAAATCATTGCTATATCACTTCCAAGCAAATTCTGAGTTTTTATCGAATCTTGTGGAGTTAGTTTAAAGTACGATCCGTCATATACGTTTTTAAATTCAACCCCATCATCATATAATTTTGTTGGTAATGACCATGCTTGAAAGCCTCCTGAATCAGTAAGAATTAATTTATCCCAATTCATGAATTTATGTAAGCCACCATGATCGCTGATTATTTTTGGTCCAGGACGCAAATGTAAATGATACGCATTTGCCAATAAAATAGAAGTTTTATTTAAATATTCGTGAGGTGTTGATTTTATAGTTCCTCTTGTAGCAACAGGCATGAATGTAGGAGTTTCAACTGTATTTCCATTTAAGGAAAGTAGTCCTGCCCTAGCTTTTTTATCTGTTTTGATTATTTCAAATTTCATTTATTTGTTATTTTAAATAGCACGGCATCACCAAAACTTAAAAATTTTAATTCTTTTTTAAGTGCATAGCTGTATAGATCTTTCCAATTATCTCCATAAATTGCATGAACAATAGAAATTAGAGTACTTCTTGGAGCATGAAAATTAGTAATTAAATAGTCTGCAATATTAAATTTAAAATCTTTAGTTATAAATAAATCAGTTGAACCCTTTAATTCAGACGTAATATTTACATACTCCAATGCTCTTAACGTTGTAGTCCCAACGCAGTAAATTTTATATCCGTTCTTTTTCTTTTTAATAATATTTTCATATGTATTTCTTTGAATCTGATAATTTTCTGAATGAATATTAAAATCTTCAACATAATCTGTTGAGATGGGCTTAAAAGTACCAAGTCCTATATCTAGATTTATAAAATCAATCTCTATACCCTTATCCTTTAATTTTTGGAAAATATCTGATGTAAAGTGTAAGCCAGCTGTAGATGACGCTGTAGAAAAACCTTTCTTGCTAAAAAAGTTTTTATAGTATTTATATTTATGTTTTTCATCAATGATGTACGGAGGCAAAGGAGTAATTCCAAATTTTTGAATGATATCTATTACTGGCGTAGAAAATATTACCTTAAACCTATCTTCTTCATGTGAAACTAATGTTATATTAAAATTCTCAAGTTTGATTTCTTCATTAAGTTTCTTTTTTCCACTAGTTTTTATAAGGCATAATGCTGTGTCTTCATTTAAAACTTCCAATATAAAAATTTCAAATTTTCCACCTGTTTCAAACTTTCGTGTTCTGATTCTTGCATCAACTACTTGTGAAGAGTTAAATATCATTAAAGATTTTGAATCAATTATTTTATTTATTTCTGAAAATTTGTAAATTTCCTTTGTTGAAGCATCAAGTAGCTTTGAATCTTCAGGGTTTTTATACGGTTCTTGAGCTATAGATTCAATAGGTAATTCATAATCTAATTCAGATACTGGTGTTTTATTCACTTACTTATTTAGTAAGCTAATAAACAAATCATAAGACATAGAGACAACTTCTGGAATACCATCGCTACTGCGTCTTTTATTGCCAGATTGTCTTTTTAATTTTTTCCAAAATAAGACTGTATTTTTATCTCCAGATTTTTCTAGAGCTTTTTCTAATGATTGATGAATGTTTAAATTTTGTCTTGATTTTGCTTCAATAAAATATTCGACTCCATCCACAAATAGTTGTATATCGCCAAGATCATTTGAACCACCCTCAGCAAATCTTTGAGCTTTCATGTTCGAATTTTTGTTTAATCTTTTGACTATATTAGTTTCGTAAGTAGTACCCTGTTTTTTAGCTTTATTGACCACAAACTAATTGTAGCTAAATTTATTGTGTTATTGCTTCTTCTAGGAGTTTGTTATCTATGTCAAAATTTGCATAAACATTTTGTACATCGTCCAAATCTTCAAGTGCTTCAATTAATTTAGATAACTTGTTAAATCCATTTAAATCTAAATTTATTGAAGTAGATGGTAAATACGCAATTTCAGAATTAACTAAATTGAATTCTGAAGATCTAAATAGTTCGTCAATTTTTTGAAATTCAGATGGATTAAATTCTAAGGTTACACCATTTTCATTTTCTTGAATATCAACACAGTTATTATCAATCGCTATATCTATAATATCTTCCTTATATTCATCAAATTGGAAAATTGCTTTACGTGCGAATAAGTAATTGACACTTCCTGGAGATCCAGTACTTCCTTCGTATTTATTAAATGTAGCTTTAACGTCAGAAGACGTTCTGTTCTTGTTGTCTGTTAAACATTCAACCAATATCGCAACACCACTAGGACCATATCCTTCATAGGTAATTTCATCAAATACACCTATTGATGAATCACCGTTTATTCTTTTTAACGCGTTTTCAATATTCGAATTAGGAACAGAATTTGATTTTGCTTTACTGATAGCCTGGTATAACGATGCATTGTTATTTGGATCAGCACCTCCAGTTTTGCCAGCAACCTCAATTGCTCTTATAAGTTTTGCAAAAAGTTTGCCTCTTTTGGCATCATTTGCACCTTTTTTGCGTTTTATCGTTGACCATTTAGAGTGACCTGACATTTAAACCGTCCTTTAGAAAATTTTTAAGCCATTCTAGATAAATAATATCATTTGAAAGTTCTGGATGAAATGATAACCCAACAATATTATTTTCATGTATACCAACAACTTCTTCATCTATTAATGCAATAGGAGTGACTGTGTTAGCGTAAGATATTATTTTTGGTGCTCTAATAAAACAATACATTTCCTTATTACCATTAAAATCAACCAAGCCCTCAAAAGATTCATTTTGACGTCCATATGCATTTCGTTCTACAACTGTGTTTAAACAAGAAATTGATGATTGACCATCAATAACATCATTTGCTAGCAGAATTAATCCAGCACATGTTCCCAAAGTTGGCATTCCTTCATTTATTTTAATTTTGATGGATTCGAACAAATCATCATTCTTTTGAATTTTCATCATTGTTGTTGATTCGCCACCGGGGAGAATTAATGAATCTATGCTATCAAGATCTGAAACAGATTTTATTAATTGATATTCTTTATCAATAAGTTCTAATGATTTTATGTGATCAAAAAACGATCCTTGGAGAGCTAATACTCCAGTTTTCATTACCAACCTCTTTTGGCTAGTTTCTCCGTCTCATCTAAATCGTCAATATTTAGTCCAACCATAGGTTCACCTAGTTCTTTAGATACTTCAACAAGTTTTTCTGGATTGTCAAAGTTTGTAGTTGCAATCACAATAGCTTCAGCACGTTCTTTAGGGTCACCACTTTTAAAGATTCCTGAACCAACAAATACACCATCACAACCAAGCTGCATCATTAAAGCTGCATCCGCAGGTGTTGCTATTCCGCCTGCAGCAAAATTTACAACAGGTAATTTTTTTGACTCGTGTATGTCTTTAACAACTTCAAAAGGTGCTCTTATTTCTTTAGCTATTGACATAAGACTATTTACATCAGCAGTAATAATTTTATTTATACCATCGGTCATACTTCTCATGTGTCTTACAGCTTCAATAACATTACCAGTTCCAGCTTCACCTTTAGTTCTAATCATTGCAGCACCTTCACCAATTCTTCTACATGCTTCACCTATATCAGTAGCACCGTTGACAAATGGAGTTTTTATATCATGTTTATAAATATGATTTTTATCATCAGCAGGTGTTAAAACTTCACTTTCGTCAATAAAATCTATACCAAGTGACTCAAGCATTTGTGCTTCAACAAAATGACCTATTCTTGCTTTAGCCATTACAGGAATACTTACGGAATCAATAACTTCTTGGATAGTTTCAACAGATGACATCCTAGCTACACCACCTTCAGCACGAATATCAGCAGGTATACGTTCTAAGGCCATAACAGCTACAGCCCCAGACTTTTCAGCTATCACAGCTTGTTCAGCGTTGACCACATCCATGATTACGCCGCCTTTTAACATTTCAGCTAAACCTTTTTTAATTTTAAAAGTCGATTCAATTTTCATACTATTAATAATAACTATATATTTTTATAGACATAAATCCATTTTTGCAATACTTTATCCATGCTGTAATTTTGAGAAATATAATTGTATTGTTTCGACCAAATTTCATTTAAATTTTCTTCATTAAGATTATTTATTGTCTTTTTAAGATCTTCAAAATTATCTTTAGCAAAGAAAATGCCAGAGTCATTTAACAAAGTTTTAAAAGCTTTAATATTTGAGCAAATAGCAACATTACCCTGATTGATTGCCTCTAATATCGTAATGCCAAAACTTTCAGATTTGTTGTTTGGAGCTATGTATATGCCAACATTACTAATTATTGATTTTTTATCTATTTCAGATGGACTTATATGATATATAACAGATTTATTATCCGTTTTTTTATTAGTAACAGCTATAAATTTAAATTTTGATTCATAAAAATCAGCTAATTGAACAAAAAGTTTTAAATTTTTCCTTTTTTCATCTCTACCAATAAACAGAAAGTTACCATTATCTTCGTATCTAATATCTTTATTAATCTCAATCATGTTTGGAATAATTACTATTCCCTTGTTTAAGGACGTAGCATTATTTAAAGCTTCACTACTTACAGCGGTTGAATACAATTTTTTATTCCTCGTAAATAAATATAAAATCTTCAAACATGCTTTGATAAAATTTCCAATATTTGCATGATGCGTAACAATAATCTTTTTTTTAGTATGTAATCTCCAAAAGAAAAAAGGCATGAATGGTTCGTGCACATGTATGACATCAGCCCAAGAAATTGCTTCATTAATTATTTTCTTACTAGGAAAAAAATTTATTGGGTTCTGTGAACCATTAAACGGAATCTTGACAGAATTTCCGATGTCGTAATCATAAGATGATGGTCCAAGTATTTTTGTATTGATACCTTTATTAACGAGTCCATTTTTTAATAACTTAACTTGATTCTGTACACCACCATGATGATCTAAATCGTAAGGACAGACGAGTAAGACTTTAATATTCAGCTGTCCATATTGGTTGTATAGAGTGCCAATCATTGATGTCCATTGAAAGCAGCTCCTCGAAACTATTTGATAATGTCTTGAGACCTTGTTGAATGCTTGTAGCTTCATTTTCAAATAGTGGGACATAAAAAGGGTTGTGAAAATAAAGCATGTAACCTGACGATTTTTTAATCATTGCTGTTGGAACTATTGGTACCCCCGTTTTTAAAGATAATGCAACTGGTCCTCTCGGGAATGATGCAATATTAGAAAAGAATTCAACAGCAACGCCAGATTTGTTTACACTTCTGTCAGACAACAAACATATGTCTTTCCCACTAATTAATTTCTCTTCAAGGGTATTGAAAGTATTTTGACCTTTTCCACCAATGATAATTTCTATTCCAAGACTCTCTCTCAATTTTTTAAACCAATTTAGAACATACTTATTTGATAATGGTTCTGCTACAGCTAATAAATCTAAATTAATATTATTACCAGCTGGAATTGCAAATTCCCAATTACCCATATGAGGTAATGCAAAAATAAGACCAGGATATTGTTTTTTTAGTTTTTTGACGTTGTCATGATTGATTACTTCCATATTCTTAGATATGTATTTATCGAAATTATTATTAGTTAACCAAAGCGTTTCTAACCAGTATCTAGAATAATTAATTTTTACTAACAAAGGATCATATCGTAATTTTTTAGGTTCGAATATTTCTTTTTTTCTTTTATATAGTTTTGCTGAAGTTCTGAATGTGAAAATAAAATATATAAATCCAATTGGGTAAGAAAGAAAGCGAACAAAATTAAAAGGTAAGATTTTTAATACCCCGTGAAAAAAACGTATAAACAGATATTGAAAGAGTTTCATTACAAATTCTTGTATAGGATAATAAATCTTTGATAAACGGTAGTCCATAAAATAAGAGTAAAGATATAAACAGCTGTAAAAGGTAATGAAAATAACATGTAAATCACTGCAAAAATAACTCTTTCTGGTCTTGCAGCTAAACCTACTTTATTATCGATTCCTAATGTTTCACCTCTTGCTCTCAAATAAGGTACTAGCGTTGATCCTGAAAGTACTAAGAATATAAAAAACAAATGAATATCTGATTCTGTAAATTTAATAGCAACCACACTCCAAATAAAAAGTTCGCCAATTCTATCGATAAATGAATCAATTAATGCCCCTTTATCCGACATAGTATTTGTTTTTCTAGCTAATGGTCCATCAAGACCATCAATTGCACTACCAAGAAAAATAACAATGGCACCTAAAGTTTTAAGGTCTATAAATAATAAATAACATCCTAGGGTTACGACTAACAAACCAATTATTGAAAGTACATTAGGTTTTATACCAATGAATATACAAAATTTAATAAAAGGTGAAGCAAACTTTTCAGAATGCTCCTTTAAATACTTCTCAAGCATCTAATACATCTTCTGTGTAAACATCATTAATTAAATCAAGACTATAAGCATTTATTTCAACAATTGATTTTAACTTGGGAGGATTTTCGTGGCTATAAACTATCACTGTCCAAACAGGATTTAAAAATAAAGGCTTTAATTTAAATTCAAAAGTTAAAGCAATAGAGTAATAACCAATTGAATGTGTAATGATATTTTCAAGATGTTCAATAATAGAATTTTGATTTAATGAAATTCGATTATCAATTAAATATATGAATATGGCAACTAAAAACAGTATTAAGGAAGTTGTAGCAAAATTAATCCAGTCTATAAAATAATTAAGTAATAAATTTAAGAATGCGATTACAGATACTAAGTGACCAAATCTTCTACGACGAATTGGATCGGGAATAACATAACTACCAACTGCTAGAGAGTTTAAATCATCTGGTACATTCTGCCTTTGAACATCCTCCTCATTAATATTGATTCCTTCAACCATTAGAGCTTAAACTTCGGAACTTTAATAACATTTTTAATTTGTTTAATTCCATCTTCTAGCTTGATATCTTTTTGATTATCTTGATTGTGAATATTTAACGCCATTGTTTGGGAACTAACATCTTTTTCTCCAATGATTATTGATATCGGTACTTTTTGTTTAGTTGAGTCATGAATTTTTTCGCCTAAGCGTATTGATCTATCATCAATTTCAAGTCTTACATTTTTCAATGACTTTACTATTTCTTCAACATAATTTGATACTTCACCGATTGTCAATATTCTTACTTGAACTGGGGCTAGCCAACCTGGGAAATGACCTGCATAATTTTCAATTAATATCCCAGTAAATCTTTCTATAGAACCCAACAATGCTCTATGAATCATGACTGGTCTAATTCGTTTGTTATTCGAATCTACATACTGCAAATCAAAGTTGTCTGGTTGTGAAAAATCTACTTGTATAGTTGATAATTGCCATCTTCTGCCTATTGCATCTTTAACATGAAGATCTATTTTTGGTCCATAAAAGGCTCCCTCTCCATGAGCAGTTACATAAGATATATTCTGATTGTCTAATGCTGAAGCTAAACTATTTGTTGCCTTAACCCAGTCGTCTTCATTTCCAATTGATTTTTCGGGTCTAGTTGATAAGTCAGCTTCAATTGAATCAAATCCAAAGGCATTTAGTAGTTTTATTGAAAATGTTAAGAGATTTAGGATCTCTTCTTCAATTTGGTCACTAGTACAAAAAATATGTGCATCATCTTGTGTAAATCCTCTCGCTCTCAACAGTCCATGAAGTACTCCAGTCTTTTCATATCTATAAACAGAACCGAGTTCAAAAAAACGTAATGGTAATTCTTTATATGATCGTATATCACTTTTATAAATTAAAATATGAAAAGGGCAATTCATTGGCTTTAAGTAGTATTCATCATCTTCATTACCTTCATTTTTCAATGGTGGGTACATTCCTTCTTTGTAATAATCAAGATGACCCGAAGTTTCCCAAAGGACTGAACGTCCAATGTGTGGAGTATATACATACTCATAACCATTATCTGCATGAGCTTTTTTTGAATAATCTTCAATATTTTGTCTAAGGATTGACCCTTTAGGTTTCCATAAAAACTGACCTGGCCCTATTTCATCAGTATTAACAAATAAATCTAATTCATTACCTAGTTTTCTATGATCTCTTTTTTCAGCTTCTTTTTGACGTGATAAATAATTATCTAAATCTTCTTTAGAGAACCATGCAGTACCATAAATTCTTTGAAGTTGAGGATTTGTTTCTATCCCACGCCAATAAGCCCCAGCTAATTTAGTTAACTTAAAATGGATTATTTGGCTTGTACTTGAAACATGAGGTCCTCTACAGAGATCTTCAAAGTTATCATTCTTGTAAATTGATATATTATCCCCTTCGACACCCTCAGAAGGATCAGCAGTAGTAATTAATTCCTGTTTAAATTGCTGATTTAAGAACTTATTTTTTGCATCATTAATTGATATCTCTTCACGAATAAAAAGTTGATTCGCTTTATTAATTCTTCTCATTTCATTTTCAATAGACGAAAGGTCACTTTCTTTAATATTTTCTTTAAACAAAAAATCATAATAAAAGCCGTCTTCTATGGACGGTCCTACTGCGAATTCAGTACCAGGAAATAGATTTAGTACAGCTTGAGCAAGAACATGGGCAGTTGAATGCCTTAATGTATCTAATGCATATTTGTCTTGTTTTGTATAAATTTTGCATTTGGAGTCTTCTTTAATGACATAAGATAAGTCTTTTAACTCTCCATTAACATCAATACATACAGCACTTTTTGCCAAGCTATTACTTATAGATTTAGCTATTGCTTGACCATCAATATCGGATTCAAATTCTTTAATTGAATTATCTGGAAGAGTTATTTTTATCATTATATTTGTATATTAATTACGAATATATTCTACCTAAGAAACTATAAATTTTATTAACATCTGTTTTAATAAATACATGAAGAAAAATACGGATGTAGTAATTAAAAAAAATAAAATTACTGTTGTTTTCAATAAGTTAATAAATAATCAAATTATTACACTCGAATTTACACCATTAAATAAATATCAACTAAGTTGCACCAATATATCAATAACTAATTTGTCGAAATCATTGCATATAAATTCAACAGATTTAAGAAAAATTAATATTCACAATCTGGTAAAAACAAGTATTAAATTAATTGATAAGAATATTAAGTTAGAAATCTCAAAATATAAGAAAATCGATGCAAAATACTTACCTTCATTGAACAATAAGGATTTAATTCAAATAATAAATAAGAACATTTATAAAAATAGAGATGAATTGTTGTCGGTATATTCACTTTTATATATAAATTTAGAGAGGGATTTTGGATCAAATATATCTGAAAAGATTTCAAAAAAAATTAAATATAAAGAAAGTTACGTTAAAAACTTAACTAAAGAGTGCTTTAAAGATGGGTTTCTAGTTAATTCAAAACCAGGTTTAGCTGGTGGAATACTCAGTACAAAAAGTTTGAAAATTCTCAGTTATCTTTAATTGTTATTGAATTAATAATCACATCATTCAAAGGCTTGTCAGATGCATCAGTTTCAACCATTGCTATTTGGTCAATTACGTCTAAGCCTTGTGTTACTTTGCCGAAAATAGTGTACTGATAAGGTAGTGGATAGTCTGTATGCATTATAAAGAATTGGCTTCCGTTCGTATTAGGTCCCCTATTTGCCATTGCTAATATTCCTTTTTCATAAGGTATTGGATTATTCAATTCGTCTTCAAATTCGTATCCTGGATATTTCCCCATCTCACCATGACCTGTACCACTTGGATCTCCACCCTGAATCATAAAATCTTTTATTACACGATGAAAAATTATGTTGTTGTAATAACCATCTTCAGATAATGAAACGAAGTTATTTACTGTATTTGGTGCAATATCTGTAAATAACTCTACAGTCATTAATCCTGAAGTTGTATTGATCTCGGCAGTATAAGTTTTGTCAACATCAATAGAAAATTCAGGTGGATTTTTGTAAGTTTTATCGTATGCCATAATTTCTTCCTTCATAGGTGTATTGTCTATTTCTAAATCAGTTTCATTTGTACCACAATAAATAAATACTAAGAAAATAAATAAAGAAATTTTTTTCATTATCGTTCTATATTAGTCAATCTTACTGTAGATCTTGCACAGACATCTCCATTATTGGACAGTATCGCTTCCCATATCTGTGATCTTTTGCCGAGTTTGATTGGTGTTGCTTCACAGATAATGGTTCCACTTCTTACTGCCTTGATGAAATCAGTGTTGTTATTAACGCCTACCCACTGACCTTCTTGAGTAAAATAAGCTGCATATGAAATAGCTGCTTCTGCCATAGTATCAATCACTCCACCATGAACCATGCCCATGGGTTGTTTATGATATTCTTCAACATCAAGAGAACTCTTAATGTAACTTTCTTTGATTTCTAATATTTTGTGACCTATAAAGGGATCAAAAGTTCCTTTAAGGAAATCATTATGATTCATGTTTTTCAAATACTCTCTTCAATCGTTGCTCACCTGTACCTGATACAAACCACCACACGCCAATAAACGTGGTGACCAATAATAAACCGATTATTACATAAAAATAAACTAATCCAAGATTTTTAATATAGATTTGATAAGAGGAAAATAAAAATGTTCCAATACCATATGCTGTTATAAATAAAGTTACAAAGCTGAACCATGTAAATCCCTTACCTAGAATTGCAACAACGATCTTTTTGTCATTAATAGGAAAAAAGTATTCATTTTCTAATTTATGAGCGATAAGAATTTCCTGATCAAATTCTTTATTTATTTCTGTTTCAATAAACTCTGTATATTGACGTGAAAATATTAAAAAGTAAGCATGAAAACTTAACAAAACTGATCCAAAAAGAGATATTAAAGGTAATAAATAAAAAGCATTGTCATTTTCAAATGAAAGAAAGATAAAAATTGTATTTAAAATAAATAATATCCTCACATCAAGCAAAAATTGATTATGATAATATCGATTCATTGATCGCATTCTGTTTAATTGATCTTTATAAATAGTTATTTTATCCATTGGTTAAAGTCTATATTGATAATGTTTAATATAAAATTACCAATTGGTTTAATTGTATTACTTTTAATAACAATAATTGTTAATGTTTTTTCTAATATAACTATTGAATACTATGGAATATCAGTTGATATCTTTAGAACTTACGAAGTTCAGTGTGGAAATATATTATCTGTTATAAATACGACTGATATAAGTGAATTTAGTCAAGATTTAAGAGTTAACTGGAATACATGCCAACAAAAAGCGTATATTGTAATAATTACATCGACAATTAGCTTAATTTTTTTAATTTCTTTATTATTATATTTAATTTACTTATATAAAAATAAGCCAGCAAGAGATGATATGTCTGACATTTTAGCTTTATTAAAAAGGATTAATAATAAATGAAAATTGGAGCAATGGTACCTCAAGGTTGGAGGATGGATTTAAATGGCATTCCACCAGAAAACCAATGGGATACTATTTTAAAAGCATCAAAACAAATTGAAGATTTAAATTATGAATCTGTATGGGTATATGATCATTTTCACACAGTTCCATCACCTACTCAAGATCCAACATTTGAGTGTTGGTCCTTAATGGCTGCATTATCTCAAGTAACTGAAAAAGTTAGGATTGGACAAATGTGTACATGTAACTCGTACAGAAATCCAGCGTATTTAACAAAAGTAGCATCGACAATAGATTCAATGTCAGGTGGTAGATTAGAATTTGCGATAGGAGCTGGTTGGTACGATCAAGAATATAAAGCGTATGGTTATGATTATCCTACTGCTGGTGTTCGCTTGAAAATGCTCGAAGAAGCTTTACAAATATATATAGCTATGAATACAAAAGATAAAGCGAGTTTTAATGGTGAATATTACTCAATAAATAATGCAATCAATCAACCAAAACCACTTCAGAAACCTTATCCACCGTTATGGGTATGCGGGGGTGGCGAAAAAGTAACTCTTAAATTACTTGCTAAATATGGCGACTATGGAAATTGGGATGTAGACGTTGATGGATTTATTTCTAAGTCAAAAATTCTTAAAAATCATTGCGAACAGCAAAATAGAGATTATTCAGAAATAAAAAAAACATTACATACGAATGTAGTTATTGGTGAAAATGAAAAAGATTTAAATAATAAACTAAACAAAATCTCTGAAGTTACCGGTATACCTAAGGAAATGTATATTGATAAACCGTTAATAGGTACAGTAGATAAAGTTTTTAATACAATTGATGAATTTAAATCGGTTGAGTGTGCGTACATTATTGCGTATGTCCCTGATATTGTCTGGGGAAATTCCTTAGAAATATTATCTGAAAAGATATAAAAAAACGGAAGCCCCCAAAAAGGAGGCTTCCCAACAGGGCTGCGTATCACACTTAATTGAAACGCACTCTTAGAATACCATGAACAATTCTTAAAAGTAAAGTTATTTAGCCAAAAGAAGGATTTTTGGTGTTGGGAACAAGTGAAATCCAAACTTTTCCCTTAGGTACATACAATATGTTGTTATTGCTATCAACTATATGAAATGGATCTAAATTAGAACCTCGTTTCCATTTAGCATCTAGTAATTTGCCACCATGTAATATAATCGCACGTCCTTCACCAACTGTTTTGACAGAAGGTAATTGAAGTGGATGTATATATGGTTCACAAAATAATGCAATGACAGTATCTGTTGAAATTTGGCCAGTATTTCCATTTTGATCAGCCCAATAATGAACGTTATCTGTTTTTTGATTTTTGTATGCGTCATAATAACTTCTAATGTATTTAGAACCATTCCAAGTCCAAGTAGTCGATGTATATCCTGAAAATGTAAGAGTTAAGTAATTGTTACTACTCCAGTTAGATAATGAAGGATCTCCCCAAGGAAATAATGGTTGAGGATTGCTTGTCTTTTTATACCCTCGGCTAATAGATGTTGATTTTAATTTAGATGTATCAGCATATAAATTGTGTGGAGCATTTCTTGAAGAAATTCTAAAATAATCAGGTCTTCTATCTGTGATAACAGGAACTCCCATATCAACTATTTCTGGTATTAAACCTCCGGTGGCACCACTAGCAACTAAAACACCTCCCAATGGTCTAAGAACCGTAGGATCTGTTGGTCTTGCTGAACGAATTGGCCCATGATATACAGTATCACTTTGGTAAAAAATATTAATAAATCTTGTCATTCCACCCTCTACTAATACTTCGACAACAGCATCTGCATTTTGAGGACCTGATTGAGGCCTCGCATTCACATTATTATCATTTTTAATTCCTATAACTATTGAATTATTCGCACCTGATGGCATGGGTAATCCGTTTACAGGAGAATTAACACCTGTTGTATAATTTTGTGTCGGTACTGGACCAAGTGATACATAGGTCTTTTCCTTAGTTAAAGTCCAATTCTGATTTAAATATGCATCTAACTCAGCTTGTGAATTAACTTGTGCTATTTGACCATATCTGAATACAAAAACAGGGTAAAAACAAGGGTCAGGAACCCAGATCTGAGATTCATTAACATAACCATTTATGCATGGTGCATTAGGGTTATAATTTCTTAAATCAACAGTTAACACACCATTGCTGCTTGTTAACGATAAAGGTTCATTTGTAATAATTTCTACATAAGATTCCTCACCTTTTTCTAATGATGATTGAGTTTTAGGACCTAAGATACCATCAACTACTAAACCAGCTAACTTTTGAAATTCTTTTATTGCATTTTTTGTTAAATTGCCGTTAATGCCATCAATTACTCCATTGTATAAATCTAAATCAGATAAAAGTTGTTGTGCTATCTCTATATCTTTTGAATAATTGTTTTCATTAATAACATCAATTTGTGCACCGCCTATGTTTAAGAACGATTCCTCTCCTTTTTCAAGTGCAGCTTTAGTATTCGGACCTAAAATACCATCAACTACTAAACCGGCTAACCTTTGAAATTCTTTTATTGCATTTATGGTTAATGAGTTATTTTTACCATCAATTTCAGCATTATATAAACCAAGGTTAAACAGCTGAGATTGTGCATCTTCAATATTATTTACGACTATAGGAATTGTAGTTGAAGTGCTTGTAGTCGTTAAAGGAATAGTAGTTGTAGTTGATATTGTAGAAGTTGTTGTATTAGAAATAATTTCAATATCAGAAATATTTATATTTTGATCATTAATAACTTCTAAATTATCGTCATTTGAAAATTGAGTTATACCAAATAATGACAAAGAAATGATAAAAATAGAACCAATATATTTAAATAAATTCGACTTGTTGTTTTCTGTAGCCTCTACAACTCCTTCAATATCTTCAATAATTGAGGTTTTGTCTTTATTATTTAATGGCTTTAAAGATGTTCTTTGTAAATTTCTTTTACTATATAAATCTTTGTGTAATTTTTTATGCATTAAAAACCCTGTAAGTACATATTAATGATTAAATTGTAAATTAATTCTTAATAATTAATTTTCAGACCAAATAATTTCGCCATTGAGAGGCAATATATGAATCCATTGTTTGCTAGGTGGAACTTCTATTTTTTCCTGATCGTTATCTAGGAATTCAAATGGTTCTGTAATATCATTTCTTCTCCAGGTGCCTTCAATATATTTACCATTGTGAAAAATTGTTACTGGTCCAACTCCTACCGTAAGTACACTTGGTAAAGTTGTGACTTCATCGTTGTATAGAGGACCTTGTATTACTACAACTGTTGGTATTTTTAATATATCTGAATATCCATCTCTTGTAATAAAATTGTGGGCTACAGCTTCTTCGTCAGGAGAATAACCATCAACTATGAACCTACTGTACTGATCATTGTCCATCTTCCAGATAACAGTAGTAAAATCACTATATTTTATTGTTACTCTATTTGCACCTGTTAACCAATTTGATTGGTCATTACCAAAATTATATAAAGGGTTTACATCTTGATTAAAAAGAAATCCCCTGGTGTCAATGTACTCTCTCACCAATTCAGTGTCCGCGTACAAATTATGAGGTGCTTTTCTATTTGCTATCCGAAACATAGTTGGAGCAGAAACTTCTTCAAGTACTGGAACACCAAGTTCTCTAATAGCTGGTATCAATCCTGCGGTAGCACCTGATACAACAAGAATTCCCCCATAAGGTCTAACCAAATTTGGGTCAGTAGGACGAGCAGAACGTATTGGTCCAACGTAAGTACTTGTCTTATCCATATAAAAAGCTAAAAATCTTGTCATACCTCCTTCAACAAGAATTTCCATAACAGTATCCGCTTCTTGTAGTCCAGACTGTGGTCTAGCATTCAAATTATTATCGACTTTAAATGCAATAACTCTTCTTGGTCTTTTCAGCCAAATTTCTGGTGATAATTCAAGACCTGTAAATGGTGACATTTTTTCTTTGTCATAGGTATAACTCTCTACAATATTTGTATCATCTTGTGCATTAGAAGCAGTTGTAGTTGTTTCATTATTATTTGAAGGAACTTCAGCTTCTAAAGTAGTGGTAGTTTCGACAACATCCGATGACTCATTTGAAGATGAACACATAATAAGGGTTAATACTAGGAAAACTAGTCCGAGTCTTTTCATATGTTCATACTAGTGCTGAAAATCCTAATTTAAGTAAATTTATTTTTGAATTGTTTATTTGAAAATATGTTAAGTTTTTAAAAAGTCTTCTTGATTTCCTATTAGTTATGAACCAAGGTGGATCAATTATTTTAGATATTCTAAATTTTGTTTGTACCACTCCTTTAAGTGGTGATTCAAAAAGCATAGAGTTGTGAACAATTGATTTTCCACTTTGTATATCATTATCTTTATTTCCTGGAAATCCACCCCAAGGAAGTTGTGGTATGATATATCCGATAGCAGCCCATTCGTTTATAGCTACAGTGCCATATTCTAACTTTTCGATATAATTTTCTAATATATGAGAGTTAAGGTTTTTATCGTGATCTTTCATAATCACAGACACGCCTAGATTTCCCCACAAATAATTATTACAGTAGTCAATAGCTTTATTTGAAAAATCTTCACTGGAAGAATAAGGAATGCGTTTAAAGTAGAGTGCTGATGACCAAACTTCATCTAATTCATATTTATTATATGCTTTAATTTCACGAGTTAAATGTGGCGTTACACAACTTAATTTATTGACTCTTTCATAGGCCTTATCTTTTTCTAATTTATTGAGTCTTTCAATGCTTTCTGGATAGTATGCTTTCCTATCCTTTGCTTTATTCATATAAAATTTTATATATTTTATCAATGTATCAGTTTGTCCCCAACCGTCAGGAAGCACTACTACTTGAGCTGCAATACAATTAAAACCGTTGTTATTTAGTTTTCCTGTAACTATTTTTCGTGCTTGATATTTAATATCTGATGTAGACCAATTACCTGGATGAATAATTATTGGTGTAACATTTCCAAGTTCAGATGTAATATTTTTGGTGTTTAATTTTGGTAAGTTTTTCAACTTTCTTTCTTTATCATTTAAATGCCTTCCGTATACAATCTCTTCAAATGTTTTATCAGAACCAGTTAAATGAATATGATCAACTCCTTGATGATTAGCCATATACTTTGATTCATCAACATTGCCTGTGGATACGATAACATATCCTCTTTCAATAAAATTTTGAAACACCTTTTCAAAAACGGGTTTTAGATAATCGTTAACTGGGTTTAATTTAAGTAATATTACAGATCTACGTGTAATGAGGTGGTAAAGAACATCAAGGTAAGGTATTGAAGAAAAATTACCAGCACCTAAAACTAGTGTTATAGAGGGATCAATGTCATAACGCTTTGAAAAACCTCTGAATTTATTTATATCATCAAAAGACATTGATTTATTGAAATAAACTTTGGCATCTATAAAAGGGAAAGTCAATCTTTCTATAAATTTATTAGGAAATACTTTATAGCTGTTTTCCTCTTCGTTATAAGCTTTTAAAGAAAGATCTTCATTCGATTGAAGGGTGTCAATATAATATTGAGTTGCTAAAACTGCGGCAAAAGGGCCTCCTAACCATTCCTCACCTTCAGCAGGAGTTTTAGATGTTCCTTTATTATCAGAACATACAGTTGACCAAAAGTATGCAACTTCTTTTATATTTGATATAACCTCTTCAAGCATTGAAGAAAGTTGTAAATCTGAAATATTATTAAATTCTTTAGAATTTGTCCTTAAGGTTGTAATGTATCTATCAATATCTAATTTTGTAAGGGACATACTTACATATTATTCAGTTATTTCAAGAAGTTCAAAATCTCCCCAGTTAACTGTTAAAAATTTGGCAGGAATAAGTTCATTTGGTCTACCAACAGGTAAGTTTTTTGGATAATCTTCAAGAACTATATCTTCCTGTTGTAAGTCAGAAATAATTGACTTTAAGCTATCAGCTAGATCATCTAGTGTCTCTTTAGATTGAGTTTCTGTAGGCTCAAACATTAATGCTTCTGGAACAATTAATGGAAAGTAAATTGTTGGTGAATGAAAACCTTTATCAAGAAGTGCTTTACCTACATCGTATGCTTTTATCTTATGAGATTTCTTTAAGTCTTTAACAGAAGTCACAAATTCGTGCATACATGGCTCATCATAAGCTAAAGGAATAATTTTAGAAACTTTAGAGCTGAGATACCTTGCATTCAATACAGCATAAGCACCTAAGGTATCCAAACCTTCTTTTCCAAGAAGTTTCATATAAACAAGGGCTCTCAAAGTAACTAAAAAGTTACCATGATATCCATGCATTCTGCCAATACTATTTTCAGGTTGATACCAGTTATATTTTCTGTCTTTATTCTCAGCGATTGGTCCTGGTAAGTACTCTTTTAAAAATTCCTTTACAGCAACCGGTCCAGATCCTGGACCTCCACCACCATGAGGAGTTGCAAATGTTTTATGAAGATTTGAATGAACTATATCAAAACCCATGTCTCCTGGTCTTGAAGTACCTACAATTGCATTTAAATTAGCTCCATCATAATAAAGTAACCCACCAGCATTATGAATGATTTGTGAAATAGTCAAAATTTCCTCTTCAAATAAACCACCGGTGTTTGGATTAGTTAACATCAAGCCAGCTGTATTTTCATTTACTATTTCTTTTAATTTCTCAATATTTACCATTCCTCTATCATCTGTTTCAACCTCGACAACAGTAAATCCTGCCATACGTGCTGATGCAGGATTAGTACCATGTGCAGAGTCAGGTACTATAATTTCTGTCTTGTTTGTAAAATTATTAATATCTAAATATTTTTTAATGATAAGTAGACCTGTTAATTCTCCAGAAGCACCAGCTGGTGGTTGGAAACTTGCGTAATCCATACCAGTAATCTCGCATAAATAATTACCAATTTCATACATAACTTTTAAACATCCTTGAGTGAATTCTTCTGGCATAGAAGGATGCATATTTGCAAATCTAGAATCAGAAGCAATAGAGTCAGCAAATCTTGGATTATATTTCATCGTACAAGATCCAAGTGGATAGAATCCTAAATCAACCGCAAAGTTTCTATGGGCTAACCTGGAATAATGCATGACTAAATCGTGTTCAGAAACTTCTGGTAATCTGGCTTTTTCTTTTTTTAATGATTCATGATTAATTTTGACCTCAGGTACATCTAATTTAGGAAAATTGGATGCCCTTCTTCCTGGGCTCGATAATTCTTTTATTGTCGGTTCTGGTTTACCTCCAACTAATGGAAGTGAACTAGCGTTACCACCACTAACCATTGTCTATCTCCTGTAAGGCTTCAATATAATCGTCAATCTCTGTTTTTTTTCTCTTCTCAGTAACTGCAACTAAAACATGTTGATCATCGTAATAAATACCAGCTAAAAATCCTTTATCTCCCATTTTGTTAATAACTTCAGATGCATTAGTTTTAACTTCTAATAAAAACTCTCTTAAACTTGAATCATCATTAGGAATAACATACCCATTCTTAATTAAGGATTTTTTCATGTAGTTGGCTTTTTGTATTGAGTGATAACCCATATCATATAAACCTTCTGGCCCAAGCCATGAAAGATGAATAGCAGATCCAATTGCATTTAGTGTTTGATTTGTACAGATATTCGATGATGCCTTTTCTCTGCGAATATCTTGTTCCCTTGCTCTTAAGGTCATTACATATGATTTGTTATTATCTTTATCTCTTGATTCACCAATTAAACGTCCAGGAACTAAACGAGCGAATTCCTTTTTAGTTGCAAACCATCCGACTGTAGGACCACCAAATGATAATGGTGACCCAAGGGATTGTCCTTCGGCAACTATAATATCAAAGCCCATTTGTCCAGGTGTTGTAAGAACTCCCAACATAGAAGGATCTACATAACAAATTGTTACAATTCCTTTATCTTTTGCTTTTGTCACTAATTCAGTAAGATCTTGGCAAGACCCTTCATAATGAGGATAAGAAACAACAAATGCTGCTTGTGATTCATCAAAATCATAATCTGAGGGAAATAAATAATTATCTAACTCAACATAATTTAAATTAAATTTATTTTTATCAATCAAAGTATTTATAACCTCTTTACTGTTCGGGTTTAAACCTGATGAAATTGTTACACCATCTCGTTTAGTTTTATTTATTGCTACAGAAATTGCTTCTGCGATCGAGGTTGCACCATCATATAAAGATGCATTCGCTAATTCCATATCTGTCAGATCACAAACTAATGATTGAAATTCAAATAATACTTGAAGAATCCCCTGTGAAATTTCAGCTTGATAAGGTGTATAAGAAGTCATGAACTCAGGTCTCATGGTTAATGATTTGACAGTCTGAGGTAAATAAACATCATAATGACCTCCCCCAGCAAAACACACCAAATCAGACTTGTTACGTGCAGCAATATCATTAAAGTAATCTATTGATTCAAGTTCTGATAAAGATTCTGGTAAATCAAGACCATTTTCAAGAAGTAAAGCATCTGGTATGTGGGTGAATAGATCATCTAGTGAGTTAATACTTAACTCATCAAACATTTTTTTTAAATCAAGTTCTGAATGTGGTACAAACATCAGCTCAAAAACCTCTTATTTACTATATTTCCTTCTATTAAATTACCACGAATATCAAACTCTATTAAATTCTGAGGAGGCTTATTTTCAAAAAGAATAAATCCGATACTTTTATTTAATATGGGCGAGAAATTGCCAGAGGTAACAACCCCTTTAATATCACTGGACATACCAATCGTCTCAGTTCTTGCAATTTTTCTAGAATCAATAGTAAATTTCTTTAAAATTTTATGATTTCCATCCTGTAGTTGAGTTTTTATTCTGTCTGAACCTAAAAAATCATGTTCGTTTGTAATTGTCCAAGACAAAGAGGCTTCAACGGGTGTTATATCTTCAGTTAATTCAAAACCATACAATGGAAGTGATGCTTCAAGTCTAAGTGTATCTCTTGAACCTAATCCACACGGTTTTATACCTTTTTCGATAAGAAAACTAATAAGAGAGTCTGCTTCAGCATTATTTGCCATAATTTCAATACCATCTTCTCCTGTATAACCAGTTCGAGCATACATAAAGTTGTCTGATTTTGCTGTACTGAACTTATCAGGAATTTCAAATCTATCGTTAATAAGTTCGATTGTTCTCGGTCCTTGAACAGCTATCAAAACTGTCTCTAATGATTTATCAATAAAATCAACCTTGTGATCAACTAAATGTGATTTAATTTTAGATGCATTTGATGCATTAGGAATCAAAATGATTTTATCTTCAAATTTCCAAAAAATTACATCATCTAAAGCATTACCATTTTCATTTGTAAAAATAGAATACAATGCTTTGTTCATCGGTATATTTATTAAATCAGAACAAATTAACGATGATATCTTATCTAGTTCTGAATAATCGATTTCTAAACGACCCATATGAGATACGTCAAAGAAACCAGATGAATTTCTAACAACATCATGTTCTTTTAATGTACCTTCATATGAGAAAGGCATAGACCAATCACCAAAATCAATAAATTTGGCATTTTGAGATTCGTGATATGAATGAAGTTGAGTTGTTCTTTTATCCATTAAGATACAAAAGTTTCATACTCCTGATAAGACATTCCTGAATCATCAATTGCATTGACTTTTGCTTTAAACATCCAGCCATCACCGCAAGGATCATTGTTAATTGTTTCTGGTTCGGTTTCTAGTTGTGAATTGACCTCTGTAATTGTGCAATCCATTGGTGCATATGCTTCTGCAACCGTTTTAGTAGCTTCAACCTCAACAACTGGGGCACCTTTTTCAAAATTTTGTCCTACTTCAGGAAGAGTAACGTAAACAATATCTCCTAGTTCATTTTGTGCAAAATCTGAAATACCTACAGTTATTACTTCTTCGTTTATTAAGTACCATTCATGTGTCTCTAAATATTTTATATCTGACATATTTACCTACCTCGGTTTTACTGTTGATAGCCCCCCATCAACATGTATAGTCTGACCAGTTACCCATTTTGAGTCATCTGATAATAACCATTTTACAACAGGAAGTATATCATTAAAATCTCCTATTTTTGGGATTGGGTACATAGATTTTGACATTTCTCTTGCCTGGTCTGTAGCAAGCAATCTTTGACTCATATTTGAATCCAATAATCCTGGAGCAATCACGTTTACACGTAAATTATCTTTTGCATAGGAAGCTGCAGCAGATCTTGCCATTCCTTCTAACCCGGCTTTTGCCGCAGCTATTGCTTCATGATTGGATAAGCCTTTGGTGCCTGCAACAGAAGAGAAAAATATTGCTGAACCATTTTTCATCCTACGAGCAAATGAACTAAGTAAGTAATAACTAGAAAATAAATTAACTTTAATTACATCTTCAAATTCTTCTATTTTAGTTCCATGTAAAGGTTTAATTAGTATCGATCCAATACAATTTACTAATCCTTTAATTTCTTTATCATCAGAAACTATCTTGCTAAATTCTCGTTGTTCAATCGTATTGTCAAGGTCAATTAAGAAGTATTCCGCATCTATTTCTTTTGAAAGTGCTGATAATTTTTCTTCATCCCTACCAATAATTACTACTTCATTTTCAGAAGCTAATTCTTTAGATATAGCTGAACCAACAACACCCGTTGCACCAGCGACAATGTAAACCATGATTAATATTCTATAAGATATTTAAGTAATAGATAAAATATTTGAGGATGAAATATTGCCAAACCATTCTGCAGATTTATGAGGGATGCGTTTATACGTTTCTCTATCTACTTCTACTAAGCCAAAATTCATTTGATAACCAAGATCCCACTCAAAATTATCAAGTAAGGACCAGTACAAGTAACCAATTACATTTGAATTTTCACTCTCAAACTGGTGCACATCTTTAAGTACGGTAGTTACAAATTCAATTCTCTCATCGTCATTATCAGTAGCAATACCGTTTTCAGTAATAAAGATTTCTTTATCTGGGAATTTTTTATTAAGCCTCTTTAGATTGTACAAAACTGCATCAGGTCTGTACTCATATCCCATTTTTGTAGTTCTTGTTTCTTTCGTAATTGCGCCATTCCTACCAGCGAATATTTGAATGATTCTTGGTAAAATAAATTTTCTAATTATTCCAATATTGAGTAAAACTGCATTAAATAATTTCAAAAAAATACTCTTTGGATATCTAACAATTGTGTAAGTTTGTAAACCAATAAAATCATCATCTATCGAGGCTTCAAGAAACTTATCTTCAAGATGATATTTAAGATATTCTTTAAGCTTATTATCATCATCATCTTCCCATTCTTGTAAAGCATGTGTCATTCCAACTTTTGCATTTGAGTTATATTGTTTTATTGTTTTAAGTGCCTTCTTGTGAGCAGACATAATATTTTCTGATGCGTTTATAAATTTCGATTCGTTGGCAATTCCAGGTGGAAATTTATTGGTGGAAAAATATCCAAAAAAAGCAAATATTCCTGGTTCGTTTATAGTATTGAAATATACAATTTCCTTTGGTAATTTTTGCATTAATTTACCTACATAATTATTAAAGTAATCATCAGCTTTTGGATTTAACCATGAACCTTTGTTATACAACCATTCAGGAGTTGTAAAGTGGTGGAATGTAATTATCGGTGTAATATCATTTGATATCAATTTGTTAGCTTTATCAACATAATGATTTATTTCATCATCATTGAAAGTTCCTTGTGTTGGTTCTATCCTACTCCATTCAATTGAAAATCTAAATGCTTTAATACCCAAGGTCTTTAAAAGATTGATGTCTTCATCAATCAATTCATAATGGTTACAAGCATCATTACATGGCTCTACGCATACAGAATTTTTTTTATTTTCCCAAATAGTCCAGTCATTATTATATATACCACCTTCTACTTGATATGAAGCAACAGCAGTACCAAAGAGAAATTTATCTGGAAATTTTAATTCACTCATATAAATAAATAATATACGCAACACCGATGTAAAAAAACTGTAAAAGGAGTCTAAAAAAATGCTGAGAATTCGAGAAGTACCTATTACCGTAAGGAAGATCGTTAATCCAAACATTTAAATTACCAATATAGATTAGTACTAAAAAAATAATCATAAGGATGGCTGCTTCTTTTCTAAATCTAGTAAAAAAGAAAATAGGTAAAACAATTTCTACAACACCAGTAAACATATGAACAAAACGGGGAAAAGGAATAAAATCAGGAACAATCCTGTCATAGAAAATTGGGTTTATGAAATGATTTATTCCAGCCACAACGAAGAAGCCTACGTAACCTAAAGTAATTATCTTTATAACCAATGTTTTGATTTATCTATCGCTTTAAACCAAGATGATAAAAAATTTATTCGCGACTCATTGCTCATATTAGGATTCCATGTTTTAGATGTAGAAATAAAATCACCTACATTTTCTATATTTAAATTTTCTGAAAATATAAAACTTGCTACACCTGCTCCGAGAGCTGTGATTTCATTAATTTCTTGAGAAATAATTGTTTTATTTAAAATGTCTGACTGAAATTGCATTAATAAATTATTAGATACCATACCTCCGTCTACTTTTAAATTTTGAAATTCAATATCTAAATCTTTTTCCATACTTTGTAGCAATTCAAAACTCTGAAAAGCTACAGATTCCAGTACTGATCTAGCTATATGAGATTTGTTTGAAAATCTTGTTAATCCAAATAAAGCACCTCTCGCTGTTTCATCCCAGTGTGGTGAAAATAATCCAGAAAAGGCTGGTACAAAATATACGTCACCATTGTCTTTTTCTTCCATAGCAAGGGATTCAATTTCATCACTAGATTTGATAATGTTTAGGTTATCCCTTAACCATTGAACCGCAGCACCAGCGATAGGAACTGAACCTTCTAGTGCATAAAGAGGATCCTCACCTTCTATTTGATATGCTATAGTCGTCAATAATCCATTATCTGATTGAATGATATCTGTTCCTGTGTTAGTAAGAGCAAAGCATCCAGTCCCATAAGTATTTTTAACATCACCTTTGCTTGTACAATTTTGACCGAATAATGCTGCCTGTTGATCTCCTAAAATTGCTGTTATAGGGACACCTTTAATGACCCCATCAATATCCCCAAAATGAGATAAAGATGGTTTAACCTCAGGAAGAGAATGATTTGGAATGGAAAGTTCATTTAAAATATCATCTGACCATTCCATGTTGTACAAGTCATATAGAAGTGTTCTTGAAGCATTTGTAACATCGGTATAAAAATTTCCAGTTAAGTTATATACAATCCAACTATCTACTGTTCCAAAACATACATCGTCAACAAGAGACGAATTAATCTCTTGAACATTCTCAATAAGCCATAATATTTTTGAAAGAGAGAAATATGTTGATACAGGTAAGCCTGTACATTTAATAAGTTCGGTGAATCTTTTATTCTTTGTCAACTCATCACAGATGCTTTGTGTTCTAGTATCCTGCCAAACAATAGCATTATAAAAGGGTTTACCTGTTGATTTACTCCAAGCTACTGTTGTTTCTCTTTGGTTTGAAATTCCAATACTTATAATTTCACTAACATCAATATCTTTAACTACATTTTGTATGCATTTATTAACTGAATCAATAATCTCAATTGGATCATGTTCAACAGAATTATTATCTGGAAAATACTGTGTTAGCTCAATTTGATGAGAATATGCAATTGAACCATCATTATTAAATAAGATACTTCTTGTACTTGTAGTGCCTTGATCAATGGATAAAAAGTATTTCATATATAAATAATAACTATTTTTATTAAGATAAGGCTTTAATGTTCAGAGTTCTAAAAGCTTTATAATCATTATTTGTATTTTGAACAAATTGAAGATAATCAATATTTAAATTTTCTTCAAAAGTAATAAATATACTTTCTTCAATACAATTAAAAGTTTTTGAAATAATCTGTATAGGTTCTTGATAATATTGTTTTGAATAGTTTTCACTCTGAGCTTTATTTAAAATTTTGAGTCCATTTGATACAGTAATTTCACTAATACGAATCCTTACAAATTTTCCTGAACTCTTTAATGAGCCAAAAATATAGATCTCATCAAATTTACAAAAACGTTGTTCAGGAGATTCATAAATTTCGAGTATATGAATTTCTAAATTTTTAATATCAAATATGTTTAAATTTAGTTTTGTAGACCCTGATTCATTTAAATAGTAATTACCTAAATCAGTAGCTTTTGAGTCTTTAGGAATGTTCAAAACAATTAATAAGATTACGAAAAGAAAAATAACTAAATTAGTATGTTTTGGTTTCCTGTAAGCCACTAAATGCCCATGACAGCACCAAATGGACCTATTACTGTCCCAACAAGTGCTCCATAGATAAACCCATAAATAAGGCCCTTTCTTAAATATTTAATTGTCTCAATTTTAAAAAGTTCTTTTCCGTATTCAGTAATCTCAAATTCTTTTCTATATTTATCATTTAGAATATGTTTCATTACTGGATACATATAAAAAATTGTTGAAAGTCCAATACCGGATAGAAATCCTTGTAATAATCTTGTTGTGACATATTCAAACATTATTAAAAATCTAGTTGTATTATCAAATAAACATGCACCGTTTTAAAATTTTTTATGGATATTTCTCAAGATACTAATACCGTATATTTGTTTCTTTTTACTATATCAATAATTGCATCATTTATTGATTCTATAGCTGGAGGTGGAGGTTTATTGACTACTCCGTCGATGCTAATTGTAGGTATCAGTCCCCTCACAGTTCTTGGTACAAATAAATTTCAATCATCATTCAGCACATTTACTTCAGCACGTAATTATTTTATTAATGGATATCTAACTGATATAAACAAAAACAAATATTTTATCTTATCTTTTATAGGCTCTTCTTTGGGAACGTTAATGGTAAGTAGGCTTTCTGATGAAATTCTTCGTAAATTAATTCCAATACTTTTGATATCAGTTGCAATCTTCTTTATCCTAAATAAACAAGTAAAAAGTGATCTAAGTAATTATGTAGTGTTGCTAACACCACTAATTTTTCTTATTGGGTTTTATGACGGTTTTTTCGGGCCTGGAACAGGATCATTTTTTGTAATGTTATTTATTGTTTTTAAAAATCAAACATTACTTGAATCAACAGCAACATCAAAACTATTGAATTTTGCATCAAATTTTGCAGCTTTCATAATTTTTGCATTACAGGGATATGTAATGTGGGAACTTGGAATAATAATGGCTCTTGGTGGAATTACAGGTGCCTATTTAGGATCAAAATCTGCAATAAAAGTTGGTGATAAATTAATTAGGCCAATACTGGTGGTTGTATCAATATTATTATCTTTAAGAATACTTTTCAGCTGACATCAATTGATTCTAAAATGTATCTATGAAAAGAATTTATACATACGGTCATCAACATGTTGAAAGAAATATCACCATTGCCGATATTATTGCAAATAAAAAAAATAAAATAAAAATGACACAAGTTACTGCTCAAAACAGAGAAGAAGCTGAAATATTATCTGATCAAAATATAGATATGATCATCACAGGTAGTGACACATATGAAGATGTAAGACAGGGTGCTCCAAATACATTTATAACTGCCGCATTATTTGCAGGTAGATTTGTAACAAAAGATGATATTTTGAAAGGGGCTATTGATGTTGCAATGAAAGGAGCGGACTCTGTATTAACTCCTAGAAGTCCTGAAATAGTTGAAATGCTTGCTGGTGAAGGATTACATGTACAAGGACATGTTGGTATGGTTCCTTCAAATGCAACATTATTTGGAGGGATAAGAACTGTTGGCAAAACTGCTAAAGAAGCATTAAATATTTTAAAAGAGTTAAAAGAGTTAGAAAATGCAGGTGCATTTGGGGCTGAAGTTGAATGTGTTGCTGAAGATGCACTAGTTGAAATAAGTAAACATACTAATCTCGTACTTAATTCTCTTGGAGCTGGATCTGGTGGTGATGTAATATTTCTATTCTTTGAAGATATTTGTGGTGAAACAAAAAATATTAAAATGCCAAGACATGCAAAATCATGGGGCAATGGAAATAAAATTTTAGAACAATTGAACGAAGAAAGATCAAAAGCTATAAGAAATTTCAAAAGTGATGTTGATAGTAGTAAATTCCCAAACCATGAACATACAATATCGATGAACGATGGTGAGCTTGATCTTTTAATTAATGAACTCAAATAATATGTCAACAATAATGAAAAGATTTTTTCTATTTTTTGGTTTTCACAGATCGTATGGAAGAATATGGATTACTAAGAGATTTGAAAAAGTTCTTTGGGGATCCTTCATTGCTCTTTCGTTTTATAATTATCTGAGTAATTAATGTCTAATATCGTTGTATCTCCACATAATCTTTCAACAAGGGCTGGAATAGAAATTCTCAGACAAGGAGGAAATGCAATTGATGCTGCAATTGCAACAAATATTGTTCAAGGCGTAGTTGCACCAGAAACATGTGGAATTGGAGGTGACTTGTTTGCTTTGATATGGATAAATGGTGAAACTAAACCATTCTGTCTAGATTCATCTGGTTATGCAGGATCTAATGTAGATATATTAAGTTTAAGTTCATACAGCGACATTCCTTTAGATCATCCAATGTCGGTAACAGTACCAGGAGCTGTTCGTGGTTGGTATGCAATGCATGAACGATTTGGGAGTTTAGAAATCAATCATTTATTTCGCCAAGCTATAGAAATATGCAAAAAAGGATTTAAAGTGTCTACAGAGCTACATCAATCCTTAAAGAATCATGAAGAAACATTAAAAATACAAGATTCAGGGAAGGAATTATATCCTTCTGGTCAAGCTCCCGATGTTGGTGACACTATTCAAAGAACTTTATTAGCTAATACTTTAGAAAGTATATCTTTAGAGGGTCCAGATTATTTTTATACAGGTGAAGTTAATGAGGCCATTTCAGAAGCTTTGCTTAATACCATTACAAAAGATGATATAAGCAGTTTTAACTCTCAATGGATTGAACCTTTATCAATAGAAATGTATGGAAAAATTGGTTGGGTTACTCCCCCTCATACTCAAAGCTATCTTACGTTAGCTACGTTAAAAATATATGAAATATTAGATGGTGACTCTAATGACATTGATTTGCACACTTTGATTGAATCATACAGAGCAGCAGCATCCCAACGTGATGATATAACATATGATTACGGAAATAATATTGATTTATTTCCAGGTTTAAATACTGAATATTTAAAATCTTTGTCTAATTTAATTGATTTAGATAATACATCAATATTTAATCAACCTGCTGATATTGGTGGTGGCACAGCGTATATGTGCACAAAGGACAGTGAAGGGAATGCTGTATCCCTAATTCAATCTAATTATTACGGTATTGGAAGCACAATTGGTGTAGGAGATTATGGTTTTTTTCTACACAACAGAGGAGCTGGTTTTAATTTATTACACAATCATCCAAATTCATTAAAGCCAGGAAGAAAGCCACTTCATACATTATCTCCAACTATGTGGAGTGTAGATGGGAATCTAGATATGGTCATAGGTACAAGAGGTGGAAGGTACCAACCACAGCTACTGAGTCATTTTATTCTAAAAGTACTTAAAAATGAAAATTTAGAGAGTGCAATGACATCTCCTAGATGGAATATTGATGAATTTGGAAAAAAATCATTATCGGAAATAAATATTGAACCTGGGCTTGATAAGAAAATTATTGATGAATTAATTAACAAAGGACATAAAGTTAATCAACTTGCAGAATTACAAAATAGCTATGGACCTATATCAGCAATTGTAAAAACTGAAGATAATTGGAAAGCTTCACATGATCTAAGAGTTGATACATCTAGTTCTATAATTGAGTAAACAAAAAGGAGAAAAATGCAATTACATAATAACAGTGGAAATATAACAGTAATTATTGATGTGTCATTCGATGACAGAGAAATGTTTATGGATTTCATATTAAATGAACAATGCCAGTTTATTGATAGCGTAGATCCTGAAGGATTGATTAAGTTTGAATGGTTTCTTGATGAAGTTTCCAACACAGGAACTTTGGTTGAGGTTTTTGAAAAATCAGATAATTTTCAGGGGTTAGCTGGAAAAGTAATGGGAACACCGGTTAATTTGAAATTTCGTGAAATAGCAAATATTGAAAAAATGACAGTTCTTGGTGATGTATCAGATGAGTTGATGGAAAACCTTGCACCGATGAATCCAGTATCAAAAAGATACAAAGGTGGGCTTAGTTAGTTTTTGATTTCTCTTTAACAATTAAAAATAAGATTAAACCAGTAAAAAAAGTAGTGAGGAAATTAGTAACTACCAAAGGAACGTCAGATAATACTATTCCATAACTAAACCAAGATAGTGAACCAAGAAACAAGAATAAATAAGTAAGAGCAGATAACCCATTTACTTCACGTGTTTTTAAAGTTTTAATTGCTTGTGGCAAAAAAGATACAACAGTAAAAAATACTGCAAAATAGCCAATGAATAGAAGATTCATTTTTATAGTTTATATGAGACTAAATAAAAAAGAGTCCAGTTTCCTGAACTCTTTTTTGAGGTAACAGGCTTATTACCTAATCAAATATTACACTAAATTTTTTAAAATTAGGACAAAAATTTCTAAAATTTAAGAATTAAAAAGACTTGTTATAACTATGCTCACATATTCTGCGAAGATAGGTTTTGCGTCATTCCATGAAATATCGTAAATAGTCTCGAAAGCTTCTTCAAACACTTTACCTGTTGCCATTATGGAATACATATGCATAGCAGAATCAGCACCAGACATAGCATTCATAGCTTCAACAGTTAGGTAACCAATTGAGTACCCAAGTACATAATCAGGATTTTTAATACAAAGACCAGGAATACTTTTATTGTAATAATCTAAAACTGTAGAAGCTGAGTAGTCATTAAATGGAGCTTGAATATGCCTAACCCTAACTTGTGCTGATCTCATATCTAAATATTCTTCATATGTTTCAACTCCAAGAGATAATCCAGCTGCATGAGCAATTCCTTCATTTAACCAACAAGGTGAGGCATCGTTTGCACTCTGTTGTGGATTTCTAGCATTACTAATCCACTGAGATGCAACAACTGAATGTGTTACTTCATGTATATGAAGTGGTCCATATCTATAGTCATCAATTGAATCTGCACTATGAACACCAAATACGCCTACTCCAAAATGAGGAGGTCTTTGATAGATACCTGAATTTGCTCCGCTACAAATACCATCACGACATGGAGCTCTTGCCATACCTCCTTCAAAACCAGTAGTAGTTAATTCACTTGTAGCCCAATCAAGGTCTCCATAGTTATAAAAAAATGCGTAATACTTTTCTGGAAGATTAAAGTTTTGCCAAAAACTAATCCCTTTTTGAATATATTTTTCATTTTCTTGAAAATATAAATCGGTAGAAGGGCCGATATTTATTATGATTTCGAAAGAATCATTTACGAAAATATTATTTTCTTTAGATATTCGCTGATAATCATTCCATGCATATTTTGGAACATTATTAATGTTTGATATCAATTCAGTGATTGTTACATAATCGCAGTCATCACATTTATTTATTGGAATTGAAGTTGTAGTTGAATCCTGAATAGTTGTAGTAGTTTCTTGTGTAGTAGTAGTTGTTGTATCATCAACAGTAGTAGTCGTAGACTCCGCAACTGTATCATTAGAAGAATCTTGAACAACGATGCTCTCACTTTCTGATCCCCCACAAGTAATTAATAAGAGAAATAAGAATAATGAAGTTTGTTTCATATTTTATTTATTATACTCACCATTCTTGAATCTCTCGACAGGTGTAATATCTAGGTCTCTTTGAAACTGAACGTAACTGACAATCTCTGGATTTTCAAATTCATATACAGTGTTATCTTTAGTAAATAAATTTGACATTACTCTTAAAAATCCATTTAAGTCTCCTGCAGTAATGTCTCCTTCTGATATTTTCTTGTCATAAGCATTAATTACTTTTGCTGCCAAATTATGCATTCTTGCCATAAGTGATTTTGATAAATATTTCTTATCTCATTGATAAGAGCTTTACATTGTGGAGTTTGTTGTCTTCTGTAAACAGTAGATCTATTTAAACCTAATGCTTTACCAATCTGAGGATTTGATAAACCTTCAACGTGTAATTCAGCAATTCTATAATCCTAATTATCTAGCTTAATCTCTTTCATATAGACAATTTTAACAGTTGAAATCGTCGTTGGTTTTAGGGGTATGTATGTGAAGAAAGATAAGAGGGTTCCCATCCTGGAGAAACCCCTTATCTAAATAGCTATTTAAATTCCTCAAAATAGATAGCCGTTTAAATCTTAATCTTATGTCGTGTTAATGAAGAACAATAAAAAAAGAGGGATGACTTAACTATCCCTCTTTTACAAGCTTCAAAATTCTGTCCGGAATTTAAAAGCTATAGCAATATATTAGACATTTATTCCTTGTTTATTGTGATTATTTATTAAACATTTAAAAAATGAAAAGGGAACCGGCGAGTCCCCTTTTCGTGACAAAGTACTAGTGATAGAAACTTTGTCTCTTGAAGTTTACTTATTAACCACTGTAAGATGATTAAATCTTATATTACTTTTACATCTTGTAATATTTGACTTAGAGAGAGGGAGTTCTCTGTCTGAACTCCCTTTTTCGTAAAACACAAATGTTTTAAAAGACTAATTATCTTTTAATAAACTTACCTTCTTTATCAGTAAATTTTCCTATAACTATCATTATTAAATCAAGGAGGACCCATAAACCAAGACCGCCAAGTGTAATAATTTGTAAAAAACCAGTCCCCATTTTCCCAACATAAAATCTATGTATACCCAAAAAACCAGCAAAAAAACATAACAACAAAGTAACAAGCCATGTGTTGTCAGTTGTTAATCCTGTTGACTCATTGTTATTTAAGAGCTGTTCTTTCTTTTTATCAAAGTCTTCCTGTGTGATTACACGATCATCTAAAAGCTTCTTGTATTTCGCTAGTTCTTCGGCATTACTCATAAAAATATGATATCAAAAACAAATAAGGTGTGTGGTCAGAACTTGGTTATTGTCATTGTGAATTTTTAAAACAAAATGATTAGTCAATGAGACCAGTAGCTGATTTGATCTTAAGTACCCAATTATGAGCATCCGAACCAAAATCTATAGTATTTCCACCAACAGTACTAAAGTTCGTAGTACCCGAAATTTGACCTACTGTAATAATAAAATCATTGGAATCAATAACAATATCTTGCGCCTTATCATATGTATCCATGCCTGAACCGCCACCAAATGTTTTTGACCATTGAAAAGTACCAGAGGAATCATGCTTTACAATGTAAGCATCATTATTACTCCCAGATGCTACATCCTGCCCTCCTAAATTATAATTACCCCCAATTTGACCGACACTATAGACATTTCCATCATCGTCAATAGCTACAGCTGTTCCAAACGCTTGACCAGCTGCTCCATTATCACGAGCAAATCTTTTAACCCATTGAAATGCTAAAGAGGAGTTAAGTTTAAGTAGATATATATCCTTACCAGATGAGGTTATATTGCCACCTCCAAAATTTACTGTATTTTGAAATGTGCCAGTAGCGTAAATATTTCCAGAGGAATCAACAGATATTCCCTTTGCCTTTTGTGTAGTATCGATATTCGACGTATAGGTACTTTGAGTTGAGTTATAAGTATCAATTTTATGAATAAATAAATCGTTGGAATTCGCTGCAGTATAAGTGTTATTTCCAAATTTAACAGTACCTGAAAAGCTTCCTGTCAAGTATGTAATATTATTCGAGTCAATTGCCAAGGCTCTTGCATCTGCACTTCCAGTATTCTCTGTTCTCCAAACAGACTGCCAAATTCCAGAGGAATTAAGTCTTATTAAGAAAACATCATAGTCATTCGATGTATAATTCACTACACCACCACCATCACCACTATCGAAGTTAACAGTGCCACGAAAAGTACCGAGCATAATTGCATTGTCATTGCTATCAACAACTACATCTCTCCCAAGGTCGTTTCCAGTACTTCCACCATATGACTTAACCCATTGAAAAGTTCCAGATGAATTAAGTTTGAGAATAAAAGCATCAAAACTGCCATTTGATGTTACATTTCCTCCACCAAAATCAACTGTATTCTGATAGTATCCAGCAACATAGATATTACCTGAGGAATCAAGCGCTATTTTTCTACCCCTGTCACGACCTGTACCTCCAGCGGTATAAACCCATTGGACCACTCCAGAGGAATTAAGTTTTACAACAAAAATATCTTGCGTAGTGCCTGAAGTAACACTGGCCCCAAACACATTTGTACCTGAGGAAGTACCGGTTATATAAATATTATCTGAGGAGTCAACAGCAACTCCCGCATTATCAGTTTCAATTCCACTGCCACCGAACGTTACTAGAAAACCAGAACTGGAACCTCCTGATCTGCCTTGACCACCTCCACCTCCACCTGAACTACCATCTCCACCGGAACTATTAGTTGATATACAGGGATCAGATTGAGGAATAGTAAATGTTTGGCTCTGAGAGGAATTCCCTGCATCATCGAAAGCGATTACATATATAAGTTGATCAGCACAAGCCATATCATATTTTGGAGTTACTAGTAATCGAGTGTCAGAAATGGTTACATACGTTGATAAAGCACCATTGACATAAACCTCATAAGAGACAACCCCGACATTATCAGTAACTGATGGAATATTGAGGTTAAATAGAGAACCAATCTCTGAAGCATAGGGTGAGGAATCAACATCCCATACTGGAGATACTGTATCAAGACTTAATGGACTAGTACTTGATGTTGGCTGAAGAGTCGTATTTAGAGAAGATAAATATGAACTCTCTCCGAGTAAAAGCTTTGAAAATGTTTCGTCACCAACCATTCCATCAACAACAAGTCCTGCCTTTTCTTGAAATGTTTTTATAGCTTCTTGGGTGTTTTTATCATTAATGCCTGTTGTAAAATTCAGATAACCCAAATCTATAAGTTTTTCCTGAATATAAGTTGTATAAGGATCTTTTTCCTGAGGATGTGAAATATTAGCTAATGGCAATATTGAAATAAGAGCGGTAATTAAAATTTTTTCCACTTCTAGATATTAGGCAAGAAACTCTTCTAACCAAAATAATAATGCTGTTGGTAAATGGTTTTAGGGTAAATTAGTTAAGGACTTATATGCTTCATCTATAAGGCTTTGTCCTCTTTCATTGATTAAATATTCTCCACCTAATTTGTTCACAAGATAACCAAAAGATAAATTACAGTCAGGATCTGAAAAAGTTGCACTACTTCCGCCAAAACCAACATGACCAAACGCATTATTGCCGATCAAGAACGAGCCTCCCTCTCCTTCAAAGTTTCCTCTGTTGTCCATATTTAACATAAAACCTTCAGAGAAATTTGTTGGGAGGAGGAGCATGCTGTCTATGTTTGATCTCATATTGGATTTGCTTAGACGTTTGACGCCCTCTTTCGAAAGTAAACTTTCATCATTGTTAGCAAGTGGGGTCATCATTGCAGCTAAAGATCTTGAATTAGTAATACCACCAACTCCACCTAATTCAGATCTATAAGTATCTGTAGAGTTATAGTCGTATCCCCCAGTATTAGTAAGTGACAATCTTTGCATTGAAGAAAGATCATTTCTAAATGCATCTGCGAATTTACTTGGTTTATCTGATGGGCTTGATGAAAAAGGTGTTACTTTTGCAACTTTATGATCATGAGTTTCAGGCAATCCAATCCAATAATCAAGGTTTAAAGGTTCAGCAATTTCTTCTTTAAAAAATTGACCAAGAGATTTTCCAGAAATTCTTCTAATTAATTCACCAATTAACCATCCCGTTGTCATCATGTGATAACCTGTCTCTTCACCAGGTGTCCAAAATGGTTCTTCATTTTCTAATAGTTCAACTACATAGTTCCAATCTAAAAATCCACCATCTTCGACATAAGTTTTAAGAGCGGGTAATCCAGCGGAGTGATTTAAAATCATCTCTACTGTCGTGTCGTGTTTTCCATTCTTTCCGTATTCAGGCCAATATTTAGTTACTTTATCTTGAACGTTAAGAAGACCTCTATCAATTAGGAGATGAGCACATAATGCAACGGCAGCTTTTGTACATGAAAATGCAACAGATAATGTATTCTCATTCCATTCTTCATTCTTTTGCTGTGTTGTATGCCCAGCAAATATATCGACGGTTATTTCTTCATCTACTATTACGGATAGAGATGAACCTATTTCGTTATATTTATCAAAATTGATAGCAAATGTTTCTGCTACATTCTGAAAATCTTTGTGACAAGTTCCCCTAATTGGTAATGATGATTGATATTTAGTCTCAACTATATTTTGACTCATATTTTTAAAATGTATATTTTCTTTTCTTATTTAAATATTTTCATCATCAATACAGGTGTATTTGCTTTGTACTCTTGATAATCAGATAACTCACCATATCGTTCATCAGCAATACGCTCTAACATAGGAACTCCTTCTGCTTTTCTCAAGAGTAAGTAAACAAACAGTGGAGATACTACTGCTGTGACATATTCAATACCAGATAAAGAACTAAGAGATATTACAGCCATACCTACCCAAAGCGTTATCTCACCAAAATAGTTTGGATGACGAGATCTTGCCCAGAGACCAGTTGATATAAACTCTGTTTTAGGATCTGAAGTCTCCCTAAATTTTCTCTTTTGATAATCTGATATAACTTCAATTAAAAATCCCGACCACCATAAAAATATTCCAATAAAAGCAAGAGCTTCTAATTCAGCTTCAACGGGAGAAAGAATAGCAAGTATAGAAGCCCCAGCTGAAAAGACTACCCATGCAGCTTGACCCATCCAATATTGAAGAAACCAAAAGAATTTTTTCTTCGCTTTATCAAATCTCTCATCCTTGCCGTCTTTGTTAATTCTCCTAAATAGAAATATTCCAAGCCTTCCAGCCCAGACTATGACATAGAGATAAAGTATCGTATCAATTGTTGATGGGTTATCTAGGGAGAAATACGCAATACTTGTTACTGATATATAAGTGAGACTTCCTGTAAGATCATAAAATTTCTCGGTCTGAAATAAGAATGATGGAAGAAATATTAAAAATTGAATCAAGACTGCCATAGATATCAAAAATTTAAATGAATTGAAACCAAGAATCTCTGTTTCAATATTGTTTGCAGTAAAGCTATACAAATATATTGCAAGCAAAGTTAAAGATACGTTTATGATATTTTGTGTTTGTTTAACCATTATGAATTATTATAAGCAGATGGATGATTACATTATTAAAAGATTCGAAAACCCTGATGAGGTCAGAGAGTTTGATAAAGGGAAATATGAGGTAGTCAACTTACCACATATGACCATAGGCAAAGCAACATACCATAAAGGATGGAAATGGTCTGATGACGTCTCTCCCCTTTCTGGTACAGAATTTTGTGAGACTGAGCATCTAGGTATGGTTATTAGTGGTAATGCCACTGTTGCATTTGAAAATGAAGAGCCAAAAGTTATTGGCCCTGGAGATATATTCTACGTATCAAATACACCCCACGACAGTTGGGTTGTTGGAGATGAAGACTATGTATCCATTCATTTTATGGGTGCAGAAAAATATGCTGATTAACCATAAGTCAAAATAATAGATAGATCCGTCATCACGTAGAACATTTAATTAGACTCGACTTATATGATTAAAAAATATTTATTTATACCCTTAGTTTTGCTTATTTCATTATGTGGTGGTGAAGCTGATAATGCTGAGGTTGTAGAGACAACTGAGAATACTGTAAATACTAATGTTGAGCAACCAACTGTAGATCTATTAGTTTCTGTTCAAGATAATGATTTAAATACTGTTAATCAACATATTGCTTATGGATCAGATCTAAACGTACAAGATGGAACGTTTTCAAATACTCCCCTAAATTTTGCAGGTATTTATGGATTAACAGAAATTGCTGAAGTTCTTGTTGATGCCGGCGCAGATCTAAACCTAGTAAACGCTGACAACTTTACTCCACTATGTAATGCAGCAGCTTGGGGGCATACAGATGTGGTCACTATACTTCTTGATGCAGGTGCTGATATATCAGCAAAGTGTTTTGAAACACAAATTGGACTTTCCGTAGCTGTAGCAATAGCTATCAGTGCTCCATATTCAGATTATATAAAAGCACTGTATGTCGATCATGGAGAAAAATATAATATTCCTTATGACGAAGCAAAAATTATTGCAGGTAGAGAAAAAGTTACAGAGCTGCTCAGTAGTAGGTAAATATGTTCAAAATTAAATTTGAAAATTTATTTTGATAATAAAATTGCCATTATCTGATCTTCAGGAAGGTCTAAAAATTCATAAAATTCATTAAGGTAAGTCTTGTAATCTTTTTCAAATTGTATTTCAAATGATTTTTCAAACCCAAATTCTTCATACAAAGAATAAATATCCAAGATTTTATCTTCTCCGTGTTCGTTTACAAGATAAGCTATAAACCAAGCTCCAATTTCATAAGCAATTTGTTTATCGACAGGTTCAGGATTTCCACTAAATGTTATATTATTTAGTTTTACACCAGATTCTTTAAAAATCTCTAATCTACTTTTATTACCATATCTGTCTTTTTCACACAGTAATGCACAATACATTTGATCCTTAAACCAACTCATGTCATTGATTGTCCTTGCATAATCTATGTAACTGAAATAAACAGCCGCACCTTCGTTCCACCATGGAACATCGTCTTCAGGATTATCTCCCGAAAATCTACCATTGAGCATTCTTTGCCCGTCGTAACTATCAGTTGAATAATGCGAAGTTTGAAATATGTGAAACATTTCATGTAATGTAACATATCCCATCGATGATGCATGTTGAGGCAAGTCGTGTGTCCTGCTAATGAATAAATTGTATCCATCTCTTTGAGGTATGCTGCTTATTGCAGAACCAGCAACACCACCATTAGGCTCAACAAATAAACCATTACGTTCATATTCTTCCCTCGAATCTTCATTATCACCACATCTACTACTGTCATAACCGTCCTGTATAAATAGTTTTTTGTGCTCTTCTTCTAAAAATTCACAATAAACAGGTTCTAGTGCCAGTGCAGATTCTGGATTGTTTTTGTCAAGTTGTACAAGGTAAATAGGATATAAATTTTCAATAACTACATTCGGTTGACTAAAGTATAGTTCTTCCGATATTGCAACCCACTCTTTTAACATTTCTTGATGGTCATTTGAAACTGATTCTGCAATAAAATATATAATTTTACGATTATCAAGAGAAGAGGTTGTAGAATTTTCTTCATCATTAGGCGTTACAGAAGTAGACTCATTTGAAATTTCTTCATCCGGTAAAATTGTTTCATCAGATATATTAGAACTATCAGAATCCAAACTACAAAATGTGACTGTTAAAGAAAAGATGAGAATAAAATAATTTTTCATAAATTAATAATAATCTTCAAAATAAATTTGTGGGAGATACAAGATTTGAACTTGTGACATCTACCGTGTCGAGGTAAATTTAAGTTCAATTATTTTAAGCTATATCAGATAATTTAATGAAATTTGTTTCCCATGTTTCCCATGTTTCCCATGTTTCCCATGTTTACCAGAAAAATGGTACACAAATGGTACACAAAACTAATCTAATGAAAAAAGTTTTTCTAACTCATTTGCAAGAAAATCTAGTTTTAAATCTGTTGCTTCAAACTTTTTATAGTCAAAATTACACGCATCCCAAAGTATCGGGAAATCAAGTATTTCAGAATAATCTTGATTAAATGAATTCAGTTTTAAAACAACACTCTCATCGAGTCCATTCACTTTTCTATAATCAAAATCATTGTTATAAATAGCATAAAGTACAGCTAAATCGATTGGCTGTAAAGTAATAAATTGATCTTCTTGATATGACGTACTCACAATAGAATCAGAACAATTGTTATGATTTAAACCAAATGCATGAGCTAGTTCATGAATTAAAATATGTTCACCTAAATTACTGTCTTCATCAACCCATATAACACCATGATTTGGTTTGATTTTATTATCGTTAAAAGTAGATCGATAATATCCAATAAACTCATCACAAGAAAGTGTTGGAGATGAGTCAACGCATAAAGATTTATGTATATAAAGCGTCCCCTCATCTTGATCTGTTGCAAAATTAATTTCGAGATCAGGAGCTACATCTTTCATCATATCAATAAACAATGCAACAGCAGTTAACTCACTATCTGTGAAATCTCCAAAGAAAACAAGGTTTACAGGAGATAATAATTTATGGTGATTGTATCTTGTCCACTCTAGATTTTCTTGATCCCAATCGTAAATCGATAAAAATAATGCTTTATCCGAAACTTTAGCATATGAATTAAAATTGTCTATGGATAGCTGGTTACTTAATTGAACATAATCAAAAAATTTATTTTCTACAGAAAGATCTTTAAAGTACCACTCAGGGACAACTGATTCATTTATATTTACAAAATATCTTGATGAATCATCGTGAATTTCAGTTTCGTAATCTCTAAAGAGGTTTGCACCACATACATCATTATTTATAAATTTCACATAAAGTGATAATGAAAAAGTTATTTCGCTAGAACCAGAATATGTATTTAAAGGCATAGTAAAAGGGTTACTAATTGTGTGAACTCTATTTTTGGTTGATAAATAAACTGGTTTGATAAAGTGATAATCTAAACCAAGAGTGTAATTTGTATTTTTGTCAGCAAAATCAAAATTAAGAAATATCTGCTTTATTCCATCATCTTCTGGAAATTTATTAAATACAATATAAAAATTATTAAATTCTTCACTAAATTTATATTCAATTTTATCAGTAAGTGAATAACAATAAGAATCAACAACAAGTTGGAAGCTTTCCTCTTTCATTTTCGTAGCTTTATTGTCTGCATCGATTACTAATGATAAAAATGACACCGAGAATAAATATATAATTAAAAATGATAAGTCTGTTATATTTCGCATAATTTATTAAACAAAAGCAGAGTAAATTATTACCCTGCTTTTGTACCGCTTAATTAGGAGTTTTTTCCTAGCCAATAATTCCATTTAAGAGCAACGTTACTCCATACAAATGAATCTTTTCCAACTTCTGTAATTGATTCCCTCTGAGACACTGCCTCATTTATGGTTTCAATAATTTCATAGCCATATTCATCCCAGGCTTTTTTCATTGTTTGAAAATCAAAAAGGCCCTTCTCTTCGAATATTCTAAAGCTTGAAAGAGATGGCAATAAAGCACCTCTATTCAAAGTATTAGTTGGTTTTCCGTATTTATCTACAACCATAGTTTCTTTAAAGGATTCAGAAATTCTTAAACTTCCAAACCTTCCACCATTTTCGTTATAGATCTGTTCTGCCGTGCACAACATGTAATCACGTATAGCCAATATATTTTTTAATTTTGTTTTTGTGACTTGGAATTTTATTTTTCCTTCATCCGTAGCAAACATATTAACTAATGAAGACTTAGATGAATATGGTCTAGTCAACAATTTGTCAGTGCTTCCAGATGGAAACATGTCACTGTTAGTTGCCCATAGATATCCAAGTAAATCTCTACTGTCTATAGCAAATAAAGTTTTATCATCATCTTTATATTCATTTTGCCTAAATTGAATACTGTCTTTCCATGTTTCTGGAAGTTTAGATATGATATCACTAAATTCATTTCTCATATGAAGCAATGTTTCTTTAGTAACACTTACAGATGAATTTTGACCTTCAGCAATAGCTGCAATGGATTCTCTGTCTTTTATTCCACCAAAAAATCGAACAATAACTTGTTGATTAGACAACTCTTGTTCTGGAGATTTTCCAGCATCATTCATTGCATCACAGACTTCTCTGATAGCTCTATATGTGTGTGCACCATTTAATACACCATTAAGATCATCTGGTTCTTCACTCAGTTCGATAGTAATTGGTTTTGTGGTGTCTTTATCAAGCAATACACTTAAACAATTAATGGTTATACCTTGGTTTTTATACCTAAATAATCCATCATTGCTTTCTAATGATTCCTTAATCCCTTTAGTAACTGCATTTGTCATTTTCTGATGTCTTGGATTAGCATCAGTTGATATTTCTGGTGCTCTCCATAAATCAGAAACATTAACAATAGCAGTATGTTCTCTTTTTTTAGGATCATTTGAGTCAGGATGACTCTTTATAGTTTGAATATATAATTTCATATATATCTCTCTTTCTGTGGACTTTCGCCGCACTATTTTTTTAATGTGACATTTCTGCGCACATAGTGATTTTTACAAATTGCAAAAATCTTAATTATTATACCATAAATTTAAAGAAAAATCGAAAATGGTACACAAACGACACACAAATTAGATAATAAAAATTTTAAATAAAAAGATTAGACATAAAAGCCTATGTTTTTTGATTATTTTGTGGGAGATACAAGATTTGAACTTGTGACATCTACCTTGTCGAGGTAGCGCTCTGCCAGACTGAGCTAATCTCCCGTATAAAAAAATATAGCAGTATAAATACGATTTGTAGAATAATTATTCTTCTACTGTTACTAAACGTTTTCCAAATCGTAAAAATAATCTTTCCGTAAGTTCAATAATAAGATTTAATATCCAAAGGCCTATATACAAAGCAATAAAAATGTTTATTAATTGAATTAAAGCTGACACAATCAGGCTGTAGACAATAATCCAAGATATTGTAAATTTAAATGAATATATGGGTGACTGGCTATTCATTAGAAAGGTAGCTCCGTGAATTCCTTAATTAATTCTTCATTATTGTTTTTTGGATTATTAACTGATTTAGATACCTGATAAAACTCAATAAGATTTCCAAAATCATGGGATATATCTGAATGTATATCTTCAGGATCATCGTCTGATAACCAAACACCCATTGAAACATCATCAAGTATAAGTGGAGATCTATCATGTACTTGATTTATCTCAACTGGTGCAGCCGTTGTTATAATTGTAAATTCTGTTGAACCATCTGACCGTTCCCAATACAAGCCAGCCGCTAGCAAATTTTCATCATTGGTATTTTTAAAAAAATATGGTTGTTTTCCCTCATCTACTACTTTCCATTCATACCATCCAGATATTGGAACTAGACATCTACTTTTTTTGAATGCAGATATAAATGTTTTCTTTTCTAATAGGGACTCAAATCTTGTATTAAACAATGGTCTTGAATTACTTTGATCTTTTAACCATTGCGGATAATACCCCCAAGTACATTCTTTTAACTTGTTGTCAATGACAACCGGAACTGAGGTCTGTGGTGCAATATTGAAATTCTCTTCAAAAGAAAACCCATCAATATTTTCTACAAATGAAAGATTGCCTAAATCAATTGAAAAATAATATCTTCCGCACATTTATATATCCAAGACTGATAATTCTAATACATCACCGTTTTCATATGTGTGTTCATCTTTCTTGTGCATAATATGTACATTTTGATCTCCTATCACTTCTAATTTATCATTATTTAACAAAAGATAAGTATTCATTTCTAATCCCAAAATTTTGTATTTAGATTTGTGTATCTGTTTAGAGGATGAAAGTATTGCTTTATAGAGTACTTCATTCCAGTGTGGCAAAACCATAGAGTTTTTGAAGAAACCAAATCCTTTACCTTTATTCATTTTTTCACCCATAATCATTGCACCTGCGCTGCAGCCAGCAAGTATTCCACCATTGTTATGAATGTTTAGCAGTTTTTCCCAAGCTAATGATGAACTTAACGTATCATAAAGGTGATTTGGATTCCCACCAGAAAAATAAATAAAATTTGCTTTTTCTATTTCAGCTAAAGTTTCTGGTTTATTGTAATCGTCAACATTAAGTGCTCTTATAGATTTATGATTTACATTCAATTTTGTGAAATGATCATTTCCTAGATCAAGCCAATATTGAATTCTGTCTTTACTTTCCAAACCAGCAGCTGTAGGAAAACAAAGAACGTAAGGATCATCTTTTAATTTATTTAACAATATTTCGTCATAGGGACGAATTATATCTAAATATTCTCCAGCACCAGTTATAGCTATCATCTATCTTTGAGGCGACGACCGGAATCGAACCGGTGTACAAGGTTTTGCAGACCTCTGCGTAGCCACTCCGCCACGTCGCCGTGAAGAGCGGTAGAAGGGATTCGAACCCTCGACCTTCTCGTTGGCAACGAGACGCTCTAGCCAGCTGAGCTACTACCGCAATAAATTAATAATAGTTTATCTACGTTATTTATAAAAAGAATTAATCAGTTGATCCAAAACCACCTGTAGATCTTTCTGTATCAGGTAAGTTGTCTACAATTTTAAATTCAACACTATTTGTATTGATTAGTACCAATTGAGCGATTCTGTCTCCAATGCTTATCTGATAATCAGTACTCCCATGATTAATAAGTGGCACCATTAATTCACCTGTGTAACCCGGATCAACTAGTCCAGGGCTATTAATTAATGTAATTTTATGTTTTGAAGCTAAGCCAGAACGGGGTAAAACAAATCCAGCACATTGGTTAGGTAAATTTATTGCAATTCCAGTATTAATAAGTTGTACTTCTTTCGAAGGAATTAAAACATCTACAGAAGAACTTATGTCATACCCTATATCAGAATCATGCTTTCGAGATGGTACAGTTGCATTATTATTAGTAAGTTGTATTTCTATCTCAATATTTTTATTCAATGGTAACCTTTCATTGATGAATATTAGAGATTATCTTTTTATAAGGAAAGCGAAATCATCAAATAAAATCAAAATTTTAGATGTTTTAGGTTTTGAGAGTGATATTACTTTGGTTCAAACACCCGACATCATCAAGGAAATGGACAACTTAAGATTATCATCTGAGTTAGAGATTGTTGATGAGGAAATAGAGGCTGTTGAAATTGCTCAACAATTAATAAATACTGATTATTCAACTGAACAAAATGTACAAGAACAAATAACAGATGAGTCACCTAATACTGAGACATTTGTTCCGTTAAATATAACAACTCAAATTAGAAAAATATGGACAGACTTAGAAAAAAGAAGACAATGGGTCGTACCTGCTTTGTTGATTGTATCGGGAATCTTCATTGTCAGCTCAATATCGATTTTCTTTATAAATATACGTAATGAAAATATAGCTTCGGAGACTTTAACTAACTCAATTACTGAAAATACGAATATTTCAGTTGAAAACTTGCCAGAATTGTTAGCTGTTGCAACAAACCCTTTTTATTCTCGATATGATGTCTCCAATGCGAGTGCTAATTTACAAATTATTGAAACTTTTTTAATTCAGTATGAAACGGACATAGTTAATAGAGAAATTCCAAACAGATCAGACGTTGAAGAATCTTTAAACCAGCTATTCGATATTGTAGATAAATTAGATCAATTATTTACATATAGAATAATGCATTCTGAAATTTTAATCTATGAAGACATTTTAAATATCGACGAAGATACAGTAATTGATGATCTTGCAAGCGAGTTGTCCTCAATTGGTGCAAAAAGTAACCTTAATGGCAATACTTTGCCCAATATTGATGAATTCACAGAACACAAACAATTAGTTAATTCAGCTCTAGTAACTGCTCAAGATTTACATGGACGATTGATAGCGTCACTAAGAAATAATGAGGTTGAAGTAGCTAATACACTCATAATTGCTATTGATTTGAATAAAAATTCAGAAATTTCCTTTTTTAATGATTCATTGTTAGATTTTCAGGAAAAATATGGATCAATTCTAGGAAGTATAGAAAAATTACCTTAATTTAGCTCTGCTGCTTCTTTTTCGAAGTCAGTTACATCAGAAAATTCTTTATATACCGAAGCAAACCTTAGATATGCAACTTCGTTTATATCTTTGAGGTGAATAAGTACAGTTTCACCAATTATTTTTGATTTTATTTTTTTTCCATGTGATTTTATATCTTTGTGGACATTGTTTACAAGAGTTTTAAGTTTCTTTTCGCTAATATCTATTCCGCCAAAAGCATTATCTATCCCTTGATATAACTTTTCATAGCTAAATTCCTCAATTTCCCCATTTCTTTTTTCCACCATTAAAGTTATATCTGCTTTTTCATATGTTGTAAAACGAAGTCCACAAGTTGAACATTCTCTTCTTCTACGAATACCTTCGCTGTTTTTTCTAGAATCAATAACACTAGTTACGCAATCGTCACCAAATGGACATACCATATATGGTATATTATAGAAATGAGAGAATTTTGTAACAAATAAATTAAGGAATAATTAAGATTTGATCTTCAAAAATCTCTGAATTTTCTAAATTATTTACCTTTTTAGTCTGAAATAGAAATTCTTCAATGTTTGTTTTACCAAATTTCATGCCAATACCCCACAACGAATCACCTTTTGTAACCCTATATGTCGAATTTTCATAAAAGTCATTGTTTGTTGATGATATTGGCTTAATTATTGGTGTAGTAACCAACGAAAATATGATTAAAAATAGTAAAGTAATAATTTTTTCCTTCATAATTAAATATTAAAAACAAGATATGACAGTTTTATTCGAACAAATGTGCTAATATTATTTTATGGTATCTGACAAACAAAAAAATATTTTGAATTTTATTAACATTTTTGTTGAAAAAAACGGTTATGCACCTTCAGTAAGGGAAATTTGTACGGGTGTTGGTCTAAAATCGACAAGTACAGTCCAATATCATATAGAAAAATTAATTAATTCGGGTTATCTACAAAAAAACTACAAAAAATCTAGAGCTTTGACCGTAAATTCACAAGTACCTAAAAATAAAATACCAATTCTTGGTGAAATAGCTGCTGGTTCGTTGCTTACGGCAGAAGAAAACGTTATTGGATCTGTAAATTATCCACATTCAGAGGAAACAACAGAACTATTTGCATTATCAGTTTCTGGTGATTCCATGAAAGATGAAGGAATACATGAAAAAGATTTAGTTATAATTGACAAATCTTTACAAATTAAAAATGGTGATATTGGTGCTTTTTTGATTAATAACACTGAAGGTACGATAAAATTTTTAAGAAATATTGAGGGTAAAAACTACTTAGTTCCTGCAAATAAAAATTATAAAAAAATTAAAGTAAATGAGAATATTCAGCCTATAGGTAAAGTTGTATCTCTAATTAGAGATATGTAACAGAACCTTTTAAATAAATTTTTCCGTCTTCAAAACTCATATCAAGCTCACCACCAGGATATAACACAACTGCTTCATCCTGGACTTTATTATTAAATCTAAGAAAAGCATATAAAGCTAACGCACCGGAGCCGCATGCATCAGTTTCTCCCACTCCTCTTTCATTTACTCTTGCGTAAATAAATCGTTCATCAACGACTGAATATATTTCAACGTTTACACCATCTTTAAACAAATCAGTATTGCGTGCTTTGTCTGAAAATGAATCAAGATCAAATTTATCAACATCATCTACTTCAAGCATTAAATGAGGATTACCAACATTACTTGTTGTACATATTAAAGAATCAATTTCTACTTCTTTACCTATAGTTGGCATTGGTGCTTCTATTTTTACTGTATCATTTTCGACAACCGCTTCGATGTCCCCAACAGGAGCTTTAACAATTAATTTTGAATTATCCACAAGATTGTTATCAACGGCAAATTTTGCTGTACAACGAACACCGTTTACACATAATTCTGCCGGAGTTCCATCATTATTGAAATAATGCATTTTGACAGTAAAAGAATTAATTTGTTCAATAAAAATAACACCATCAATTGGTAGAAGAGAATCTCCAACTATAGAAATAATTTCAATCTGAGAGAGATCTCTTTCATATGAACTGCATATGAAATCATTGCCAGTTCCTGACATATATACTTCATTTATCATCTATGATTCTTTCCAATTCATCTTTAACAATAAGTTCATCACTAGTTTCAATAATTTTTATTCTATCTTCTTGTTTAAACCAAGTGAGTTGTTTTTTTGCTAAACGATTAGTTTTTAAATTTATGTTTTCTTTTAAGTCGCTACTTAAATTCATTCCTATAGCTTGAAGAACTGTTTTAGATGGATTTTGAATCTTGTTCATTTCATCAACTAATCCTCTATCTATCATATTGGAGGTCCTATCTTTTATTCTCTTCAAATAATCAGGATGATTCCAAAATACCCCAACTATTTTTTCAGGAATATTTATAGGTGGAAAGACATATTTAACATCTTCAAGAATAGAATTTTCAATATTTCTGATCAAACGTCTTTTATTAATTTCAGTTTCAGGTGGATCAATATCGTAAAGTTTATGAAATTTTAATAATTGATCAACATTTAGTAACTCTAATTCAGACCTTATTGCTGGATCAGTTGGTCTAAATTCGAAACTATTTATTAATGATCTAAAGTAGAGACCAGTTCCACCAACAACCAAAAAATCTTTAACAAATGATTTCTCAGGAATTTCCATTTCTATTAAATAATTAAGATAATCAACAACTGAAAAATTTTGATCAGGATCGGCTATATCAATACCGTAATATAAAACCTGTGACCGCATTACTTCAGTAGGTTTATCAGTCAAAATATCAAGACCTTTATATACAGCCATTGAGTCAAGTGATATGATATCTAAATTTCTTTCAATAGCTATTTTGTGTGCAAGGGCTGACTTACCTGAAGCAGTCATACCAGTTAAAAAATATAACAAATTTAAAGAGTAGCTTTCAAAAAAAACGGTGTTGCATCGTACACTTTAACTTCAATTAATTGTCCAATGATATTCTGAGTAGATTCTAAATGTACAATATGACCACCCTCAATACGTCCAGTTAAAACATTGGAATCTTTTTTTGAAGGCTTTTCAACTAGCATTTGTTGTGTTGAGCCTACGAATCTTTTATACCTCTTATGGCTAATTTTAATTTGCTCTTCTTTAAGTCTCATGAATCTTGAATCAATCAAATGTTTCTCAAGAAATTTATCTGAGTAATCAGCTGCTACTGTACCTGGTCGTGGTGAAAATTTAAACATATAAATAAGATCAAATTCTGCATAATCCACAACTTTCATTGTTTCATCGAAATCAGCATCATCTTCGCCAGGAAAACCAACTATAACGTCAGAAGACAATGACACATCAGGAATTATATTTTTAATCATGTCTATTTTGGATAGATATTTTTTTTGATTATATCCTCTATGCATTGAGGAAAGAATTTTGTCACTACCGCTTTGTAGTGGTATATGTATTTGATTTGCAATTTTAGGAAGTTCCGAAACAGCAATCAATGTCTCTTCTTTAAAATCTTTTGGATGTGGTGAGGTAAATCTAATTCGCTCAATACCATCGATTTCATGTATTTTATAAAGTAGCTGTGTAAAGTATGGGCTTCTTTTGTTATCAATCATTAAATCTCTTCCATATGAATTAACATTTTGCCCTAAAAGAGTAATTTCTTTAACGCCTTCATTTGATAGATTTTTGATTTCATTGATAATATCAGAAGGCCTTCTACTAATTTCAACACCTCTAACAGAGGGAACAATGCAAAATGTACAACTATTATTACAACCAATTTGAATAGTAACGAAAGCACTAAAACCAGATTCACGAACAGGTAATATTTCAGTTTCGATGTCTGATGTTTCTTCGACTATTTTAGTAATTGGACCCCAGTCCTCAGATTGATTTAATAAATTTATAACATCATTTGTATTATGAGTACCAATAACAACATCTACCCATGGAGCTCTATCACGAACTAACTCCTTATCTTTTTGAGCTGCACATCCTCCAACAATTAATCTTCTATCTGAAGATTGATCTTTCCATTTTTTTAAATGACCAAGAGTTCCGTATAATTTATCGTCAGCATTTTCACGAATGGTACAAGTGTTGACAAATAAAATATCAGCTTGGTCAATATCTTCAGATTTACTCATCCCATCACTATTAAAAATTCCAGCAATTTTTTCAGAATCATGCTCATTCATCTGACATCCAAAAGTTTTAATATGATATTTAAAACCTAATCTTGATGGTTTAGATATTAATTTGTTTTCTATATGAATAGATGTTTTCACATTACAAATTATAAATTTATATTTAAGAAAACTATGTTATTTTTTGTTTTTAGGCTCTTCTGATATTTCTTCTTCTACTTCAGCAGTCTCATCACTTTCAATTGATTCTTCTTCATCAGATTCAATCATTCCAACTGCTTTGTATACTGCAGTTTCTAACTGTAATGCAAGATCAGGATTTTCTCGTAGAAAACGCTTGGAATTCTCTTTACCTTGTCCAAGCTGAACTTCGTCGTATGTAAACCAAGCACCAGCTTTTCTAGCTATGCCATGTTCTACAGCAACATCAAGTAAGCTACCTTCACGAGAAATACCTTGACCAAACATAATATCAAATTCAGCTTCTCTAAAAGGTGGAGCAACTTTATTCTTAACTATTTTTGCTCTTACACGGTTACCTATCTGTTCAGGACCAACTTTTAGTGTTTCAATTCTTCGTACGTCGATTCTTACCGAAGAATAAAACTTAAGTGCTCTTCCACCGCTTGTTGTTTCAGGAGATCCCCACATGACACCAATTTTTTCACGAATCTGATTAATAAATATAACAGTTGTTCCTGATTTATTGATTGATCCTGTTAATTTACGCAATGCTTGTGACATCAATCTAGCTTGTAAACCTACATGCGTATCGCCCATTTCTCCTTCAATCTCGGCTTTAGGAACAAGGGCTGCAACTGAATCAATTACAACTAGGTCGACCCCACCAGACTGTATCAACATATCGGCAATTTCTAATGCTTGTTCTCCAGTGTCAGGTTGCGATACTAATAACTCGTCAACATCTACTCCCAATGCCCTAGCGTAAACAGGGTCGAGAGCATGCTCAGCATCAATGAATGCTGCAACTCCTCCAGCTTTTTGGGCTTCTGCAGCAACATGTAAAGAAAGTGTTGTTTTACCGGATGCCTCAGGTCCGTATATTTCTATAACTCTACCTTTTGGGACCCCACCTATCCCTAACGCAAGATCTATAGATAATGCACCTGTAGATATTGCAGGTATTTTTTTGATATTATCGGCACCAAGTTTCATTAATGAACCCTCGCCGAATTGTTTCTCGATTTGCTCAAAAACTGTATCTAGTTTTTTTGCCCTGTCTTTATCCATTTTTTCTCCTTTTTAACAATAATAAATATATATTAAAACATCTTTGTATGACAATTTTACTAGAACAAATGTTCTAATACAAGTTTTTAATAAATTTTATCAGCTCCCATTGAGCTTTATTTGCTGATCTTTGCAGTATTTCTTCCCTATTACCGTTCATTTTATGATCTGTTATCACAGTTTTGTCACCATTAGATATACAAATAAAAATTGTACCGACAGAATACTGGCTTGAAGATAATGGTCCAGCTTCACCCAAAATTGTTAAACAAATATCAGTTTTATATTTTTCTAATGAAGAATGGGTTAAATTAACACAAAGTTCTTCCCAATTTTCGAAATCTATATCATTATCGTTTAATAGGATGGATTTAGCTTGATTCCCATAAACGATATCCGAACCAATAAAATATTTACTAATACCTGGATTTTTGACAAGCAATGAAGACAAGAGACCACCAGTAATACTCTCAACAAATGAGACTTTGATATCGTTTTTAGCTATTAACGAACCAAGTGCTTTTTCAACAGATATATTTTCATAGGCAAGAATGTCATCAGAAAATATTTCATCAATTTTATCTATAAATATATCAAAATCGCTCTTACTCACTGAATTTCTATCAAACCGTAATTTGATAATTCCTCTACTTGCAAGGTATGCAATATCTAATCCTTCAGGTTTAAATTTATCTATCTCTGCTGCAAGTGAAGATTCTGCTTGATTAAATAACATAACGAATTGGTAGTCAGTATCATTTTTTTCAAAGTTTTCAGTAAGATAAGGTAACAGTTCATCTTCAACGAGAGGAATGAACTCTCTTGGTGGGCCTGGAAAAATAAATATTTCTTTTTCGTCTTTAGATATTCTGATACCAGGAGCCGTACCTTGTGTATTAATTAATTTTTCACTACCTGTTGGAATGTAAGCTTGTTTGATATTGGTTTCAGGCATAATAAGTCCACGACTCTTCCATCTTTCTTTCATCCACTCAACATGGCTATCGTCTAGTTCTAAATCTAAAGATAATGAATTTGATATCACTTCTTTTGTTATATCATCTTCAGTTGGACCTAGTCCCCCAGATGTAACAACTACATCGCAACTGTCAAGAAGATATATGATCGCATCATGTATTTCTTTTTCATTATCAGAAATTGTGATTTCTTTATTTAACTTAAAACCAGCATCATACAATCTTTTACCTAAGTTTGTTAGGTTGGTATTTACTGTATCTCCAAGTAATATTTCTGTTCCGACTGATAGAAAACCAATTTTCATATTTTTAGATTAGCAAGCTTTAATTGCAATATATGTATCATAGTTTTATGAGAAAATCATTGATTTTTCTATTATTGCTAACTTTTTGTTCATCAGGTTTAGATTCAACAAGCGAAGAGACAACTCAAAGTGCTACTGTTTCAAATGTAGAAGAGTTAGTTTATGAAGATACAACTGGAACAATGATAAATGTTGATTTAACAAATAAAAAAACATTGGTTGTGTTTTGGGCCGATTACTGAGGAATTTGTAGGGAGGAGTTGCCTCTCTTAGAAGCTAACTTAGCTACTGTTAGCCAAAATTATAATGTAATTGCTCTTGCTCATAGCGACAAAGATTCAACAATGACTTGGATTTCTGAAAATTTAGTTGGTGAATTAGAAATTGGATTTTCTACACCGGAAATGAGAGACAATCTTAAAATTATTGGTCAACCAATTTCAATTATCATTGATACTGATGGATCTATTCTTTCTCGAGAATATGGCTACGTTCCAAACGATCTATAATTTACAAAAATTTAACTTAATTCCGAAGCAGTTGTCATATTAAATTGTATGATGAGAGTGTAATCAAGCGGAGGAAATTGTGAAAAAAACAATTTTAATTCTATTGTGTCTCTCTCTTGTATTTGCTGCTTGCGGTACTGCAGAAGAGGAAACAGTAGAGGAACCTGCAGTTGTTGAAGAAACAGAAAGTTTAGATGCACCAGCTACCACTACAGCTCAAGTGCTTGATAAAATTGTTTTCGGTTTCGTCCCAAGTGCAGAACAAGCAGAACTTTTAGACAACATTCAACCTATGATGCAAGTTTTATCTGACGGTTTAGGAATTGAAGTTGAAGGTTTTGTTACAAGTGACTATTCGGGATTATTAGTTGCAATGGGATCTGGTCAAGCAGACGTTGGTGCGTTTGCTACATTGGGTTACGTTACAGCTATGAACGCATTCCCTACAAGATTTGAGGCAATTGCTAAATCTGTAAGATACGGTTCAGGATCATACCATGGTACATTCTGGACAACAGATGCAAGCATTTGTGAAACCACACCAGTGATAGGTGCATTTGAAAATATCGGTGGAGTTGCAACTTTAGTTGAAGGTTCAGCAACAACACCACCCGATGTAAAAGCACTTCAGGTTGGATGGGGTTTTGGAGATGACGGACTTATACCTGAAGTAAGAGATGGTGTAACAACTAGTCCTGGTCTTGCATGTGAAGCTGATTTATCTGTAATGCTTGGTGAAGAAGTTCTTTTTGTTGAAGAAGGATCTACTTCTGGGTATTTATATCCATCATTACAATTGAAAAAAGCTGGTATCGACTACACCAGCGACATAGTTCAAAGATTTGCTGGTTCACATGATGGAGTTATTTCTGGATTATATAATGGTGATGCAAAATTTGGTGTCACTTATGATGATGCAAGAAGAACTCTAAGAAAAACAAATGCAGATGTTGGTGAAAAGGTAATTGCTTTTGGTATTACAGAAGAAATTCCTAATGATGTTATAGCAGTTAGAACAGATCTACCTGAAGACATCAAGCAACAAATTTATGACATATTAGCTGCATATATTGCTACTGATGAAGGTTTGGCCATAATGGATGAAATTTATGGTTGGACTGATTTAGTACCAGCAGTTAACTCAGAATTCGACGTTGTAAGAGAAGCTGCGGAAGAATTCGGTCTATACGACGATTAAATCCTAATTTTAACCGGGTTGTTCTTCAGCCCGGTTAAAATTTTTATATGATCAAATTCGAAAATGTAAATGTCACTTATCCGGGTGGCGTTGAAGCCCTAAAAAATCTTAATTTAGAAATAAATGAAGGAGATTTTTTAATTATTGTCGGCTTATCTGGGGCAGGTAAATCAACTCTACTTCGAACAATTAATAATTTAGTCAAGCCAAGCAGTGGTGTTGTATTTTTAGACAACAAAGATATAACTAATGCAAATAAAAAGCAACTAAAACAAATTAGATCTAAAGTAGGTATGATATTTCAAACTTTTAATCTAGTGAATAGATCAACAGTGTTAAAAAATGTATTAACAGGTAGATTAAGTAAAGTTTCCACCATTAGGTCGATTTTTGGATTATGGCCAAAAGATCAAAAACAAATGGCATTTGAAGCATTAAATCAAGTTGAGATTCTTGAAAAAGCTTATGTGAGAGCTTCTAATCTCTCTGGTGGACAGCAACAAAGAGTAGGTATTGCTAGGGCTTTGTCTCAAAAGCCAAAAGTTATGCTTGCAGATGAACCTGTTGCCTCACTTGATCCAATCACATCAAGAGTAGTAATGAGTTATCTTAAGAAAATAAATAAAGAACTTGGAATTACAACAATTGTGAATTTACATTTTCTTGATTTAGCTAAAGAATTTGGTGATAGGTTAATTGGCCTACGCGATGGTGAACTAGTTTATGACGGAAAAGTTGACGATGTGTCGGATGAAGACTTCGAAAATATTTATGGAAGATCAATCAAGCAATCAGATTTAATAGGTAATGATTAATTATCCAAAAAAACCAAGTCCTTCATTATTAGTTTTAATAGGAATACCAGCCGGCATACTTTTTTCAGTATTTTCATTTCTTCAGATAGGTTTTAATTTTCAAGATTTTAAAAACAATCTATCTAATAGATATCTTGTAACTGATCCTTTATTCAATCCTAAATGGTCCTGGGCTTGGGAGAATTCATCTGATGCATTATTGGAAACTATTCAAATTGCAATACTGGCAAGTATTATAGGCTGCGCAATTGCGTTACCATTATCTTTTTATGCATCAAGGGCTACAAATCTGAACAAGTATTCTTATTTTGTCTATAAGTCATTTTTAAATCTTGTGAGGACAATACCTGATTTATTTTGGGCTATGATTTTTACTGTTGCTGTAGGCATTGGACCATTTGCTGGTGTTCTTGCATTATTAATGTTTTCACTTGCAATAATGGGTAAATTATTATCCGAAACAATTGACAGTATTGATCCTGGTCCTATGGAGGCCGCAAAAGCCACAGGTGCATCGCATAATCAGTCTGTCTTTACTTCTGCCTTGCCACAAGTACTACCTAACTTTACAGCATATTTTTTATACATATTTGAATTATGCATTAGAGCAAGCGTGATTCTTGGATTAGTCGGTGCAGGTGGTGTTGGAAGAATAATTGAAACACAAAGAATTTTCCTTAGATTTGACAGAATTTCTCCAATAATTGTCCTGATTCTTTTAGTTGTCATATTGATAGAACAATTTAGCGTTTGGTTAAGAAGAAAAATATTATGAACATTCCAAAGCAACCATTAAACCAAAGAATATTTAAGTATTCATTAACTAGTTTGATTGTTGTTTCAGCAATCTGGTCAGCATCAGGTTTAGAAATAACTCTTGATAGAATACTTAATGCTCCAGCACAAATTGCTACTTTGGTTGGTGCCATGTTTCCTTTAGATTTAAGTTCAGAAGCATTTGAGAGAATCATTCCAAAAGTATTTGAGTCTTTGTTTATCGCATGGGCAGGAACAGTTATTGGAGCAATATTTAGTTTTCCTATTTCGTTTTTAGCAGCAAATAATATAACAATTGGATCTGTTAATAGAGTAATTAAACAAATTCTTAACGGTATAAGAGCATTTCCAGAATTGATATTAGCTTTTGTTTTCTTGCCAATAACAGGACTTGGTCCGTTAACAGGAACACTAGCTGTAGGTATTCATTCAATAGGAACTTTAGGGAAGCTATCCTCAGAAGTTATAGAGGGCATTGATGAAGGGCCTCTTGAGTCTATTAAAGCGTCAGGTGGATCAAAAATTAATGAACTTACTTTTGGAGTTATTCCACAAGTTATGCCGACTATTACATCTTATTGGCTTTATCGCTTTGAAATTAATTTAAGAGCATCAGCAGTTCTTGGTGTTGTAGGTGCTGGTGGTGTTGGTCAAGAACTGATTAATCAGCTTAGATTCAGGGACTTTCCAAGAGCAGGTACAGTTTTAATCTGTACTATTGTTTTGGTATTAACTGCAGATACAATATCAGCAGCAATTAGAAATCGTATTATTAAAGGAAAGACTGTTAAAAGTTAATTACTCTTCGTACCAGTTATCGTCGTCTTCACTATCACTTACTTCTTCAACAATTGTTTCATCTGATTCAATTAAATCTTCAGAAACATCGTCTTCAATAGAACTAAGTGAACCTGTTTCAAACTCTTCTACGGTGATTAAAACCTCTCTAGCTTTTGAACCCTCTGATGGTCCAACAATTCCTTGTGATTCAAGAATATCCATCAATCGTCCTGCTCTAGCGAAACCAACTCTTAATTTTCTTTGTAACATTGATGTAGAACCTAATTGTGATCTGACAACAAGTTCTGTAGCCGTTTTAATGAGTTCTTCATCCTCTCCAAGGTCTTCATTATTTTGAACAGCTGTAGACTTCTGTTCTTCAATGACAGCAGGATTATATTCAGCTTCTTTTTGTGATTTAACCCATGATACAACATCTTTTATCTCACCTTCTGTAACCCATGCACCCTGAATTCGTTCAAGTCTAGGATTTGAGGCTGTAACAATTAACATGTCACCTAATCCAATTAATTTTTCAGCACCTGATTGGTCCAAAATAACTCGTGAATCTGTTGTTGAAGCAACTGAGAAAGCAAGACGAGAAGGAATATTTGCTTTCATAACGCCAGTAATAACATCGACGGATGGTCTTTGTGTTGCAACAACTAAATGAATACCGATTGCTCTAGCCATCTGAGCAAGCCTAACGATAGCCGATTCTACTTCCCTACCAGCAACCATCATTAAGTCATTCAACTCATCAATACAAACAACAATAAAAGGAAATCTATCAAATTTATCAGTATCAAGTAAACCTGCGTCATACTTTTCGTGGTAACCGTTTATATCTCTGACTTGACCGTCAGCTAAAAGATCATATCTTCTGTCCATTTCAGAAACTGCCCATGAAAGTGCATCGACAGCTTTTTTAGGGTTAGTTATGACTTTAGTTAAAAGGTGTGGAACATTATTGTATTGACCAAGTTCAACACGTTTAGGATCGACCATTACCATTTTTACTTCGTCAGGGTTAGTTCTCATTAACAACGAAGTAACAATTGAATTTATACATGAAGATTTTCCTGCACCTGTTTGACCAGCTATAAGTACATGAGGAAGTTCTGAGAGATTCATAAGCCTTGGCGAACCTGATATATCTAAACCAAGACCAACATTTAATGGATGGTCAAGTTTTTGAGCGTCTGAAGAAGAGAGGACATCACCAAGAGAAACTAATTTTCTCTGTCTATTAGGTATTTCAATACCAATAGCACTTCTTCCTGGAATAGGTGCTAAAAGACGGACGTCTGGAGTAGCTAAAGCATAAGCAATATCATGTGAAAGTGAAGTAACTTTTGAAACTTTAACACCTGGAGAAAGCTCAATCTCATAACGCGTAACTGTAGGACCTGGAACAATTTTTGTTAACTCAGCTTCAACACCATGCTCTTTTAATAAATTTTGTAGATCTGTTGCAGTTTGTTGAAGCAGCTTTTTAGAAGTAGAAACATCGGTTCCACTTTTAAGAAGTTTTAATGGTGGAAGAACGTAATTTGTTGATTTTTTCTTATTTGGTTTAGATTTTGACTTCACTGCTTTAGGCTTCTCAGTAACTTCAGATTTAACAGATTTTTTACTTTTTTCTTTTTTTAATGTAACAACGTTAGTTTTGGAATCTTCTTTAGGTTCATCATTTTCATTATTAATTAAATCAAAGTTAATTTTGGAAGCTTCTCTTCTAGCTTTGTAGAAGGCAAAAATAAATCTATATGAGTATACAAATATAGCTTGAACACCACTAATAAGATCTTTTAGCTCAATATCGGTCATGTAGAGAACAGATATGATCAATCCAAATAATAAAACAACATGTGTCATTTCTGCAGCAAGCAGATTATTTAAGGGGTATACAATAAATGCCGAAATAAATCCGCCAGATTTTTGTAAAGCAGTTGTACCGACGCTAATTGATAATGGTTCAGCATGGATATAAAAGTGAAACAAAGCTGATGTAAAAATTTGTACCCACAGTGTGCCAACAAATACTTTTTGTGTATTTATAAAATCTTTATCTCTAATTAAGATTGCAGATCCGTAGATAAGTAGTATTGGAAACAAATAAACGCCGTAACCAAATGACCATGTAATTAAATTATTTAAAAACTCTCCTATTGGTCCTGCTTTACTAAAAGAAGATAAAGCTATAAGAATCGCTAATGAAAGCATAAAGATAGATACAGTTTGATATGATTTGAAAAAGAGAGATGAAAGAGATTTTGTACCTTTACTTAAGCTTTTTAAAGAACTTGATACTTTTATTAAATTTTTCGGTTTAGACACCCGCTTACGCCCACTAACCCTTTCGCGAGTGGATGTCTTAACAGCCACAATATACTATACCATAAAATAATAGAAAAAAGCCTATTTTTCCTTTATTTTTGAGTAAAAACCCCTAATTTTATTGGCTAATTCAGTAGAAATATCAGTAATTGGCAGTAAGGGCTCCCCTACATCCTCCCAACTTTCTGATAATATTTTTTTAATTGGACCTGGACTTGGTTCTTCAAAAAGTGCTTTAAAAAGTTCCCCTAAATCATTATCTATTGCTTCAGCTTTTTTAATATCATTATTTTGAACCGACTCCATCATCTCATATATTTCATTTCCAACAACATGAGAAGCTACTGAAACAACACCTTTGCCACCATTTTTAATGAAATCAAGAGTTTCATTGTCATTACCTGAATAAATGTCAACTTTATCTTGTAGGGCTTCTAATTCTTTTTTGGAAAAATCAAAATTTCCTACTGCATCCTTAATTGAATGTATGCCAATATCATCAGCAAGTGATATTAATGTTTCTAATTCAATCAAGGTGCTTGTCCGACCTGGGATGTTATATGCCATAATTGGAAGATCTGTAACTTTTGATACCTCTTCAAAATGTTTGAGTATTCCACGTTGTGATGGTTTCGAATAATAAGGAGTAACAATCATTATTCCATCAACACCAATTGAATCTGCCATTCTTGTAATTTCTATAGTTTCTGAAGTTGAGTAAGTTCCGGTTCCTGCAACAATGCTTGCTTTCTCCCCAACAGAATCAAGCGCTGTCGTATAAATTATTTCTCTATCTTTTATTGTAAGGTTAGGTGATTCTCCCGTAGTTCCTGTAAGAACAAGTCCATCTGATTTGTCATGAACTAATTTTCTACAAAGTCTCCAAAATGTATCTGTATTGATTACACCGTTGCTATCAAAAGGAGTTATTGATGCGGTTAATAATTTTCCAAAATCAGTCATTATATGTCCAACGATTTATTCAGTAAATTTTCAAGTCCGTGAATATATGAATTTTGTTGTTCCATTTCTTGCAATACTAATTGAACGCCTGACAAATATGCTTTCCGATCAAATACTTTATGTTCAAGAATAAACTCTTCATAACTTTCGGAAAATACGACTTCCTGCTCAGCTAGGTATTCATCTGATCTCAATGAATATATATTTAAAGAATTTTCATTTGATACAGCATAATAATCGCCACTTATTTCTGATGGTTTAACATTCTCCAGAGAACTGGCCAAATCTTTTGAAGTTCCTGAAGGAGCGTCTTCTTTTCCTTTATGATGTTTTTCTACAATATGAACATTTGGAAAAATAGATGTTAATTTTTGTGAGTAAAGTTTTTGGATAGCTGCTCCAACAGAAAAGTTAGGAATGACTGATACTGCTTTATTAGCATTCTTTAACAGCTCTAACGAGTCGTTATTCACTCCAGACGAGCCAATTATTAATTTAGATTTATTATTTATTAGTTTCGGAATGTTTTCATTTACTACAGAAGATGGTGAAAACTCAAACATATAATCGCAAATAACATCCTCACTAAAAGTCAATGAATTAAATTTAGTGCCAGAATTATTTGGATCTATGATGCCAATAACTTCATAACCTTGAAGTCCATCAATGAATTCTGAAACCATGGCTCCCATGTTTCCATTCCCACCAACAACAACTACGGTCCTGTTTGTAATTTCATTCAACTTATTTTTCACCTTATACTTATATTGTCAGTCTTTAATGATAATGATAAAAAATGGAATTTAAGAAAAAAACTTTAGAAACTCAGATAATAGAAATTTTTCAGAAGATTAGCCCAGCTATAACTCGGCTTATTCAAAGCACGATGAATAATGACAAAATAGTATTAAATCTAGGTAAAACAAAAAGTAAAAATAAAAATGAAATAAATATAAATCCATCAATATTAGTTAACTCTGTTTCAGATTCTGACTTAGAATTTAAAGAAGTCGTCATAGGAACAGTTATCCATGAAGCCATACACTCCATGGAAGATTATAAATTTGATATAGATAAAGACTTATCAAAATTTCAAGATGAGACTGATGGATTAAATGATATTGATGAAGTTCTTGAGGTGCTTTCCGGACCATTTGGGAAATATATATTTGAAATATTAGTTCATTCTTTTGAAGAATATAAATTTGTAAAAGATTTCAAAGGGCTAAGGTCAATCCTTCAGGATATTTATGAAGAATCCAGTATCAATATTAAAAATCTAAAACCTTTCAATAAATTTTTGATTTTAATGTTTCATAGTATTGCTGGTTATATTGAAATCGATCTTCAATCTTATCCAAAAAATATAAAAGAATCAGTTAGAGAAACTTTGGCTATTTTAAATAATTTTTCTTACGATAGAGACCTTGTAGAAGACACCATTGAAATTACGATCCAAATTGCTGATATTTGCAGAAGGTACAATCTTTTACCTGATGTTGATAGTCAAACTTTAGGTGAAAGAAGAGAATCTATAGAAAAATTTGAAGATTCAGTCATAGATGATCTAAATAAAGTTTTAATCCCATCAAGTACGAATATAACTACAGGCAATACACTCGAAAAGTTTCTTGGAAAAAAAGGTAAAGAATCAGATGATGAAAAGTTAAATTTTATGGATGATCACGTTTCTAAAATTGGTACATCAACAACTGTATACCTTCCAAATGGTAAAGTTTCAAAGCTTGTAAGTACTAATTTACCAAGAACATTTAATAGCCTTTATAAAAATGGTCTGGCAACTTACAATTCACTTTTAGAGGAATGGGACCTTCCTGTATTTAAAGTTACTAATAAAATAAAGCCTTACTTTATTCATAACAAAAAAAGGCTACGTATAAGTGGTTACGATCAGGGAGATTTATCACCACATGTTCCACTTATGCTTGGTTCTGGAAGATACGAAAGAATGTTTGAGCAAAAACAAAGATTATCAAATAAATCTTATGCTGTTTCATTATTAATTGATGGAAGCGGATCAATGCTTGAAAAAGATAAAGGAGAATTTTATCCATGGTCATTATCAGCTGCACTAATTGGAGCAAGTTATCTAGCTCAAATATGTCATGAATTAGATATAGATTTTGAAGTTGCAATCTTTAATAGAAGTTTTGCTGCTGATGAATTAGAAAATGAAGAGCTTTATATAAAAAGAAAGATGGCAGTATCGTCGATGTTAAATACAAATTATGGTTCAAATGCTGAATACTATTTCAATACTACAAACCATTACTTTATCAAAAGGTTTGATGATTCTTGGAAAGCTAATTACGAAAAATTTATTGGGCTAATCGAGTTTTCAAGGAATTTAAGAGAATCTTTGGATAAATTAGATATCAAAGATGACCATCCTCCCGCAAGTATGTTTGAGAGAGGAACGAATGTTGACGAAAGAAATATTATGTTTTCAACTAAACGACTATTGGAAAAAGGATCAAAAACAAAATTGTTAGCAGTACTTTCAGATGGGATGACACGTGGCTCATTAAACGATTTGAAAAGTTCAATCAACTATGCAACAAAAGTTGGTATTGATGTCATTGGTATCGGAATAGGTGAAAGAGGAACATGGAAAGAATATATAAACAAAACACAGATAAATGAACCTGAAGAACTAATACATTCAATAGTAAACATCACAAAGGATATACTTATAAAGAATATTGAGGAATCTACAGGAGTAGCATAATGGCAGATCAAAATTTTAAAAATCCCAATGGAAAGGGAGATGTAACTCTTAAAGAGTGTAAATTAACAAAATCAATAAACGATTACGACTCAAGGTCTGAGAGGATTCCAGATGTTGATAAAAATTATGTAGATTTTGGAATTCAATTTAAATTAGCACAAATCATTGAAAGTAAAGAAAAGACATTCGACAATGAAATACCAATTCATATTGCACTAAAAGGACACATGGGCACAGGTAAAGATCATGATATTGAACAACTTGCTGCAAAGCTAAAATATCCATACTACCGAATTCCACTTTCTGGTGAAGTTAGAGATGTTACATTGCTTGGATCAGTTCAGCTATATGGTGATGGTGTGGGTGGAACTGATAGCAAATGGCAAGATGGTGAATTAACAAGAGCTTTGAGAGGTCCATCTATTATTAATTTATCAGAACTTAATGCTGCTGGACCTGAAGTACTATTTGCTTTGCACTCTTTACTTGATAGGCATAAAAAATTAGAGTTACCAAACGGTGAAGTGATTGAATTAAGAAATGATTCCTACATTTTTGGAACAATGAACCCAACTAGCCTCAGAGATTATGCAGGTACACAAACATTAAATAAAGCATTCGCTGATAGATGGGTTATTTGGGATAAGCCATTTCCTAATAAAGAACAACTAGAATCAATTTTTAAAAAACGATATCCAAAATTACAAAAAGAATTTACGGATTTAATTATCAAATTAGCTATCGAAATCAATAACTCATTTTTATCAGATGATATAAGCGTAAACATTGAGACACCTATGAGTTTAAGAACGGTAGTTGAAAGGATTCCAGTTGGTTTAGATCTATACAAAAACTCATCTGATCCTCTTTTTGAGACCTGGAACAACATGGTACTTCCTCATGTTAACCCTGAGGACTTAGACCATTATTCTACGTTATGGAATACAGTTGTGAGAAATGGCCCTAATCTTAAACCTGTTCTGTAACCAATTTCACTAAAGGAATATCTCTATCAGTTTTTGAACGATATAAATTAAAAGTTGGATATACAGCAATTAACAAACTCCAATATTTTTCTTTATCAGTTTTAACAACGGAAGGTTTTACGTTTTGGTATTCTTTATTAACAAGTACTCTCACATTTTGATTATCTATGTTATAAAACCAATCAGGAGTTTTGTCACGACCACCATATGATGCAGCAACTAAATACCCATCATCGATCTGAACATAGGTTAAAGGGGTTTTTCTAATTTTATTTGATTTTCGTCCAATAGTTTCAAGAAGTAATATATTGTCACCTATTAATATCTTGCCAACTTTTGTTTGATTGAACTTTATCAGTTTTGTGTGTAAAAATGTAATAAATCTGACAAGCCACGTAGGCCAATAAGAAAATGTTTTGCCTAATATTTTCCAGATAAATTACTCCGGAGAGTCTTGATTCTTATTTTTAAATCCATCGATTTTGTTTTGAAAATCTTTTATTTTTTGATCAATATCTGACATTTCTAAATTTGTAACTTCTTCTTTTAGTTTGTCGATTTGCTCTTTAACAAACTTATTTTCATTGAAAACATCATAAAAAACTTTTAACAAAACTGTTGAAATTATTAACTTTAAGATTTTCTTCATATATAGATAATAAGAAGATTTAAGTTATAAATAAAGCATTTTATTTAATGTTCTTATTGGGAAAAGTGATTTTCACAATTATTATTGTATTGTGAAAGATTTATTAAGTAGTTTAGTTGCAGAGCAACAACTTCTAGACCAGTATCTCCAAAGTATTCCCGTAAGAAACTGGAACACTAAAACTACATTTAAAAACTGGAATATAACAAACCATGTAAGCTACCTTGCAGGACTAGAAGATTTAGCATTTAACGCAATGAAGGGCAAAGGTACAGATTTTAATAGATTTAGAGGTCCTAGCGGATTAGGAAAATTTGAAAAAGAATGCATTAAAAAAGGTAACGACATGCGTCCCCAAGACGTTATTGAATGGTGGAGATTATCAAGAGCAAAAGTTGTTGAAAATTTAGCTAAAGGTTCAGCTGGTAAAAAAATTAAATGGTGGAATAAAGAAATAGACTATCAAACATTTGCATCTTCAAAGCTTGCTGAAACATGGGCTCATGGATTAGATATTTATGACAGTATGAAAAAAGACTACGAAGACACTGTAAGAATTGAGCACGTTGCTTTATTTGGATGGCTAAATGCTGAATTTACAAGTAAACAAAATAAACTTAAACATAAGGATTTAAGAATTGAATTAATAGGTCCAGAATATAGAGCCTGGCAATTTGGAAATGAAAAATCTGAAAATAGCATAAAAGGAAATGCAAGCGATTGGTGTAGAATCGTAACCGGTAGAACGGGTAAGGGATTTAAGCCTACGCTAACTACCGAGGGTGACTATGCTAAAAAATTTATTAAACTTCAGCACGCCAAAATATAGCATATGATAATTCTTGGTGTTATACACCTTAAAGGTTTACCTGGCTCACCGTCTAATAAATTAAATCTTGAAGAAATTACAAAACTAGCACAAAATGACATTGACAACCTTTCAAAAGCTGGCGTAAATGGAATTATTGTTGAAAATTTTGGCGATGTACCGTTCGTCAAAAATGATGTATCAAAGCGAACTGTAGCAAGTTTAACTTCAGTAATACAGAATCTAAACATTGATTCAAAATTAAAAATAGGTGTAAATGTTTTAAGAAATGATGGAATTGCTGCATTGTCCATTGCTGAAGCAACAAATGCAGATTTTGTAAGAATAAATGTCTTAAATAATGTAATGATGTTTACAGATCAGGGAATAATTGAGGGTGAAGCAAATAAAATTGCTGAATTCAATAAAAGTTTAAATAAAGATATAGAAATTTTTGCCGATGTCTTCGTTAAGCATGCTGTTCCGCCAGAAGGATCAAAAATAGAAAACCATACTGAAGAATTAATCAACCGCGCAGGAGCAGATGTTGTAATAGTTACTGGTGATGGAACAGGTCATGAAATAAATATTGATGATTTGAAAAAAGTAAGAGATATAGTTCCATCTGGTAAGTTAGCTATTGGATCTGGCGTAAATGAAACAAATGTAGATAAATATGAAGATATTGCAGATATATTGATCATTGGAACAAGTTTTAAGTTAGACAACAACGTAGAAAATCCTGTTGATTTTGAGAGAACAAAGAAAATAATCGATAAAATAAATTAATTTTTAATAAAACTCTAAAATATCTCATTGGTTACTATCATTTCTATTTGAATGGAAGTCATACTCAATCCAGCAATTATTTTATTTTTGACAGGAATTGCAATTGGACAAATATTTAAGGACACACTTCCTCAATTTCTTTCTAGATACCTGGGATATTATTTATTAGTTTCGCTCGGACTAAAGGGTGGAATAAGCTTAAGAGAAAATGGATTTACCTCAGAAGTAACGAATATTCTATCGCTTGGTGTATTTTTTGCGTTGATAATACCTCTAATTGCATATTTTTATTTAAAAAATATTTTAGAAATCGATGATGCTGCAGCCCTCTCAGGTACTTATGGATCAGTAAGTGCAATAACATTTGTTACCGCATTAACATACCTTTCTTCAAGTTCACAAGAATTTGATAATTTTATGTCCGCAGTACTTGTTGTGATGGAGTTTCCAGCAATATTTATGGCACTCTATTTAGTGACAAAAAATAAAAATAAGAAACAAAATAATTTTGAAACAATAAAAAAAGCTTTCTTGGAAGTACCAAACATATTGTTAATAACATCACTTTTTGTTGGAATAATTTTTCAAAATCAATTAATCGGTAATATTGACTTTTTTACCGTTACCATTTTTGATTATGTTCTTTATTTATTTTTATTTGTAATGGGCACACGAGTAGCAAGAAGGTTGTCGGAAATAAGAGAAAAAGGTTTGAATTTAATTTTGTTTGCTTTGGTTACTCCCCTAATAGGATCTATTCTTGCATTGTTTGCATCAAATTTGTTCTCACTAACAGTTGGAAATGCAACATTGCTAATGGTTTTAACAGCAAGTGCAAGCTACATAGCAGTTCCTGCTGTAGTAAAAGATGCAATTCCAAATGCAAATCCCGCAATATATCTTGGATTGAGTTTAGGTGTTACTTTTCCATTTAATATCATTATCGGTATTCCACTGTATAACGAATTAGCAAAATATTTTATAGGTTAATTAAACTTGAAAATATAAAAATGTACGTTCGTAAATATAGAGTAAATAGAGAAATTGTTCACTATGTAAAGTTTGAGAAAGATACATTATTACTTGAATCACTTACTGAGTATGCAATCAAAAATAAAATAAAAACAGCTGAAATATCATTTATTGGAGCTGTTCAGAATTTAAATGTACTTTATTTCAATCAAGAATCAAAAGAATACGAAGAACACTTTTTTAAAGGTGGCTTTGAAGTTTTAAGTGGCCTTGGGAATATAACTTTATTTGATGACAAACCACTAGTTCATATACACATATCTGTATCTGACAAAGATGGAAAAGCTTTTGGTGGACATCTCACAGAAGGATCTAAAACTTGGTTAATTGAAGCAATAATAAGAGAGCCAACCTTTATTAAAAGATTATTTATCAGAAGATCATACGATAAAGAACTAAATTTAAATGTATGGAGTGATTAAGATAACGAGTTTCCGTTAATACTAAATCCACCATCTATCGTTAAAATTTCTCCAGTAATCCAGCTTGCGTCATCAGAACATAAGAAATAAACTGCTTCAGCAATATCTTCCGGTTCTCCTAGTTTTTGTAACAAATGTAAATTTTTTGAATATTCTTCGTTTTCCCATAAAAGTTGAGATAGCTTAGTTCGTACAATTGCTGGAGCGACTCCATTAACCCTGATATCTGGAGCAAGTTCATAAGCAAGTTGTTTTGTCATATAAATTAATGCAGCTTTCGAAATATTATATGCTCCCATTAAATCAGAAGGAAAATAACCTGCCACTGAACAGATGTTTAAAATTGCGGTGCTTAACTCATTCTTATATGCTGCCCTAGCCCAAAGTAGTGGACCTTTTTGGTTAACTGCCCACGTTTTTTCGAGTGCTCCCATATCAACATCCATAAGATTTCCACCAGCTGGATTAGTACCAGCATTATTGACCAATATGTCTAATGATCCAAATTGTTCATTAATTTCTTTACATGTTTGGTCAGCTGCTGCCTCATCATCAGCTTTTGCCATAACCGTATGGAAGTTTTCATTATTAACAGTTTGTTTTAATTCTTCAAGAGTGTCAGGTTTTCGTCCGGTTACAATAACATTTGAATCGCCATCATCTAAATACTTTTGAGCTATAGATAAACCTATTCCTCTTGTTCCACCTGTTATAAGAACTGTTTTCATAGACTTAATTATACCCATAAAACAGATACCAGTTACAGTAATTGAGTTATGAAAAATTTTGAAAAATATTCATATTTATTATCCAAAAATAAAGATTTTCAAAAACTTTTTTATGCAAAATTCATCACATACATGGGAGATTGGTTTTTAACAGTACCTTTACTGAGTATTATCTATGAAATTACAAATAGTCCCCTTATTACATCTGTTGTTTTAGTTGTACAAAGTGCTCCCTATGTCATACTAGGTAGCTTTGGCGGATTCTTAGCTGATAAATTTGATCGAAAAGTTGTTATATCTATATCTGAGTTTTTATCTGGATGTGCAGTATTACTAATAATGTATTCTGTATCAACTGAAAATGTAGTATTTATTCTTTTATCGTTTTCACTTCTTGGAGTTGTTAACTGTGCATATATGCCAGCTTCTGATGCGGCTTTACCAAATGTAGTTAGTAGAGATAATTTACCAGAAGCTAATGTATTAAATTTCTCTACATGGGGAATAGCTGCTGGTCTAGGTGCTGGTTTAGGTGGATTTTTATCAGAGTTTCTATCACGAAACCAATTATTTACTATTAATTTTTTATCATTTATGTTTTCGGCTTTTTTAGTTTTTTTAATTAGAACAAACTTAAGTGAAAATATATTATCTACGTCTGAAAATGAAAAAGTTAAATTTAAAGATGGACTTAATTTTGTTTTATCTGATAAAAAAATATTCTATTTAACAATTACAAAAGGTATGTTTGGTATTTCAGCAGCTGGATTACTTTCTTTATTTACAATTCTTTCTTTAGAAGTTTATGATACTGGTGATTTAGGAGCTGGACTTATGTGGAGTGCGAGAGGTATTGGTGCATTTATAGGTCCAGTATTGTTTAGATATTTGTTTGGCAAAACTGATCAAAAACTTTTATCAACAATAGGTCCTTCCATTATGATTTGGGGAATGTTTTATTTTCTTATACCTTTCTCTCCTACTTTGTATGTAACAACAATACTTCTTGTGTTGGGACATTGTGGTGGTGGAGCTCAATGGGCATTTTCATCTTATGGAATCCAAATATTAACACCAGATAATATACGTGGAAGAATTGCAGGATTGGATTATTCTTTTTATTTTTTAATGTTTACTATCTCGAATCTAATTATTGGTTATTTAGCAACAAAATATGATGTGATGACTTTATTCAAAGTATTTCCAGCTTTAGGTTTTAGTGTTGGTTTCTTTTGGTTCTTAAGAACTAGATCTTTTTGGAAATCAATTAAAACTTAACTTACTTCGGGAATATCTAATAATTTTGTTGTATATGCTGCTGACTTTCTGTCAGCTCTCATCTTCCAATTTTTTTGAATGCCCTGTGCTCCCATAAAAATAGTTCCATTTCCAAACCTGTCATTTAGATGATCTAACGATTCCATGAGGATATCTGACTGTTCATAATTCTCACTCTCGTGAAAGCTGAATTGTTCATTCCTGGCATCAGAAATATTTAATAAAATAACTCCTATTTTTTGATATTCATAGTTTGGGAGAAATAATTTATTCGTTAATCTTTTTGCTTCTTTGATTATCTTTGAAGTGTTACTTGTTGGAATTGTAAAAAATGAACTCATTCCATTGCTGTATTTTTTATCAATATCTATAAACGGGCTAGTTCTCAAAAATACATGGATTCCTCCAGCTCTTGAGCTCTGGGATCGTAATTTTTCACATGCTCTTGCAACATAGGTTGAAACAGCTTCTTCAAGTTCATATACTTTTGTAACTTTTTTTCCAAAAGATTTTGATGAGATTATATTTTTTTTATTTTTAACTTCTTCAATTTGCATGCACGATATGCCATTAAGTTCGTGATATATCCTCTCTCCGACAATGCTGAGTGTTTTTCGTATCTGTCTTGGATCTCCTGTTGAAAGCTCGTATGCGGAGTTGATCCCGATAGTTCTAAGCCTCCTGCCCCATCTTGTTGATATCCCCCATATGTCTTCAAGTTCTAAACTTTTTAGGACTCTGATTCTTTCTGACTCCTCTCGTATATCAAAGACATTTGATTCTTCATATTTTTTAGCTTGTCTATTTGCAGCTTTTGCTAATGTTTTGGATGGCCCAATACCTATTGAGATTGGTATTCCTGTCCATTGTTTTATTTGTCTTCGTATCTCATCTGCTGTCTCTTTTAAATCACAATAATAAAATTTACTTATATCTAAAAAAGCTTCATCTATTGAGTAAATCTCGATATCCCCAACTATTGAACGAAGAGATGTCATCACTCTTGCTGACATATCTCCGTAGAATGTGTAGTTTGATGAGAATACATGAACATTGTTTCTCTTTATTAATTGTTCATATTTGAATAGCGGAGCTCCCATTGGAATACCTAGTGCTTTTGCTTCATTTGATCGTGCAACAATGCACCCATCATTATTGGAAAGAACAACGATTGGCTCTCCTTCAAGTTTTGGATTAAATACTCGTTCACACGATGCATAAAAGTTATTACAGTCGACCAAAGCAAAAATTTTATTGTTCATTTCTTTATTTATTCCTTTGAATACTGTACACTATTCTAAGATAAAAGAAAGACATTTTTATGACAAAAGGCGGAGCAAGAAAAGGTGCTGGTAGACCAAAAGGACAGGGAAAATATGGGGAGTCAACCAAAGCTATAAGAGTCCCTGAAAGCAAAGTTAAATACATTTCAGAGATAGTAAGTAAAGGTCTTTATGAGATCCCATTGTATACAGAGAGGGTTGCAGCAGGTTTTCCATCCCCTGCTGACGATTATTTAGAAGATAAGATTGATCTTAATCAATACCTAGTAAAGCATCCCGCATCAACCTTTTTGGTTCGTGCCTCCGGAAATTCAATGATAAATGCAGGAATATTCCCAAATGATATTTTGGTAGTTGATAAAAGTATCAAAGCAGAAAATGGAAATGTAGTAATTGCAATAATTGATGGCGAACTTACCGTAAAAAGGTACCTAAAAAAAAGGTCGTCCATCATTTTGCAGCCAGAAAATGAAGACTACGAACCAATTGAGTTAAATGGAAAAAGTGAAGCCCAGATATGGGGTGTGGTCACTAGTGTAATACATGATCTCTAATCAAGAATCATGATTAAACTTGTAAATTCCTTTTGCCATGAGAGAGGTTTCTTGCTCGGCTAGTTTCAAATAAATCTCTTTCTTGATATCTGAGAATAATTCAGAATTTACACTGTAAGCTGCATCAACAATTACAGAAGCTTCTCTGTACTTTTGCGAGCTTACCAAAGATTCTAAAAAATTAAGTAGATTATCATCGTTACCGGCCATATCTATGTATGTTCTTCCAATATCCTGAAGTTTTGGAGGTTTGAGCTCAGATGGTGTACCAGAATACCAACCACCGTATTGTCTCCAGACAGAATTGATTAAAAATGAAAAATCATCATATGCAGATACAAGATAAGGTTTATAATATTCCTCTGGTAAAACCAATTCTGAATGTATCTCACGTAATGAATAACCTTTGTTCATTAAGTTAAGGACATTTTCTTCAATCCACAATAAACAATTACTTGTATCTAAGAGCATTTCTTTTATTGTTTTTTTTCCTTTGATTAAAGGACCATGCCCAGGGAATAAATATTCTGGATTATATTTAGACATTTTTTTTAAAACCTCACCCCAAAACCCAACATAACGTTGTGCTTTAGAAGGATTACCAGCATTTGGCAGTGACCATATAAAGAAATCACCAGTAAATAAAGCATCATCTTTGTTGGAATAAATATAGGTTGCATCGTCAGTTTCTCCCTTACCGTGAGTTAATGTAAGGATTGATTCGTTAAATTCAAGCTCATACTCGTCGCTGTAAGTTATATCTGGGTAGGTAAAGTCATTGGGAAATACTGGAGATGGAAGTCCAAACTGTCTTTGATTAATAATTCCGTTATACCCTATTGTTTTTTTATATCTATCAAACCTTTTAGTTACATTTTCATGTGCGATTACTTTCGTTGTGCCCTCAAATGCATTTGAAATATATTCAGTACCTGTAACATGATCAACATGACCGTGTGTATAAATTACATACTCAATATTGGATATACCCCATTCTTTTAACTTTTCAACAACTTGTAAAGATGACACACCCATTCCAGTATCTATTAATAATCCTGTTGTATCATTTTTGAAAACAGCTATATTTCCAAAGTTTTTAATAAATGCAAGATTGTTTGATACTTCGTACAATTCAACATTAAATCCTTGCTCGATGCTTACTTGGTTATCTAAAGTAGATTTTTTTAGATATTCCTTTGAAAGCTCTATGGGATTATATTGGTTATCTGTACTCACAGACAGTTGTCCTTCTTTGGTTATCTAATATATCTATTTCTTCAGCTGTATTGACAAGCAATCTCCAAAAAACAGTCCCTTTATCAGTTGTTCTGATTGTCTTTAAAGAACTATTTATATTTTCTTTATTTGTTACTAACAACTCATATCTATCTGACTCTATTTCTAAATTATTTATTTTGAAAGCAACATTTGTATTATTGTTATGAACGTGAACTACCCAATATCTTTCGTCTTCAGGAACTGGCATTGAAACATATAAGTCTCCATTTGATAAATCATATCTGCACATGGTGTAAATAAAATCATAATTTGGCATTCTCGCAGCTGATCTCCTAGAGATACAAACTTGATCTAAATTGCCGACAATTCCATCATAAGTATCTTCACAACCTTCAAAAGGATTAGCTATAGCGTCTGCAATATTTCTATCTAATTGATTCATAACTATATACGGACCGAGAAAAATTAAAAGAAGATGAGTTGCTATGGCAATTATTGATATCTTCAAAAGAGAATTATTCATTTACAACTCTCTTTCAAAATTTTGGCAACAGGTATTGTGCTTGGATCGTCATAATATTGTAAATCTGGTCCATATATCCTTAATATAAGATTGAAATCATTTCCAAAATGACTTAAAGTTCCATCTTGATTTACTAAATTATTTCCTATTTTGATTTCATAGGTTTCACCAATATTTCTTATGATTTCATATCCATTGGTAACTTGAGCGAATAGGTCTTCATAAGTTGGATCACTTTTTAAATTATTGGGATCTTGTAAGTAATAATTATCATTTCCATAAATCGCATAACTCCAATATCTTGCATTTGGGACTACACCGTTTAATGTATATTCACAATTACCCAGCAATCCATCACCGTTATCATCGACTGATGCTGACAAATATATGACTTCTGGACTTGCGCTGGGTAATAATCCAAGAAGTGAAACGTATGATCTTTGCCACATATTCTGAGATTCTGAACCATAATCTAAAAAGTAATTCCATTGACTAACAGTATTGCTTCCAAATCCAGTTAAAAAGGATGCAATCGTAGTTTGTCTTGTAAAGGGAATAAAACTTAAAATTCCTAAGATAATTCCAATCAGATATGGTGAGAAGTTTTTAAGTAACTTAATCATTACATACATATTAATTAAAACTGATGGTGGTTGATAGTTTTAAAAAAGATTGAGGTGAAAAGTTATATGTTTAAAACTATTATGAATACAATGACAATTTTAAAAACTGACTTAAGTTTATTTGAAAATATTGCTGGATGGGATTTCGAAGAAAATTTTGTTAATGTATCTTCTGAATTTGGCGATATCAATATTCACTATGTAGATGAAAATAGTGAAAGCAATGATGTTGTGTTGCTAATGCATGGAAATCCAACATGGGGATACCTTTATAGAAACATGATTAATCCCTTAAAAGAGAGTGGATATCGGGTAATTGTTCCAGATCTTCCTGGTTTTGGAAAATCAGATAAATTTTCAGTTAGGTACAACTACACCTACGAAGGATTTGTTGACTGGATGTCACAATTTGTTGAAAGTCTTGATTTAAAAAATATTACACTTTTCTGTCAAGATTGGGGTGGATTAATTGGTTTAAGACTTGCTGCTAAATATGACGATAGATTTCAAAAAATTATAACTGCAAATACTGGACTTCCAACTGGGAAAGCCCCATTAAGTGATGGTTTTGCTGTATTTAGAGAATTTCTTCAGATTAAACCCGATTTACATGTTGCTGGTCAAGTAAGAAATGGGACAACAAAAGGAATTAATGAGGATGCGCTTGCTGCTTATAATGCTCCATTTCCAGATGATGATCATAAACAAGGTGTTCGACAATTTCCAAATTTAGTTCCTGCAACACCAAGAACTCCTAGTGCAGAACCTAATAAAGAAGCATGGAATATATTAAGAACATGGGAAAAGCCATTTTTATGTGCATTCAGTGATAAAGATCCTATTTTTTCAGGAGTTGAAAATTCTTTTTACAAATTAGTACCTGGTTGTAAAGATATGCCTCACGTGACAATAGAAAATGCCGGTCACTTTTTACAGGAAGATCAACCAGAAGCATGTGTTAATGCTATTTTGTCAATAAAAGATCTTTAGGGTGTAGCTGCTCCCCAGTAATTAAATCCAACAAACTTCTGTGTACCTGGTACGTACATGGTATCTAATTCTTTAATTTCAAAACCATTAGTTTGTATCATTTCAGACATATTTCTATTTAGATGACATCCGCCTGCAATTTCAGGCCAAAAAAAGTCAATTAAATTTTGAAATCTAGCAACTCCTTTATCCGGTGACTTTCCATGTTCAGAAAATAATAAATTACCGCCTGGTTTTAGGACTCGTTTTATTTCTTGAAGAGAAGCATCTGGATTTGGAATTGAACATAGAGTATATGTAGATATAGCGGTATCAACAGAATTATCTTCTAATGGAATTGATTCTGCAGTTGTTAGTAAAAATTCAATATCTATGTTGTTTTTATTTGCTTTTTTCTTAGCAATCTCATTTAATTCATTCGAAGGATCAACACCAATTACCTTATCTACTTTTGATGAGTCGTAAAATTGTAAATTATGTCCAGGTCCAATTCCAATTTCAAGGACTGTGCCTGATGCATTAGGAATAATTTTTTTTCGTTGATACATCATAGGCTTTGAGGCACAACTTCTGTTAATAGTTAACGGTAAGATTTTTCTGTTATACCAAGATTTATTTAAAACTCTTAACAATGGAGAAACTATAAAAATGACAATGGTTGAAACTAAATAATATTGAATTTTTTTCATAAAGTTCTTATTGTGATTCTAGTTTTTTAATCAATGCATTTCATGTGAATTGCTAATAAAATTAAAAAATGGAAATTAGTTCTATCTTTTTAGATTTAATACCTTATTTAATTCCTTTATTGATGATTGGTGTTGGTACTGATTTAGACATAGATAGTTTTAAAAATTTAATAGTAAATAAAAAAAGTTCATTAGTAGGTCTTTTGATACAAATAACTTTTCTACCAATTATTGGAATAGTTACAAGTTTGTTTATAGATAATCAATCAATTTCAATTGGAATAATAGTAATTATGTGTGCACCTGGAGGTCATATTTCTTCAATGTATTCTTCTTTGATGAAAGGTAATGTTGCACTTACAACATCTCTTACAGTTATTACTCAACTTATAGCATTTGGAACAATACCTCTTTGGTTAAATATTGCCTCAATTGTCAATGAAGATATTGGTCTTCAAGTACAAATTAACTCTACAGAATTATTAATTCAACTACTATACCTTGTACTTATTCCTGTATTTATTGGAATGGCTATAAAACACTACTTTCCACAAAAAGCATTAGATTCACAAACATCTATTAAAAAAGTCTTCACCGTTGTTACCTTAGTTATAGCAATTGGAGTGCCGATAGAATTAAGAGACATTATATTTGATATCTTCAGATCATCATCTATTTTCGTAATTTTAAATTTAATAACTATTTTTATTGGAATTAATTTAATTTCGCAAATATCAAAAATTAGTGAAGAAGACAGAATGGGAATACTTGCTGAAGGTACATTACAAAATTTTCCTGTGGCAGCAGCTGTAGCTTCATTGTTAGGTATAAATGTGATAACGATTGTAGCTTTAAATTACTTTTTAATAAGTTCAATCTTGGTTGGATTTTACGCTGTATATAAAAGTAGAAATTAAAATTTAAGATTTTCTAACTTGGTAGATCAATCCACCTGGGTCAATAGATAAAACCTTTGTCCCGTCTTTATTAAATTCTTCAATATATCCCTGAGATCCAAATGCAGCTATATAACTATTTTCACCTATATTGTGACAATTTCCAGCAACATTGGCTTGTAGATTTTTGAATTCTTTTGACCAAACAAGTGTTGCAGTATGATTAGTTTCGTCAATTTTATATTCAACGACTCTTGATCCATCTTTTATCGAATCAATACCATTATCCCAAATCAGTATATTTCCATTTTCAAGTTCTTCTGGAGCATGTTGATGAGAAAAACCATCATAGGGGTCATTAACAAATTTAAAATTATTTAATTTTCCTTTTCCCATATGCCACAAAATTTTTCCTGATGTTTTATCAATTTTCATTATTGTCTGTGTATGACGAGCAGAAGCTAAGTAGTTGCCATCTTTAAGAATTCTTACAGCGTTCATGTGAAAATAATCATTAGTATTCATCCCCCACTCTTTGGTTGGAACTTTTGAAAACTCGGGGGAAACATGATCAATAGAGTCCCATAAAAATTTAGTACCCTTCTGTTCATTTTCGATTGAGATTATCCCACTTTCTACTTTTTGATTTTGAAATTTATGAGTCTTTGATCCTATTTGGATTACTGTATCATCATCTAAATACTGAAATTCATGAAGTTCTGTATAAATATCTTTCTCCATAATTTGTTTAAAACTTTCTATATTGAAATCTTGATCTAATAGAACAGTTTTTCCTAAACCTATAGCAAATTGTGGGTAGTTGCTTACTGCTCCGTAATAATATCCATTTTTGTATGGACGAAATGCTGAAAAACCTATACCTGCCATCTTGTACCATATTGGAACACCGAACTTATCTAGCATCATGACGTAAGGAAGATATTTTCTGGATTTAGTGAGTTTCTTTTCAGTTTGATGTTTTACTATTTTTGGAATATTTATTCTTGTTCTTATATTCTGATAAAGATATTTAATATAGTATTTCTTTAATTCTGGAAAATATTTAATTACATCTCTGATAATTAGAGGCCAATGCACAATTTTAGGAACGATGAAGACACTAGTGAATATATTGCCATCTGCAACCATGGATGAATTAGTTATATTGATATTTAAGGGAGGAAAATTTACGGGTAAACAAACTAGAGAATATTTTGCAATCTGGTCATCTTTGCGAAATATAAAATTATATTCTTGGGGACCGTCTTTCGCAGATATTTTGATATTGCTTGAGTCAGCAAGTTTATTATTTAAATAGATTTTTGTATCTTTTTGGACTGATAAATCAAGACTTAATACATCACTATTATTCTTTGGTACCCAACAATAACGTTCAATCACTGATTCAAAAGCAGGTGATAAGGAATATGGATCTTCGTTACTAGACTTAATATCAATTAAGAGAGATGTATTATTTTTCTCACTAACGTTATAAACCTGCTCAAGATCTGTGAACTTAAATTCTAAATTTTGTTTTCTCAATAATTTATATATTAACTATTTGAGAACTCAATTACCTCTTTCATTGGTATGTGATTTGCAGTATGAGCACCATATAATGCTTTTTCTACAACACCATTTTCATCTATTAAAATATCTGCTGGTAATCCTAAAAAAGCACCACTCATATTTGATGCAGGATTGTACCCCTTGGAAAGGGCTCGAAAAAAACGATCTACTCTAATTGTTATACCAAATAAAAATCTAAAGAAACTATTTTGTACCTCATATTTGTCAAAATAAACACGGTCATCGTCACATAAAATTGTGATATTGCCGTCATGTTTTTTCGAATTCTTAACTAAATCATCAAAATCACAATCGAATATTGCTATCGGAACAAAATTATCACCAAATTCATTTTTTTTATTTATAATCTCATTTATTCGTAAGTGACAAAATGGACAAGAAGAATAACGATAGAAAGATACCATAGCTTTTTTTCCTTTTATTGCCTCAAAGTTGAAAGTTGTACCATCAATTGAAGGTAATGTTATCTCTTCAATCTTGTCGCCTTTTTTTAATTTCATTTAATCCTTTCGAAGATAGTCAATTATAAAGTTTGATGTTAAATATAAGACATTGAGTTTGTTAATATATTGTAAACTAGTGTCCACCTCTAGGGACTCCACCATACTTCATTCGAGTATCACCCATATATGCAACTCGCTCATCAGGATTAAGAGTCTTACAATCAATAATTTCCCCAATAAAAAAGGTATGAGTTCCTAAATTTATTTTTTGAGTAGTTTTTAATTCAAACCATACTGTCGCATTATCAAAAATTGGAACAGAGTTATCTGTTAATGTAATCGGTTCCTTATTCAAAAAACCTTCTGTATATTCTGCTGGTTTTGAAAATTTTACAAAAACTTTAGTGTAATCAGGAGAGAACATATTTAATGAAAAATAATCACTGCTGTTCATTAGGTTAAAAGTAACACTTTTATTATCTATTCCAACACCGATAAGCGCTGGCTCCATGCTAACTTGTGTTATCCAACTAGCTGTCATTCCATTGAATTGCCCCTCGGAATGACTACCGATAATACCTAATGGACTTGGAATTTTCCATGTTGAAACATTTATCTCCTCACTTGAAATTTCTGTCATATCAATGCCTTATTTGTTTTAATTCTATCGAGTTGAATTTTACTGGGTTCTGCGCAACAAAACCATGTTTCCGATAACTTAGGCACTTTCTTAAAGTCATAGTTTGTATTTGTTATTAATTTTGTACGTGTAAATTCTTCAATAATACTTACCATCCCTAGATATTGTTTATGCTCATCTAATTCTGAATTATTCAAAATAAAATCAAAAAGGGTAAATTGTAATTTTTCAGCATGAATATTTTCATATTGCCATTGAAAACTTAATGATTCTTTTTCATAATCACCTAAATATTTTTTTATTTCAGGTCTTTTAATTATGAGGGAGTGTTTAGGTATTAACAATTTTATAGTTAATTGAATGGGATCTACAGTCTCGCGTAATTGATAACCTTCAATTAATTCTACGATACTTGATAAATCTTCTAATTCTGTCCATGGTGAAAAAGGCATCCATGTTGGTCGTATATCAATACCAAATTCCTTTGAAATCTCTATTGAATTATTTAAATCGTTGCTTGTATGGTTTTTTTCAAGAATTGTTAAAACTTTGTCATTAGTTGTTTCGAATGCAGAAATCACAAAAGCCATATTCAAAGACGCTAGTTCTTTAAAATATTTTTGATATTTTATAATATGTTCTACTTTTATTGTTGAATCATAGGTTATTTGTGAAAATTTGTGGTTTAATGACTCAAGAATTTTCAATGCGTGAATTGGGCCATTAAAAAAATCTGGATCATTAAATGATATATGTTCTGCACCTTGATTCACCTGATTTTGGACATCATTGACTATTTTTTCTAAAGAATACGTTTTAAAACTTCCATTAAAAGAGATTGGGACAGGACAATGAGTACACGAATGCTTGCAACCGTAAGTAGTTTCTACTGATCCAGCAATAAGATTATTTGATCCATCTACTAAATGTGCGTAATTTGAGATATCGGGAAATATTTGTCTATTAGGTATATTGTCTTTTAATGAAAATTTTTGGTTTTCATTAAGTTTTAAAAAAGAAGTAAGTTCCTCACTTTCAATATCTTTGATATATTTTATTAAAGGATTGAAATCTTCAAGAACAGATCCATACAATCCAAATGTAAATACTTTATCGGGCAGTTTTTTATCTTTAATATATTCAATTGAAAGGATTGTTGCTGTATGCATTGGTGCATAAATTCCAAGCACATCATAAGTATTTAAATCTATATTTTGATTATCTACTGAAAAATCAACAAAATCAAAATGCACTTCAGTGTTATTGTATCTATCGGCAATCTCTGCAATAATTTTTGGCTGTTTGCCTAAATCATAAAAAGAAGTTAAAAGAATTTTCAAAGTAATTCTTTTATAAATTTAACAGTTTCAAAATCAATAGGAAGTGATAAAGAAATTTCAGTTACATTACTTTCTTTCCACATTTCTACTTTTTTTTCAATATCTTTTTTTGTGCCAACTAATGTAAGTTCCTCTAGTAATTCTTTTGGAAACATTTTCTCTGATTCTTTTTTATTACCACTTAAATATAGATTTTGTAATTCATCGGCAATATCCTCATATCCGTATTCACAAAAAAGGTTGTAATAGAAATTTTTGGATTTTGCGCCCATGCCTCCAACATAAAGTGTGTAAACATTTCTTGCTGGATATAAATATTCATCAACCTCTTCTTGATCACATACCCGACCAATTACAGTTGTTACAATTTCAAATTTATCTTTTTTGTCTGATACTCCCGATTTTTTAAATCCATTTGTTAGTGAGTCATTATAAATTTCTTCGCCTTTAAGAGGAGAGTACATAAAAGGTAACCACCCATCGGCAATTTCTGCAGTCATTTCAACATTTTTAAGACCTACTGCTGCTAGATAAATTGGTATCTCATCTCTTAAAGGTTGATCAATAAGCTTTAATGGCTTTCCAAGACCAGTAGTATTTTCTCCGGACAGAGGTAGTTCATAATATTCACCATTGTGCTCAACTTTTCCTTCTCTTTTGATAATGTTTCTTACTAGTTCTACATATTCTCTTGTTTTTGCAAGTGGCTTACCATATGGTACGCCATGCCAACCTTCAACTACCTGGGGCCCAGAAACACCAAGTCCTAACCTAAATCTTCCTTTTGACATCTGATCAAGCGTAACAGCGGTCATGGCAGTCATGGCTGGAGTACGAGCAGGTATTTGCATTATTCCAGACCCAATATTCATATTGTTTGTTAAGGCTGAAAAATATGCAAGTGGTGTTACAGCATCATAACCATATGCCTCTGCAGTCCACACACAAGAGACACCTATGTCATCGAGTTTTTTAAATAAATCTTTGTCATCTGATATATGTGGACCAAAGTATCCAACATTAATGCTTACATCCATAACTATTTAATTTTAATGTATTTTGAAATTTTCGTTCTCTGTCAAAACATAATCCATCAATATATCATGTTCTTCCATTGGTATCTCATCTAATAAGTTTTTATTTGCACATATCCCAATTTTTAAAGCTGTAGAATATTTTGACAATAGCTTATCATAGAGACCTTTGCCTCTTCCTAATCGGATACCTTCTTTTGTAAATCCTAAACCTGGAATTAGAAATACTTGAGTATCTGTGACGGGTATCTTTATTGCTGGTTCAGCAATTTTGTATTTATTTTCTACAAACGGTTCGTTCAATAAACAAATATTAAGCATTTCGTCATCTAAATAAGTTGTTTGAAGTTCTAAAAAATTGACTAAGTATTTATTTATATTTATCTCCATTTTATTTGGGATGTATGTACAAACTTTTTTTTGATGAATTAATGTATTTAAAAATTTGATATTAATTTCTGAGAGAGCAAAATCTTTATAATCTAAATTTTTTAAGTTACTTCTTAATTTATTTTTTTCAATCATTTTCACTTATGAATATCATATCACTGTATTATTAGGCCATGCTCAAGAATAAAGTATTAAGCTGGTTCAATTTGTTTATTATGGCTCTCTACACAATCCCTGTAACTTATGCAATTTGGTTTGTTGGTCTATTCAATAAATACGGAAAATTAAAATATTATATAGCCCAATCTTGGGTAAATCCATGGTTATGGGCCGCACGTGCAAAAACTACATTTACAAAAGCAGTTGAATATAAAAATAATGAATCTTTTGTTGTTATCTCAAATCATTTATCAAATATTGATTCGTTGATCCTTTTTAAACTATTAAAAATTAAATGGGCATTCATGGCAAAAAAAGAAGTTTATAAACTACCCGTTTTTAGAACAGCAGCAAAATCTTTCAATTTTATAAAAGTCGATAGAGACAACCCAAATGATCGTGAATCTATAAATGAACAAGCAAAAAATTTATTCAAAAATGGATGGTCACTAATGGTTTATCCTCAAGGAACACGTGTTGATAAAAATGAATTTAAAGAATTTAAAAATGGTGCATTTCATATTGCTCAGCAAAATAACGTTCGCATATTGCCCGTTGTAATTGCTGGCACTGGAGATATCTGGCCAAGAGGAAGCAAATTTATGAAAAGTGGTAAAGCAATGATAAAAACACTAGAACCAATCGATATGTCAAAGTACAACAAAGAGAGTATTGAACAACTTGTAAAAGACACTCATCATAAAATGAAAAATGTATATGACGAGATGACTTTAAAGCTCAAAAGTTAAAAATGGAATTACTTTTAGCCGCAGGTTACATATTCATCTTACGATTAATTGATCAATCTTTGGGAACTTTAAGAACTCTTTATGTGAATAAAGGAAAACCACTTTTTGGCGCACTATTAGGTTTTGTTGAATCTGGTATTTGGATAATTGCTATTTCACAGGTAATTAGAGATTTAAATGATCCATTTTTAGCAATAGGTTACGCACTTGGTTTCGCAGCAGGCACTATTGTTGGTTCTTATATTGAGTCCAGTATTGCAATAGGTGATGTTGTTGTTAGAATTTTTTCACCTAAAGATGCCGACAGCCAAAAAGTCGCAACTGAATTAAGGAATAACGGTTTTGGAGTTACTTTAATAAATGGTGAAGGTATGGAAGGTGAAGTCAGCATAGCTTGGTGCGTTGCGCCACGTAAAAAAGTAAGAAATGTTCTTAAAATTGTCTCCGAAATTAATCCAGATGCTTATGTAACTACTGAATCGACAAATCCTACAAAACTAACCGGAAATCGTAAGTAACTAGATACCTTTTTCGAATTCATCCTCAAAAGATACTCTTTTACGGTTTTTGTTACCATTTTTGTTATCTTTTGGTTTTGATGATCTTGAGTTTCTATCTTTATTACTAGATTGTCTTTTTTCAATAGCATCTTCTGGAATTTCTAAATCATTTACTGGTGTAAGGCCAACTTTACCATTCTCAATTGAATCAACTACGACCATGATTTTATCTCCAACATTTAAGATTTTTTCAGGGTTATTCACTCGTAATTCAGAGTGAAATTTAGAAATATGCATTAATCCGTCTCTACCAGGAAGTATATTGATGAAAGCTCCATATTTAGCAAGACTTACAACTTCACCTTCATATTCTTGATTTAATTCTGGCTCTTCTGGATCAATAATTGCCATTACCATTTCTCTAGCAGTATCTAAAGATTCCTGTTCAGTAGAACCTAAAGTAAGAATTCCATCGTCATCAATTTCTACGCTAGCTCCAGTTTCTTCTTCAATCTTTCTAATATTTTTACCTTTAGGTCCTATAACTTCACCAATTTTATCTTTTGGTAATTCTATTGACTCCAACCTTGGTGCATTGCCTGATAATGAATCAGCTGGTTCTGAAATGGTATCTTCCATTATGTCTAAGATATGATGTCTTGCATCTTTTGCTTGTTCCAAAGCTTTTCTTAGAATATCTGATGGCAACCCCTCAATTTTCATATCTAATTGAAGAGCAGTAATCACTCCCCTTGTTCCTGCAACTTTAAAGTCCATATCTCCCAATGCATCTTCCGCACCCAAGATATCTGTAAGTGTTACAAATTCATTATTTTTAGAAATTAAACCCATTGCTATTCCAGATACATGTTCTCTAATTGGGACACCTGCTGACATCAAAGAAAGACTGGATGCACAAACTGAGGCTTGGGATGTTGATCCATTAGATGATATTGCTTCACTAACAACTCTTATAGTGTAAGGAAAATCTGCTTTTGGAGGAATGACAGGTAGTATTGCTTTTTCAGCTAATGCTCCATGACCAATTTCTCTTCTTTTTGGACCTCTCATCATATAAGCTTCACCAGTTGAATATGGTGGAAAATTATAGTGATGCATATATCTCTTTGAAGTAACAGTATCTATCGTGTCTAGCATTTGCTCAAGTCTTGACATACCTAAAGTTGTTACATTCAATACTTGTGTTTCTCCTCTTAGAAATAAAGATGAACCATGGACCATTGGTAGTAAGTTAATCTCAGAAGATATATCTCTAATGTCTGTTGGGGATCTTCCATCAAGTCTTGGACCACCACTAACTACTCTGTCTCTTACCAACTCTTTAAATATTGATTTGAAGGCTAACTTAATTGCTTTCGAGTTATCATCTTCTTCATCTAAAAACTCTTCTACAACTTTTTCTTGTAATTCATTTTGTCGACTACTTCTTTCAGATCTTTCGGTAATGGAAGAAATTTCATTTAATTCCTCTTTGCAACTTGTTTCAATTTTTGATTTTAATTCGTCTGAATAGTCTTCAATAATTGGCCAATCTACAGAAGGTACATCATTCATAGAAACTAATTCTTTCTGAGCATTTATTAAGGCTTGGATATATTCTTTAGATAAATCTATCCCGTCTGCAACAATATCTTCGGAAGGAGCAACACTACCTGAATCAATTTTTTCAAAGGTGTTTTCTTTTGCGCCCGCTTCAACCATAACTATGTCAATCTCATTTTTTTCATTAAGCTTTCCAGCGATGACCATTTCAAATATTGATTCTTCTTGTTCAGTATTAGTAGCTTGAACAACCCATTCGTCATTAATTAAAGACATTCTTACAGCTCCAACGGGAGATTCTAGCGGTATGCCTGCCAACTGAAGTCCGAGAGAAGCAGCATTGAGTGATAGCACATCATATTCATTTTCATTATCAACGCTCAATACAGTTGCAATAATTTGAGTTTCACATCTAAATCCATCTGCAAAAGAAGGACGCAAAGGTCTATCAATTAATCGACATGCTAGAATAGCTTTCTCAGTTTGTCTTCCTTCTCTTCTGAAAAATCCTCCAGGTATTTTACCTGCTGCATACATTCTTTCTTCAACGTCGACAGTTAAAGGAAAGAAATCAATACCTTCCCTAACCGACGTATTAGCAACAGTTGTTACTAAAACATTTGTATCTCCAGATGTTACAACTACTGAACCAGGTGCCTGAAGTGCTAATTTACCTGTTTCAAATTTTATTTCTTTATCACCAATATTACATGTGACATTTGTTACGGACATTTATCCTCTTTTCCAAGATGAGGTTATTAATTGCCAGCTTTCCTTAAAAGCTCTCAATTAACAACGCTCTATCTTATATTTATTTACTTTCTTAAACCAAGTTTATCAATTAAAGATCTATATCTCTCAACATCTTGATTTTCAAGATACTGAAGAAGCCTTTTTCTTTTACCTACTAGCATCAAAAGTCCTCTTCGTGTGTGATGGTCTTTCTTATGTTCTTTTAAATGACCAGTTAGATCGTCAATTCTTTTTGTAAGTAAGGCTACTTGAACCTCTGTTGACCCGGTATCATTATCTGATTTACCGTATTCTTTAATTAATTCTTCCTTGGTCTTCATTCGAGATAATGATAGTAGTTAATCAATCTAAAGTGTAAATTAAAAGTATTTCTTTGCTGTTTTAATATCTTCAGCTATTTGAATCTTCAATTCATCAATATTATTAAATTTTATTTCTTTACGAATAAATTTGCTTAATGAAAGTTCTACCTTTTTATCGTATATATCAGATGAAAAGTCAAAAATATGAGCTTCAATTTTTACGTTTGATTGATCATCCACAGTAGGATTTACTCCAATATTAACTATTGCATTGAAAATCTCATTATCTATATTTATTGTTCCTGCGTAAACACCGAAATTAGGAATAAAAGTATCTTGGTCTAATGACAAATTAGCTGTTGGAAAACCCAGACTTCTTCCAAGCTTCTTGCCTTCAATTACAGTACCATTAAGTGAAAATTCTCTTCCAAGATAAACATTAGCTTTTTCAATTTCGCCATTTGAAAGATAATAACGAATTTTAGTAGAAGAGACTTTTTCATTATCTATAAGAAAATCATCAAGTAAATAGACATTCTCAACACCAAAAAAATTAATTAGAGAAGTTATATCACCTGACCTGTTGTTGCCAAACTTAAAATCTTTGCCAACGACAATCTTTTTAACATTAAGATTAATATTCAAGTATTTGCAAAATTGTTCTTGTGAAATTTTATTAAAGTCTTCAAAATTTAAATAAATTAGATTATTTGGATTAAAAGTAGAAAAAATTATTTCCCTACCTTTATTTGATATCAGAGGTTTCAAATCTTCATTAAAGTAAATTTTTGGTATTACTTCAAAAGTGATTATGTCAAATTCTGTGGAAATACTTATTGTTTTCTTAAATAATTGTTGATGGGCTAAGTGGATCCCGTCAAATCCCCCAATACAGACAACTCCAGAACTATTTTCTATGTTTGTATCAGGTGTTGAATTATTGTAAATTTTCATATCAATACTTTTTGTGGTTTAAATTTATTCTCATTGTAAGGTTCATAAATTGCAAGAATAGTCTTTTTATTTTCAATAAGTGAAAGTTTCTTTTCTCCAAAATATTTATTAGATAAAAAGTTTCCATTACTAATTTCTTTAATTAAATCATCACCGACTGATATGACAGGTAGATTGAATAATTCAGTCCATACTAATGGAGCAGGTATGTCATTTTCTGTTTTTGAATCAATTTCATCAATAATTGGTGAATTTTTACTATTTAAATCACCTATAGATGTTCTAACAATTGAGGATACAACAGCTTTTGTTCCTAAGTAACTTGCAAGGTCAACTACCAATGATCGGATGAATGTTCCTTTACTTACTGATGCTGAGAATCTAGCTTTATTATTTTCAAAATTTAATAGATTAAAAGTGCTGACTTCCACTTCTCTTTCAGGTATATCAACATTTTTATTTTGCCTAGCGTATTTGTATAATCTTTTTCCATCAACTTTTATAGCGGAATAAATTGGAGGTGTTTGTTTTATTTTTCCTGTAAGACTAGCAATACCGTCATCAAGCTCCTGTTGTAATAATTTTAGGTTTATTGACTCTACTTCCCTAACGTCTGTATCAGTATCAAAACTATCTGATTCAACACCGAATATTGCTTCAAACTCATATGTTTTATTTGTATCTTTCAAATAATCAAAGAGTTTTGTATATTTATTCGTGGCAAGAAGCATCAAACCACTTGCATTTGGATCTAACGTACCTGAATGACCAACTTTAGAAAATGAATATTTTTTTTTAAAAACGGTACAAAGATCTTGGGATGTCCAATTACGAGGTTTATTTACTAAATAAAAGTTAGATAAATTTTCTAATTTCATACTCGATTTTTTCAATGATATTCTCAGGAGAATCATTACTTGAAAATCCGCTAGCAGCTATATGTCCACCACCATCAAAAATTGAAGCAATTTGTTGAACATTAATATCTCCTCTTGATCTTAAACTTCCTTTAAATGTCCCATCTTTTTGTTCTTTTAACAGCAAAGCTACATTCGACTCTTTTACAAGTCTGACAACATCGATTAAAAAATCTGTTTCTTCTGGTTCAACCTGGTAATCGGAGTAGTCATTCTGGTATACAATTGAGTGTGCGAAGTTAATTTCTTCTTTAAGAACTATTCTTTCAATGATTTTACTTTGAAGCGTTAAGGCATTAAATTCTATAGATCCATAAATATTTTCACTTATTTGTGATAGATTTGCACCTGCATCAAGTAATTCAGAAGCAATATTAAAAACCTCAGATGTAGTATTTGAATATTGAAATCTTCCAGTATCTGTGATTAAACCAGTCAATAAACAATTTGCCATATCCTTACTAATTTCAATATTTTCTTCTTTAAATTGTCTGAATAAAACTTGAGTAGTACTCGCGGCATTTGAGTCAATAATCTGTACATCTCCAAATGAAGGATCTACATGGTGATCAATTACGATAATATTTTTTGCTTCTAAAACAAGATTTTCAAATTTACCTAGCCTAGATGAATTGCCACAGTCAAAAACAAAAGCTGTTTCATATTTATCTTTATTACTATTGGAGATCAGATTATATGGTAAATGATTTAAGTTAGATGGTAATTTTGTAGTTATGTCAAAATTTATATCAGCTGAAAGATCTTTACTGTCTAAATACAATTTCAATGCAAGTGCTGCACCTAATGCATCTCCATCTGGATTTACATGTCCAGTGATAAAAACAGAATCACTATTAAAGTAATCTGAAATATTATTTGTCATTTAATGATCCAATAATTTTGTTAATTTTATCGATATCTTCAAAAGAATGATCTAACTCAAATATAATTGTTGGAACATATTTGGTTTTCATTTCCTTTGCAAGAACCCTTTGTATTTTTTGTTTACTTCTAGATAATGACTGTTTTAAGGAAGATTTATTATTTTCTATCGAAGACACAAGTACAGTAGTTTTTTTTAGATCTGGTGACGTGGAAACTAAGGTGACTGTTGCCTTGTTTAATGTAGGGTCTGAGCTATTTAAAAAGCAATCGGAAATTATCTGCTGTATCATCGGATTGATCCGATTTACTCTTCCTCCTCTCAAGCCCTTTTCCATATTTTTATACTTCAACTTCTCCTAAGACTTCAATTACATCACCTTGTTTTATATCTTTATAATCAGATAACCCAATTCCGCATTCAAGTCCCTCATTAACAGTCTCAACATTGTCTTTAAACCTTCTTAATGAGACAATACTTCCTTCGTAAATTACTACCCCGTCTCTAAGGAGTCGGGCTTTAGCATCTAACTCAACTTTTCCTTCGGCTACAACAGAACCAGCTACAACACCGACTTTAGGTGCTCTAAAAGTTGTTTGGACATTCACCATGCCAATAACAGTTTCTTCTGTTTTGACGGTGAGCTGTCCACGAACTGCCTCGCTAATATCATCAATAAGTTCGTAAATAATATTATATGTTCTTATATCTATTCCCTTACTTTGTCCCATATTTCTTGCCTGACTATCAGGTCTTACATTAAATCCAACAATTAATGATCCTGTTGCCCCAGCAAGATCAACATCTGATAATACAATCCCTCCAACAGCAGCATGAACAATTTGGATATTTACATCACCATCTGAAAGTTTTAGTAAGCTGTCCTTTATGGCTTCTACCGAACCGTTTGTATCTGCTTTTACAATTATATTTATTGTATTTAATTCACCTTCTTGAAGAAGTTGCATCATTTCAGAAACCCTTGATTCAACGGTATAGCTTGTATCATCAAATTCCTTTAATTTATTTTTGTTTTCTTCTGCCTTACTCTTTGCAAGTTTTTGATTTTTGGTTGCTACAAATTGATCTCCTGCGATGGGTGAATCGTCCCAACCTATAATGTCAGCTGGCGATCCAGGAGTTACTGATTTTAAAGTCTTTCCATTGTGATCAAAAATAGATTTCACTCTGCAAAATGCTGATCCAGCATATATAAAATCACCTGATTTCAATGTGCCTCTTTTTACAATTATTGTTGCAACATTTCCTTTGCCTACTTCCATCCTCGATTCAATAATGAATCCAGAAGGTTCAGAATCATAATTACTTTTTAATTCTTCTATCTCTGCGACTAGATTAAGCGTCTCTAGTAGATCATCAATACCATCTCCTGTAATGGCTGATATTTGAACTACTGGAACATCTCCTCCAAGGTCTTCTGAAACTACTTCATATTTTGTTAGATCAGCTTTTACAAGTGCGGGATTTGCATCTGGTAAATCACATTTGTTTATAGCAACAATCATTGGCACATCAGCAGCTTTTGTATGATTTATAGCTTCAATAGTTTGCGGCATAATACCATCATCTGCTGCCACAACTAGGACGACAATATCTGTAACATCAGCTCCCCTTGCTCTCATTTGTGTAAATGCCTCATGACCAGGTGTATCTATGAAAGTAACGCTTCCAGAATCATTTGTAACATTATATGCTCCAACATGTTGAGTAATTCCACCAGCTTCGCCAGAGGCCACTTTTTCTTTTCTTATATAATCTAAAAGACTTGTTTTTCCATGATCAACATGGCCCATAACAGTAATAATTGCAGGCCTTGATTTTAAGGAAATTTCATCATCATCAAAATCTTCAGATTGAATTATATCTGATCGTTTAATTTCAATTTTTTCAATAAATTCTGGGATTGCATTATATTTTTCAAATAATTTTTCAATTTCTTCATTTTGAAGATTAGAAGTAATTGACTGCATAATCCCTAAGGACATTAGGTCTCCAACTACTGTTGTAGCATCAGTATCAAAAATCAAAGATATATCTTCAGGTGTTGATCCTTCTGTAACTTCAATAATATTGACTTCTACATCATTTTCTTCAAGAACAGGGTCATCTTCTTTAATCGGTTGATCTATATTTTCTTCTTGGGAATCTTTAATATTTTCCTCTTGAGGATCTTTATTTTCCTCTTGAGGGTCTTCAGAAGTTGTCGATTCTTCATTAATTGCTAAAACCAATAATTCTTCATCTTCTGGAGTAAGGCCTGAAGAAGCTGTTTTAACTTCAAAACCTAGTTCCTTAGCTTTATGTAAAACATCTGCAGATGCAATATCAAGTTCTTTAGCTATTTGGTGAATTCGTTTTTTTGCCATTTAATACTTACTCTTCTTCTTGCTTTGGTTCTTCCTCCTCTGGAGGTGAATCTCCCAGACCTTCAATATCAATTTTATATCCAGTAAGCTTCGCAGCAAGACGAGCATTTTGACCTTCTTTTCCAATAGCCAATGATAGTTGTGAATCTTTAACAATTACTTTTGCTGATTGTGTATGTTCATCAATAATGACTTCATCAATATCAGCTGGTCCCAACGCTTCGATAATAAATCTTACTTTATCTTCTCTCCATTCAACTACATCTAATTTTTCACCTTTTAACTCATTTACTATTTGTCTGACCCGGGATCCTCTTGAACCAACACACGCACCTTTTGGATCAACATTTGGATCGTTTGAAAAAACAGCTATTTTTGTTCTACTTCCTGCTTCTCTTGCAATAGCACGTAGTTCAACTGTTCCATCGGTGAGTTCGGGTACTTCTAGTTCCAACATTCTTTGAACGAATTCGCCACGGTTTCTACTTACAACAATTGGTATTCCTTTTGCCTCTTCCCGTACCTCAGTAATTAAAGCTTTTATTCTGTTTCCTCTTTCGAGTCTTTCAAATGGGATTCTTTCACTTGATGGAATAACTGCTTCAGCATCTTGTAGATCAATAATGGTCTGATTGAATCTTGCATCAAATTGAGTAACGATTCCAGTTACTAACTCACCTTCTCTCCCAATATAAGCGTCAAGTACAGTTGCTCTTTTTGCGTCACGTACTTTTGTAGACATCATTTGCTTAAATGATTGTGCTGCAATCCTACCAAAATCAGAATCACTTATATCTGGCTCCCACTCCTTAATCACATTTCCATCAACATCCAGTTCCTGAGCATAAACTGTAATTTGTCCACTCTCAGGATCTAAAGTTACTCTTGCTTCTTCTGCAGCACCAGGGATTCTCATATATGCCGATCTGAATGCAGAAACCAAAGCTTCATACATACTTTCTACTGCAACACCTTTATCAAGAGCTAAAGATTCTATTGCTTGTTTAATATCACTTCCTAATTGCATAATTACCTCAACTGTTTACCTTTTCTTTAAATTTGTCAAAACTAATATTTGCTTTTTTAATATTTTCTAATTCAAAATCGATAGATTTATTATCAATTAATATTTTTATTTCTTTGCTATTTACTTGGGTCAATATACCAAGAAATGTATATACCCCATCATGAGGCGTTGAAAGTTTAATTTTTATTTCCTGATTTAAAGCAAGTTCAAAATGTCTCTTTGTTTTTAATGAACGTTCTATTCCGGGGCTGGAAAGAACTAATTCGTATGATCCTTTTTCAACTCCTAATTCTTCTATTAATCTCTGAATCTGGTAATTTAATCTTTCAAAAATACTTAAACTCAACTCTTCATCAGAAAATATAAATATCTCGATTTTAGAAATGGCTTCATTACCTGCAATATTTAAATCATAAAGTTCTAAATCTTCTGATGATAAAAAGGAGGAAATGGCAGTGATAATGTTGTCTTTGATCATCAACTGATCACCTCCATTCATAAAAAAAGTGGGTTTTGAACCCACTATTTTGTAGTTAAGTTGTATAAGTTTATATTAACCGATAAATGATTTTAGATAAAGAATATTTAATATGCTTTGGAAAATATTGCAAAATTACCATCATTATCTTTAGAGTTAACTGATTTTTCAATTTCTTTATTATTTATTGGGTAACACCGCAATGTCGCACTTGTCTTATCTTTAACTTTTATTTCATCTTCTTTGTTTTCGTCCCAGAAACATGAAACAAATCCTTTTTTATCATTTAAAGTCTCAATCAGATCATCATATGAATCAACATGGTAGGTATTTGACTTAACTGTATTTTCAGAAGTAATGAGAAGATTCTTTTGAATATCACTCAGGGTTTTATCTACCACTTTATCGATTCCTTCAAAGGGATATTGATTTTTTGATTCATTATCTCTTCTATAAATTAATGCCGATCCATTATCAATATCTTTAGGACCCACTTCTATGCGAATTGGTACACCTTTTTGCTCCCATTCATTAAATTTGAATCCAGGAGATACTTCAGGTCTGTCATCAATAAAAACTCTCACCTTATCTAATGATTCAATTAACTTGTTTACCGTGTTTAAAACACGTGATCTCTCATCTTCATTAGGAATGATAGGAACAATAACAACTTGGTGCGGTGCTAGTTCAGGAGGAAGTTTTAATCCTTTATCATCACCATGTGCCATGATTATCATACCAACTAATCTAGTACTTACACCCCAACTTGTTTGAAATGGATGTTGTAATTTATTATTTTCATCAGAAAATTTAATATCAAATGCTTTAGAGAAGTTTTGACCAAGCTCGTGTGAAGTACCAGCTTGTAGTGCCTTCAAATCGTTCATCATTGCTTCGATTGAATACGTAGTTGTTGCTCCAGCAAATTTTTCCATTTCTGATTTTGTTCCCTTTACCACTGAAACAGCAGCTATGTCTCGTGCAAATTCTTCGTAAATATCAAGCATTTTAAGAGACTCTTCTCTTGCTTCGTCCTCTGTTGCATGAGCAGTATGACCTTCCTGCCACAAAAACTCAGAGGTTCTTAGAAAAAGTCTCGTTCTCATTTCCCACCTTACGACATTAGACCATTGATTTATTAACATAGGTAAGTCTCTATGACTTGATATCCATTTAGAAAACATATGATTAATAATGGTCTCGGAAGTTGGCCTTACAATCAATGGTTCTTCTAACTCTTTTCCACCGGCATGGGTCACCGTAGCAAGCTCGGGAGAAAAGCCCTCAACATGCTCAGCTTCTTTTTCTATAAAGGATTTTGGGATAAACATTGGAAAATATGCATTTTGATGTCCTGTTTCTTTAAATCTCTTATCTAAGTAAGCTTGAATGTTTTCCCAGAGTGCATATCCATATGGCTTTATTACCATTGTTCCTTTAACAGGTGAATAGTCAGCAAGGTCAGCGGATTGAACAATTTCTGTATACCACTGATTGAAATCCTCTGACATAGGCGTTAATTTTTTTACCATATTTGTATTCTATTACGTTAACTATTCATTATCTTGATTTGAAGTAATCTCCACTACTGATTTTTTTCTTTCAAGAAAATTATTTATGTCACCTTGAGAACTTAACAAATCATTAACATCTTTTTGTGCAATTTCCGCTGCATTTTCATCAGCTTTAGCAAGTCTTGCTTCAATGCCTTCTTCAACAATTAATCTAGCTTCATCCAAAAGAGATGAAACCATTTCCTTTTCATTAACAACTTTTACAACTTCACCTTTTATAAAAAGATGACCCTTATTTTTTCCAGCAGCAATACCTAAATCAGCAGACCTAGCCTCTCCTGGTCCGTTCACAACACATCCCATTACTGCAACTTGAAGAGGAATGTTTTCATTGTTAAGCGCATTTTGAGCTTCTTCGGCTACTTTGATAACGTCAACTTCTGCCCTACCACAACTTGGGCAGGCAATAAGATCTAAAGAATTTCTTTCACGTAAGCCTAAATATTCTAATAATTGGCGACCACTCTTTGCTTCTTCTACTGGATCTGTGGTTAATGAATAACGAATAGTGTCACCGATTCCCTCATTTAATAATGTTCCAATACCTGCTGTTGATTTAATTAATCCGCCTGGAAGAGGGCCTGCTTCGGTAACTCCAAGATGTAATGGATAATTTACTTTTTCAGCTAACAAACGATAAGACTCAATCATTAATCGAACATTTGAATGTTTCACAGAAATTTTTATGTCATTAAAATCCACATCTTCTAAATACCTAAGTTCCTTGAGTGCTGACTCCACTAACGCCTCCGGTGTAGAATCTCCATATTTTTCAAGCAAATCTTTATCGAGGGATCCACCATTTACACCGATTCGGATCGGTATATTTGCTTCTAAGGCTGCTTTAGCTACATCTTTTATTTGTGATTCTTTGCGTATGTTTCCAGGATTTAACCTCAAACCATCCACCCCTGCTTCTATAGCTGCAAGTGCAAGTTTATATTGAAAATGAATGTCAGCAATTATTGGCACTGGACTTCTTTGAGTAATTTCAACAAGCCCTTTAGCAGCATCAATATCATTACATGTCACCCTTACAATATCTGCTCCATTTGAAGCTATCTCATAAATTTGTGCAAGGGTTCCCTCAACATCTTTTGTTTTTGTTGTTGTCATAGATTGAACAGAGATTGGAAAGTCAGAACCAACTCCGACTTTACCTACGGATAATTGTGTAGTTTTTCTTCTATTTATTTTCATAAGTTAATTGGTTGAGTTATATCTAAATAAAATGCTGTTATTCCAATAAAGACAAAAACAATAATTACTAATGCTGCAATAGGATAAAGATTCTTATCAGGAATCTTCTTACCAGTTATACCCTCTATTAGAGACAATAAAACTCTTCCTCCATCAAGTGGTATGAGGGGTATAGCGTTAAACACTGCTAAAAATACATTTACAAAAGCTAGCAAACTAAAAAGGTTCACGTATCCATTGTCAGCAATTTGACTTCCTGCTTGTGCCAAACCAATTGGACTAAGTGGTCGAGACTCATCTGGAATATCTTGACCAGAATATGTACCTAATAAAGTTCTTATATTTTCTGGACTTAATAGGGTAAAGATTCCATCAACCGCTGCTAAAGTCATTTCATATTCAAGTTTTGTTGAAAAAATTGCCGAATTAATAATTCCAACATTTTGTTGCTCTATTACTGGAGATACTCCAAGATATCCTAAATCATTACCATTTATATTTCTTGATTCCAAAACTGTAGTCGTAAGATATGTGCCCCCATTCCTTATGTACTTTATAGAAACTTCTTTATTAGGATTCATTTCAATATTTTTTACTAAATCTTCCCATGATTCAACATTCAAGCCATTAAATTGAGTGATGGTGTCTCCTGGTTTTAGTCCGGCAAATTCAGAAGGAGATAATTTTTCATTATTTACAGATTGACCGATTGTATCAATTTGAAGCGTCGGTTGTGTAACTCCATTGAAAATAAATATTGAAAATAAAATAATCCATGCGGTGATAAAATTAACAATTATTCCTGCGGAAGCAATAAACAGCTTTGTAGTCCATTTGGAAGTATGAAATAATTCATCATCAGCATAATCTTTAGTTGCTTCAGATTCGTCCATTCCAGGTATTTTTACATAGCCACCAAATGGAATCCCCTTAAGGCCGTATTCAGTACCATTTTTTTTAAAAGAAAATATTTTGGGTCCGAATCCCACAAAAAATTCAGAAACTGCTACTTTTGAAAATCTAGCAGCAAAATAATGTCCTGCTTCATGCATAACAACAAAAAAAGTAAGCATTAATATCGTTAATAAACCATTCATGTAATCATTATCTCATTTAAAAATTTAAATAGTAAAAGTGAAATACTATTAACAAAAATGGAAAGCTGATTAAGTAGGAGTCTATTCGGTCAAGGAGACCACCATGACCAGGAAATATAGTACCCGAATCTTTGACGTTGATAGATCTCTTTATTTTTGACATAAAAAGATCACCGAGTACACCAAAAAATATGAAAAATGAAGAGATAAATAATGATTGTAAAAATGGTTTATCAAGGTTTATCGTTAAATTAAAAGTCATAAATAAAGAGCCTATTAATAGACCAGCTAAAAATCCTTCAATAGTTTTATTTGGGGAAATATTTTCTGCAAGTTTTCTTTTGCCTACTCTTTTTCCTATTTCATAAGCAAATATATCCGATATGGAAATGGAAAGAATTGATAAATAAACAAAAATAAGTTCTTCATATCTAATTAATGTAGCTAGTGAAGCAATACCAATTGAAAACCATGAATGAAAAACAATTGCACTTCCAAACTTATCGTATATCGCATAATTTGTAAAAAAACCTAAATATATTATCAAACCAAGAGGGAAGATAAAATATGGAACAATAATGTCTGATAAATCATAAAAATAGACAACGACTAGCGGAGCAAGTGCAGAAAAAAGAAGAAGTGGATATGGTATAAAAATACTATATTCAAATAAATCAAACCATTCTTTTGCAGCAATAAAAGCAATAAGGATCAATAGAATGAAAGCGCTTAACTTATTTAGAAAAAAAAGTGACAAAACAGCAAACAGAATGATTCCAGTAATAATTCTCTGATTTTTATTTTCATCATTTGATGAATCATCAAATGAAACTTCTTTTTCAACGGGTAACTCAACTACACCAGGCCAAAAAGTTCCATCTTCATCAGAAGAAAAGAAAAACTTAAACTTCAAGTAACTCATTTTCTTTAATTTTATAGAGTTCATCGATTTTATTTACAAACTTATCAGTAAGTTCTTGTATTTTTGATTCGTACCTTTTTATCTCGTCAGCTGGTAAATCGTCTTTTAATTCATTAATTTTATCTATTCCTGATCTTCTGTGAGAACGTATTGAAACTTTTGTATCTTCAGATGCTTTTGATGCAACTTTTGATAATTCTTTTCTTCTTTCTTCAGATAATGGAGGAATTGGAATTCTGATTATGTCACCATCGGTTGCAGGATTTAATCCTATATCAGCATTTTGTATTGCCTTTTCTATTTCTTCAAAAGAACTCTTGTCAAATGGTTGAATAACTAAGAGCCTTGGATCTGGAACGCTAACCGAAGCTAATTGTTGAAGTGGTGTTTTCGTACCGTAGTAATCTACTTGTATACTCGTAACCAAATTTGGATTTGCACGACCAGTTCTAATTTTTCCAAATTCTTCAATAAGATGTTCGATTGAAATTGTCATTTCAAGTTCTATATCGGTAATAATATCTTCTGACATAATTATTTAATAAATGTTCCCATTTCTTCACCTTTAAGAACTTTATATATATTTTCTTTGACTGTTCCGTTAAATACTCTTATGGGCATACTATTTTCTTCACACAGTGTTATCGCAGTTAAGTCCATAACTGACAATTTTTTATCTAGAACTTCTTTGTAAGAAAGTTCATTTAAAAATTTAGCATTTGAATCTTTTTCTGGATCTTTATCATATACACCATCAACTCTTGTAGATTTTAAAACAATCTGAGCGTCAATTTCAGCTGCTCTCAACGAAGCTGCTGTATCAGTTGTGAAATATGGATTTCCAGTTCCAGCTGCAAAAATTACAACTCTTCCTTTTTCTAAGTGTCTTATTGCTCTTAATCTAATGTACGGTTCTGCAACAGACGTCATAGTTATTGCTGACTGAACCCTTGTATTTATTCCTTTTTTATCAAGTGCATCTTTAAGTGCAATTGCATTTATAACGGTAGCCAACATTCCCATATAATCAGCATTCGCCTGGGCCATATTTTTGGCAGACTCACTGACGCCTCGAAAAAAATTACCACCACCAACTACAACGCCAATCTCTATTCCGTCATTGCTAGCTCTAGCGATTTCATCAGCAATTCTAGTTAACGTGCTTGACTCAATCCCAAAGTTGGTTTCATCATCAGCAAAAGATTCTCCAGATAGTTTTAATAAAACTCTGGACATCTCTAGCTGCCTACTTCTAAATGCGAAAATTGTTTAATATAAATTCTTTCACCAAGCTTTCCAGACATTTCATCAATCATTACTCCAACTTTTCCTTCATATATTTCAGGATTGCAGAAAGTTTGTTCATTTAAAACATTATCGTTGAAAAATGAGCTGATTTTACCTTCGATTATTTTCTCCATAACTTCTTGGGGCTTCCCATCATTTTCTGACTGTTTAGCAATAATTTCTTTTTCTTCTTGAATTTTATCTTCAGGAATGTCATCAATATTTAAATATGAAGGCTTCATTGCTGCAACATGCATTGCAATTTGTTTTGCAATATCCTTAAACTCTTCAGATTTAGCAACAAAATCTGTTTCACAAGCTAACTCAACTAAAACTCCAGCTACAGCTCTGTCTTGCTGAAAATGTATGTACTCACCAATTGTTCCTTGGTTTGCGTCTCTGTCAGATCTTTTTTTTGAATCAGCAAGTCCTTTTTCTCGCAGGTACTTTACAGCTGCATCAAAGTCACCATTTGATTCTTTCAATGCTTCTTTAGCGTCCATCATCCCAGCGCCTGACATGTCTCTTAATTTCTTAACGTCGGATGCGGATATATTCATTCTTTGTCTTCTCCAACTTCTACATCTTCTCTTTTGCCGAGTCCTTTTAGGCATGCATCTGCAATTGCTGTTGCAATGACTTCAATTGATCGTATTGCATCATCATTTCCAGGAATTACAAAATCAACATTTTCAGGATCAACATTCGAATCTGCAAGACCAATTACAGGTATATCTAGTTTTTTTGCTTCTGTAAGAGCTGTTGTCTCATTAAGCAAATCAACAATAAATATAGCTTCTGGCAGTTTGTTTAGATTTACAATTCCTCCAATTGATTTTGTTAATTTTTCAATTTCCCTTCTAATTCTTAATCTTTCAGGTTTTGGATATGCATTAATTTCTCCAGATGTTTCTAATGAGTTAAGTTCGTTCAAATAAATGACTCTCTTAATAATTGTTTTAAAATTAGTAAGCATTCCACCTAGCCATCTATGATTTACATATGGCATTTGAGCACGAATTGCTTGCTCCTCAATGACTTTCTGAGCTTGTGGTTTTGTGCCAACAAATAGAACTTTTCCGCTGTTTGCTACCAGTTTTTGAACGAAGTCTTGAGTTTTTTCTAACGTGTCGTAAGTAATTCTTAGATCGAGTATATGAATACCACTTTTGTCTCCATATATATATTTATCCATCTTAGGGTTCCAACGTTGAGTTTGGTGACCGAAATGAACTCCTGCTTCAAGCAGGTCTTTCATTGTTGCTGACATATTTCTCCTTTGGTTGTTCATCCCATATTTCTTTGCTTATGCGGTTTCCAAACTTTCGTTCACCAAGGAAACTTGTAAATATGGTGTCTATTTCATTTAAATAGTAATCTAATTAATGGTTTAATCAACCTCTTGGGTGGGTTCTTTTGTACTTTTCTTGTAGTTTCTTCTTAGATACATGTGTATAAAGTTGTGTTGTGGTTGGGTCGGAATGTCCTAATAGTTCCTGTACAACTCTTAAATCTGCTCCCCCATCTAAAATATGGGTTGCAAAAGTATGGCGTAAATTATGAGGAAAAGTCCCAGTACTAGATTTAACTATTCTTCTTACTTCCCTGTCGGATAATTGTTTTCCTCTGACTCCAAGAAAAAGGTAATTATTGATTTGATCATTTAAAAAATTTTTTCTAAAGTTTTTAATCCATAACTTGATAATTTTATATGCTTGGTCTGTCATAGGTAGTATTCTAACTTTTCTTCCTTTTCCTACAACGCGTAAAGATTTGTTATCTTTTATATCATTAAGCTTCAAATTAACAACTTCAGATACTCTTAATCCAGATGAATAAAGCAACTCAACAATAGCTTTATTTCTTACCTCTTTAGGTGTATTTATAGGTAATTCATTTATTAACGTATTTATATAATTTGAAGTAAGAATATCTGGTAATTTTCTTTCAGTTTTTAAACTTTCAAATTTATAATATGACTTATTTATTTCTATCTTTGATGCCCACTCTAAAAAATTATTTATAGATGTTAGTTTTCTATTAATAGTTGATTTTGCCAGTCCTTTTTCAAATAAATAATTTACAAAATTTTTATTATCGAACAAGTCACTATCAGATTCGTTCAGGTAAAGCACATATTGCTTTAAATCACTTTCATAGGCTTTACATGTATGATCAGAGTAATTTTTAATTTTTTTTAAGTATTCTAAATAATTATTTGTTAACTCTTTAATCTGAATTTTCAAGTCTTAATTCCAACCTTCTTTGTATTCCTGAAAGTAAAAGTGTAATTATTAAATATAGGACAGTGAGAACAAGATAAGTTTCAGCAAATCTAAATGTACTTCCTGAATAAAGTCGTCCTCGATATGTCAAATCCTCTACTGCTAATACTGAGAGCAATGATGAGTCCTTCATCATTGATATAAAATCATTACCTAATGCAGGTAACATATTTCTAAAAGCTTGAGGTAATACAATAAACCTCATAATTTGTCTTTCAGATAGACCTAATGAAGCTCCACCTTCGCGTTGACCAATAGGCACAGATTCAATACCTGCTCTAAAAACTTCAGCAATGTAGGCACCATAAAAAACGGATAAAGCAATAATTGCACGTACAAGCATTGGCACATTTCCGTTATTGATATTAAATAATTCAGCTACATCAACTACAACTACAAAAGCAATAGTAAAAATTAATATTAAAACAGGTACTCCACGGATAAATTCAATGTAAGTACGCGATATTGTACTAGCAATCTTATTACTAGAAATTCGTCCAATTCCAGATATTAGACCTAGAAAAATTGCAATAAAAAAAGATATAAGAGTAGATAAAAATGTGATTCTTAGTCCAGGAAGTATAAAATAAAATGCTTTGTTATATTCTGGATTATTGAAAATTGTAAACAACATCCAGAAAATAATTGTTGCCAAAATAATTATCCACCAGTTTTCAGGTTTTAAAATATTTTTAATCTTCATTTCTACCCATATTAAAGCAATAGGCACGGATCTCCGTGCCTATTACAAATTTAAATTGTGTTAATTTAAAGTTTTTTACTCTTCAATTACACAGTCATCTGGACGATAATCTTCTGGAATGCCTTCATCGCATTCTGCAATATCATCATAGGTTACTGCGAAATCTGGTGAGAAAAACTTACTATTTATTTCAGCAAGTTTTCCATTTGAAACCATTTCTGCAAGTCCTTGATTAACTACGTCAACCAATGGGCTTCCATTAGGAAATGCAAAACCAAGTTGTTCAGAAGTTAAATCTCCTCCAACCAATTTTACTTGATCTTTATTAGCACCCATATATCCTAATCCAGCAGTTTCATCAATAATTGATGCATCTGCATCACCGGATATAACAGCCTGTATTGCAAAGTTGAAGTCATCAAATGCTTTGACTTTATCTTCACCAAGAGCTGCAACTGCAAATTCATAGTTTGTAGTACCTTTTTGAGTTGCTACTGTATAGTCACCACTTTTTAGGTCTTCGATACTTGTTATTTCAGTATTACCTGATGCAACAAGAACTCTTTGAGCTAAATTAATATAACCATCTGAGAAATCAACTATTTCGTCTCTCTCAGCAGTAATTGTGATTCCATCACCTGCGATCATAAATTGACCATCAGCTGTAGCTTGTATCATTCCGTCCCAAGCAGTTGGAACATAAACAGGTGTGAAATTCATTAATTCACCCATGTAATTAAATACATCATAATCCCAACCCATTGCCTCGCCAGTTGTAGCGTCAATGTAGTTGAAAGGTAAATATGCATTCTCTACAGCAAATGTGAATTCACATCCATCTAGATCTGGTAAACCATTTTCACCAGTTGTAATTTCTACTTCATCACAAGGGACTGCAGCACTAGAACATGCGGTTGCAACCATTGCTAAAGCAAAAAATAAAATTAATGTCTTTTTACTTTTCAAGTTATAGACCTCCATTTGTATAGATTTATTATTGCATATATATTCATTAAGTTGAATATATATTATTTTTATTTATTCATCTAATGTATTTTTATAGTTTGGTTGTCTTTTCTCTATAAAAGCTGACATACCTTCCATGACATCTGAATGTATAAATCTGTTATTTTGGTTTACAGTTTCGTTTTCTAGAGAATCATCAAAATTAGAGTTTAGACCTTTTCTAATTTGATCTTTTATCATACAAATTGAAATGAAACTTTGTTTATCAAGAAGATTGATTAAGTTATCAAGTTCATTATCTAATTCTGCTTTTTCAGATAGTTTGTAAAGTAATCCAAATTTATCTAACGTTTCTCCATTGACTTCAGATGCGGTCATCATTAATTCTTTAGCTTTCTGTACTCCAATTATTCTTGGCAAAATCCAAGAACCACTAAAGTCAACTACAAGTCCTCTTCTTGCAAATACTTCAATAAACCTTGTTTCAGGGGTAGCAATTATAAAGTCACTTAATAAAATCATATTTGAAGCTGCGCCAGCACAGACGCCGTCTACTACTGATATAACTGGTTTCTTGCATTCCCACAAAATTTTTGAAGCTTCAGAAACATCCTCCATTGATGCATTTAAATTCTCTGCTAATTGTGCACCTGAAGAAAAATTATCATTGACCCTGTTTAACACAAGATACTTAATCTCACTTTTTTCAAAATCTTTGATTTGCTTTTTAAGTTCTTTCCAGTCTTCTGCTGAAATTGAGTTGGAAGTTTTTGGACTATTAAATGATAAAATTAGTGAGTTGTCTTTTATATTACTTTCTAAAACCATAATGAATATTTTAATCATAATTTATTTAGAATGTAGCTATGGGGTTTAATCCAAATAAGCCATATAAAGCTAATAAAATTGATTATGCAAATATAATATTTGCACTCATTATTACTTTTGCTGTTGTAGCTTGGGCCCTAAATTAAATGAAGTTCTGTGAATAGTGCATGGACCATATCTCTCCAACATATCTAAATGTTCTCTAGTTCCATAACCTTTATTTTTTTCAAATAAGTAATTTGGATAAACACTTGAAAACTTTGTCATTATCTTATCTCTATGAACTTTTGCAATAATACTAGCTAATGCAATTGCATAACTATGATCTTCTCCCCTAATCAAAGATATTGCACTAAATTCATTTATATTGAAGTGATCAATGTAAACTTTTTCTTTGTTTGTATAAATAGATTGTACTGATTCTTTTAATACCTTCTTATTAGCTTCAGATATACCATTCTTGTCAATGTAAGTATTCGAACATTCAGATATTGAAAACTCTATATCACTATTTGTAATCCTCTCAACTATTTCTTCTCTCTTTTTTGGAGAAAGTTTTTTTGAATCCCTAACGTCTGAAAGTAAATCTATATCAAGGAATTTTAACTTTACAGCTGCTCCAACAATGGGTCCTGCTAAAGATCCACGTCCAACTTCATCTGCACCAATAATTAATTGATTTTTATTTTTTTCCCAATTTTTATTTTCAATCATTTAAATTTTGAATTTGATCAAGTGGGTAAATTTTGAAAAAAGCTTTTCCAATGATTCTTGAACTTGTAATTGGTCCAAATGATCGAGAGTCAAAACTGTTATCTCTATTATCACCTAGTACAAAGTATTCATCATCACTTAATTTAATTGAAATATCACCCAAGATAACTGTAGAAGCTACATTTTCAGTAATAACTTGTATGTTATTATTGAATACTTCCCCATTCTTATTAATTGATATTTCATCACCTGGAGTACCAACAATTCTTTTTATATATACTGTTTGATTTTTGTTTCCTTCATTGTTTATTAACTCCCAAAGCTTCAAATTTTCGATAAGTAGTTCAGAATTGTTTGGAGAACTAGATTCAGGTGAATAAAACACTATTACGTCACCTACAGAATATTCGATATCAAATAATTTATCTTTTAGTACAAGAACTCTGTCATTAATATTTATGTTTGGAAACATAGACAAGCTAGGTATGTAATAAATTTGGAATATATATGTTCGTAAAATAGTTGCAAACAAGAATGCAATGAAGACAATAAATATATTTTTTAGAATTTTTATAATAATTTTATTTTACTTTAGGAAGTTCTATCTTCTTTAATTTTTGCCGATTTTCCAATTCGATCACGTAGATAGTAAAGCTTTGATCTTCTTACTTTTCCTTTACGTGTTACTTCTATCGATTCAATTATTGGGGCATGAATAGGAAATATTCTCTCGACACCTACTCCAAAAGAAAGCTTACGCACTGTAATGGTTTTGTTTATCGTGACACCATTTATTGAAATAACAACGCCTTCATAGGTCTGAATTCTTTCTCTATTGCCTTCAGATACTTTGACATTGACTTTTACAGTATCACCAGATCTAATATCAGGTAAATCAGACTTTAATTGGTTATTTTCAATTTCTTGTATTAGATTCATATTGCCTCAAGTTGAAATTATAGGTTTAAAACTACTTTAAATGTCTTTTAAATTATTCTTTTTCCATTCATCGATTTTCTTATGATCTCCAGAAAGTAACACATCAGGCACTTTAAACCCTTTATATACTTCAGGTCTTGTATAGGTAGGATGGTCATATTTATCATTAACAAATGATTCATATTTAAGTGATTCTGAATTACCAAGTATTCCAGGTAATTTTCTTAAAAGTGCTTCCATGAGAAACATAGCAGGCACTTCTCCACCCGAAACAACTGTTTTTCCAATAGAGATTTCGTAATCGCTATGAAGCTCGATTATTCTCTGATCAAAACCTTCGTACCTTCCACAAATAATATTCGCTGATTTGTAGGTATGAAGTTCTTCAATCAAGTCTTCATTCAATTCTTGACCATCAGGAGTTAAAAAAATATTTACATCTTTCTTAGATTGTGAGATTGCATTGTCCATTGGTTCTATCATTAAAACCATCCCTGGTCCTCCACCATATGGAGCATCATCAACTTGTTTGTAATTTCCAATACCAAAGTCTCTCAAGTTTGTGGTGGTTAATTCAAAAAGGTTTTTCTCAAATCCAGAAGATAAAATTCCAATATCAAGCCAATTTTTAAAAATTTCTGGAAAAAGTGTAATAATGTTAAAGTTTGATAACATCTTTAGATAATATGTCTTCTGATAAATTCTTTTTTTCTGTATAAAGTGTATTTCGTAAAAAAGGAACTTTATTGTTTTTTTCAATTAATTCAATAAATTGTAAATCCGTAGTGTGTTGTCCATGATCGGCTCCAGAAGCTCTACTTATATTTTCGTTAATCAAGGTACCACCTAGATCATTGACCCCAGCATTTAATAACTTTGAAACTCCGTCATGTCCAAGCTTTACCCAACTAGCTTGAATGTTTTCAATACTATTAAAGAAAAAGATTCTTGCCAGGGAATGAATAAGAATTACTTCATCCCAAGTAGGTCCTGGCATACTTTTTCCTTGTAAAAATATAGGTGAACCCATATGGACAAACGGTAAGGGTACAATTTCCGTAAATCCACTAGTTCTTTTCTGTATATTTCTTATTAATTCGAAATGATTTGACCATGATTCAATGTCATCAATATGTCCAAACATGATCGTAGCGGTAGATTTAATACCGAGAGAGTGAGCAACTTCCATTACATACCCCCATTGTTCTGCAGTAATTTTATCTGGACACAAAAATTCCCTTATACGGTTATCCAAAATCTCTGCAGCAGTACCTGGTAATGTATTTAAACCTGCTTCTTTTAATAAAGTGAGATAATCTTCAACCGATAAGTTTATTGTTTCAGCACCTTGCCATATTTCAAGAGGTGTGAACCCATGAATGTGTAGATCAGGTACTTCAGATTTTATTTTTTGGACTAAATCTAAATAAAAATGACCTGTGTACTCAGGATGAATACCTCCTTGTAAACAAACTTCAGAAGCTCCATCTTTATATGCCTCAACACTTCTTGCAACAACCTCCTGGGGTTCAAGATTATAAGGCTTTTCCTTTAGGTCAAAACTTTTTGGACCTTTTGAAAATCCACAAAAACCACATTTAAAATAACATTGATTTGTGTAATTAATATTTCTGTTTTTTACAAACGTGACTTTATCTTGATGAATTGATTCGTTAAGTTCATTTGCGACTTTAGCAATATCATTAATGTATTTACCTGATGTTTTAAACAAATCTTTCAAATCATCTTTTGAAATTGCATATCCATCTTGAGCCTTTCCTAAAATATTTTCAAAATTATCTGTTTTAAATGATGATGATAAATTATGAGTTATCTTATTTAGTTTAGGTATATCCTTACCCGAGCCAGGAGACCAATTAGTAGGAAAGCGCTTATACCCCCTAACATCACGGGATTGAAGATAGTTTGTAAAATGTAACTTTGAAAGTATTTCTCTTGCTTCATTAAGCGGAACTGGAGAGAAAATAGTTCTTTCATAAAGGTTTTGATCTATTGTTTCTTTAAGAATTTTAATTTCTTTGTAACTCCAATCTCTTAACCAAAGATCTTCAACTCCTTTATTAATAGACACAATTGCTTCATCGATAGAATTTACATATTTTGAAATTTTAAAACTCAAAGAAAGTTGTAGGTTTTTTAAATTGTTCATGCTTTCGAGGGTATTAACAAGTATATATCGAGGATTTAATCGAGTAATTACTTCTAAATCCTGTTCAATGCTTGATGACACTTTGTAAATTAATCGAGATTTTGGAACATCTTTAAATTCTTTCCAATTTTTATAATTAACAAACCATTGAAAGGCTTCTTCATTTACATCATCAGATACTGTTTGAAACCCATTTTTATGTATGGTTTCTAAATTTACTTTTTTATTTATATAAAAAGAAGATGTGCCCTCTTTTTTGCGAGAGTTTAGGTATATCTCATTGTCAGAATCACATGGTCTAATTCTTAAAAAAGATACATTATTTTGTAAATTCGTGCTCACGAGGATATCCTTTCTCATTTACTACACTACTTACTTTTTCATATATTTGAGGACTAAGCCATTCCTTGTTTATAAATGACGGATATACAGGAAGTCTTGGGATAAGTTCTTGGTTAGTGCTTTCAACACTTTTCTTAAGCTCTTGTAAATTAGGCCAAGTATGTTCAGGATTAACCCAATCAATTGTTTTAGGCGAGATACCACCAAAATCATTTATTCCAGATTTAATAAACAAGTCAACATCATTAACTAGATTGGGTGGAATTTGAAGAGAGATATGTCTTGGCAGAAAAATCCTTGTTGTAGCAATTATTCTTAAAAATAAATCGTTAATTATTTCAGAACTATTTTTCATAGCCGTATTTTGTTTAGCTCTAAAGTTTTGAAGAATTACTTCCTGAATAGATGTATTTTCTTTACAAGTTTGAATTAGTTTAAAAATATCAAATATTAATTCTTCTTTAGAATCAGCAACACCCAACAGCAAACCAGTAGTCATAGGGTATTTTTTTTCCATTGCATTATTTAAAGTATCGAGTCTTAATTTTATATTTTTGGTTTTAGCTCCATAGTGAGCATTACCTTTTTCGTTAATTCTTGACGAAAATGTCTCTAACATCAAACCACCTGACGGTGAATGTTTTTTGTATTCGATTATTTCATTTTGTGACATCAAACCAGGGTTTATATGAGGAAATAAGTGATATTTATCGTTTATACGTTTTGCATTCTCTACTAAATAAGAAAAAGTGTTTTCGTACCCAAATTTATTTAATTGTTCTAATGCAAAAGACCACTTATTTTCGGGTTTGTCACCTAATGTAAATAATGCCTCGTAGCATCCTGTTTGTTGGCCAACGTATGCAATTGCATCTACTTCATCAAATGTTAAATAAGTTCCACCTTCTTTTGGTGATTTAACAAACGTACAATATCCACATGAATCTTGACATAAAGTAGTTAATGGAATAAAAACCTTTGGGCTATAGGTTATATCCTTACCAAAATATTCTTGTTTTTTAGTAAAGGCAGTAACTAATAATTCATGTGTGGAGATCTCTCCAAAAATATAATTTTCAATTTTTTTATGTAAAGTAGACATAATTTTTAACAATTCGATAATATTATGATTTGATTGTACCAAGAATTTAATAAAAATACATAAGTGGAAAGTGACATATGATTAACGTTTCGTTAGTTGGTTTTGGAAGAATTGGAAGAGATTTGTTCAGACAGTCTTTAGATAATGAAGAAATAAATATAGTATCCGTTTCTGATACTGCTGATAAAGAGAACCTTATTTATCTTCTTAAATATGATTCAATTTATGGACAACTAGATCATGAAATAAAAGTTATGGACGATGGCATTCTTGTTAACGATAAGAAAACAGTATTTAATAATTGGAAAAATGCAGAAGAATCAGATTGGAACTCACTTAATACTGACATAGTTATTTTGGCAACTGGAAAACCCCAGAATTTAATGGAATCAGAAATGCATATATCTAAAGGTGCGAAAAAAGTATTTATTGCTTCTACTCCAGAAAATTTAGAAGAAATACCAATATTTATATCTGGTTGCAATGATGAAGAAATAGATTTGGACTCAAGCGTAATTTCCTTTGGGTCAAATACTGCTAACGCTGTAGCACCTATATTAAAAGTGATTAACAATGAATACGGGGTTGAAGAAGTATTCATAACTACTGTACATGGTTATTCAAATTCAAATAGATTGGCAGACGTTGCAGGTGAAGGATTCCGTAAAAATAGAGCTGCAGGTGAAA
>CACASI010000002.1:0-148281 GCA_902535055.1 uncultured Candidatus Actinomarina sp.
AAAGAATTAGGAGTTGTCGAGGTTTTGTATCTCCATCTAACGTTTTGTCCGCTTGGAACATTAACAGAGGCCATTTCTGAGCTACCTGGTGCAACAGATTGATTGGAAACGAGTGTTGACCAACTTTCCCCACCATCTAGGGAGTACTCAGCTAAGAAATAAGCATTAGCATTTGAAGAGTCTGAGTTAGCCATATGGAAGTGTGTGAGTTTTGCACCCCCAGAACAAGCATTTCGTGTATTTGAAACAGAAGGGTTAATTGTTGGAGGTCCTGGCAGTGTTGTTGTAGTCGTTGGAGATGGATCATCAATACAATCTAGGACTTTCTTGGTACCACCTTTTGTTTTTCTACCACTTAGTTCATCTTTAATAATAAATCGAAGTTTATATGTAGATCCATTTGGGACTGATAAAAGTGTAGTTAAGTCTCGAGTTTCTCCAGCAGCAATACTAAAAGTTTGATCAACAATTTTCGCTTTGTTTATTCTAATTCTCATCCTTATTGTTATGCCAACAGTTGATCTTGAGTTATCTACAATTAAACCAATTCTTGCAGTTCCATCATCATTACATTCCATGAAATTTGCAATCCTAAAATCTACAATAGGTTTCTTTTCTGTTGTAGTAGTAGTTTCTGGAAGTGTTGTAGTTGTTGTGGTAGTTGTGGTTGTGGTTGTGGTTGTGGTTGTGGTTGTGGTTGTGGTTGTGGTAGTTGTCGTTACTGTACAGCTTGAAGTATATGAAAGTGTTGGATCAACACCTGGAATATTTGTATCATCAGTTACCATACTGGAAGCATCATGTGCTCCAGCAGATTTTCTTGAACTGTATCTCCACTGGATTGATTCACCATTTGTTAATTCTGGACCACTATAAGTTTCGGAAGTATTCGCTGGGACTTCCTCATCGCTTTTAAGTGTTACCCAATTTGATCCACTATCAATTGAGTATTCAACTTTGAAAAATACTGAGACTGTTGCTTGAGAACCACTGCTGAGTGTAATAGTCGGTGTCTGTTTTCCTGTATCGTTTGAACACGTACCTGCTGATGTTGAGACATTTGCACATGAAACAGTAAACGTTGATAGTTCAGTCCAGTTACTTCCATCAGTAGACCATCGATATTGAATCTCTGTTCCATGAGGGTGGCTATCAAAAGAATACGAAGAGCTCGCTCCAGCACTTATTGATTGTCCACTAGCACCACCTGTCGTTCCACTAGCAAAATATGCAAATGCGGTCTCATTACCTGTTACAGCATTAACTTTTCTCTTCTGAACATAGAGAGTTACGGCAACGTTACTTCCAGTGTTGTCGATACTTATTACTGAATTACCGAATACACCACCCTGACCTACACCGTTGTTGCCACAACCATTGGTTGAGCTAGTAACTGCAATTGCAGATACGGGACAACTTATGGTTATAGTGCTTAAAGTTGCTTCTGATTGGCTTAAACCCTCAGATGTATTTGCAACACTATATTTTATAATTACTGCTGTTCCATGAGACTGTGCTGGAACTGATAACGATGAAGTATCTGTCTGACCAGCCGCGACAGATGTAGCAGTAAGCGTTGTATAGCTTGAACCACTATCAGTTGAGTACCTTACTGTAAAGGTACCAGCAACGTTTGATCCTGAATTGTTTAGTGTAATTGGGATTGTTGCACTGCCACTTGAGCAACTAGCTGCAGATGCAGTCGCTGAACCACTTAAAACAGGACAATCAATTGTTATATCGGTGAGATCAACTGCAGTAGAACCAGAAAAATCTGACGAAGTTGATGTGTAATACCTCAATTTTACAGTTGTACCGTGACTGATTGCTGAGGATTTAAGAGAGACTGTTGTAACTGCGCCTGCTATTACAGTTTTATCTGAAAGACCATTGTCACCAGTTGTATAGCTTGAACCTCCGTCAGTAGAGTATTCAACTTTAAAGTGATGAGCAATTAATTGGTTTCTATTATCAAGTTCCATAGTTATATTTGCTGAGCCACTAGAACAACTACCCTGTGAGCCGGAAGCAGCAGGGGTTGCACAACTTACTGTATCACTTGCAGATAATGTTGTGTATGAACTAGAAAATGATCCATCCGTTTTCGATGTTTTATATCTCCATATAATTGCTTTTCCTGAAGCCACCGACTGTGTTACAGTTTCAGAACCATTAATGCTTACTGCTTTACTTGATTCAGCAACATTATAACTAGATCCTCCGTCAGTTGAATATTCCACAAGGAAATAAGCAGTTGTAGTTGCAGAGGAACTATTAGTAATCGTCAGCGTTGAAATTTTTGATGAACCAGTACATGATGCTGCTAATGCTTGTGAACCACCAGGGTCAATGGTGCAATTTACTGCAGAGCTTTGACTTGTCTCTGTGTAAGAACCACTGAACGTTCCACTTTCATTCGATGTTCTATATCTCCATGTAATTTTTTCACCATCCCCAATTGATTGTGTTGTAGAAGATGATCCAGCTGGGGAGACAGATTGACTTGATAGTTTATTCTGCCAGGCTCCGTCATTACCAGCAGTGTCAGTGACCTTATATTGGACTTCGAAATAAACCGTAACACTTGTTGTTTGTGGGTTGGTCAAGGTTAGAGTAGATGTAGCTGAGCCAGCTGAACAGCTGCCTAAAGAAGCTGATACTGTTGGATTACCACAGTCAACTTCTGAAGAGGCAGAAAGGGTTGCTGTAGGAGTTCCTGTATACGTATCATCTGTTGTAGATGCCTCATATCTCCATATAATTGTTTGTCCATGAGATACAGTTTGAGTTACGGTTGCAGAACCATTTTCAGCTACCGATACGTTGGAACCACCAGTTGCAGTACTGAACGATGAACCGTTATTAACAGAGTACTCAACTTTAAAATAGGCTGTTGTATTTGCATTACTAGAGTTTGTCATTGTAAACGTGGAAACCTTTGCGCCGTTCTGACATAGAGATGCAAATGAAGCACTACCTCCTACATCAATTACTGGACAATCAACAGTAGAGCTCTCACTTGTAGATGAAGTGGACGCACCGCTTGGCGATGTTGTAGGTGATGGTGTAACTCGCCAAATTACTGTCTGCCCGTGAGCTACTGCAACAGTAAATGTTGAATTGTCTGTGGCACCACCAGCAAGAGAAAAATCATCACCGTCCTCACCACTTCCGTGTGTGATGTAACTTGACCCACCATTTAATGAATACTCGACAACTAGATAGGATGTATAGCTCTCATTATTAGTAATACTTAAAGTTGAGGTTTTTGAACCTGCAGAGCAGGAACCAAGTGATTGAGAGACAGAGATGCCTACAGTACAGTCAACTGTTGAGCTTGCACTTAATGTTGACTGAGTTGCACCACTAAATGATGAAGTTGGTGAATCTTTATATCTCCAAGTAATTGCTGACCCGTCTGGAACATTAACTGTAAGAGATGTATCAGTTTGACCAGCTGCAACCGTAAAACCATCACTTTCTTCAGCGCTAGGATGATCCGTCCATGATGAGCCTCCATTCAAGGAATACTCTACATAAACATAAACTGTATAACTCTCTGTATTTTCAATGCTTAAAGTAGAAGTCTTGTATCCACCAGATGCAGAACAATTGCCTAAAGATTGACTGACTGTCAGTGCGGGATCACAATCTACTGTGCTACTGGCTGTCAAAGTAGTGTAACTAGCACTCCCAAAAGACCCTGAAACATTCGAATCTTTATATCTCCATATAATGGATGAGCCATGGGAAACTGCTTGGCTAAGAGAAGTATTCGTAGCACCTGAACCTACTGTTAAGTTTGAGCTTGCAGTTGAGTAACTAGATCCACCATTTGTTGAATACTCGACTAAGTAATAAACCGTATCACTATCATCATTCGTAATACTTAACGTAGATATCCTACTACCGTTTGCAGCAGAACAAGAGCCAAGTGATTGTGTTACCGTCCCAGGTGGATCACAATCTACGGTAGAGCTTGCCGATAAAGTTGAATAACTTATTCCTGTCCAATCGCCAGATGTATCAGAGGCCTTATATCTCCAAGTAATTGCCGAGCCATGAGGAACAGTTGCTGTCAAAGAAGTATTAGTAGATCCATTCGTAACCGTTAAATTATCCGCCTCTTGAGCGTCAGTGTGGACGGTCCAACTAGAACCTCCATTGGTTGAATATTCAACTGTAACATAGGCAGAAGCACCAGAACTATTTGCAATAGATAATGTTGAGGTTTGTGTACCACCACCGGTAGAACAGGCTCCTAAGCTTTGAGACACTGTTAGAGAAGGAGGGCTGGGACCACAACTAGAGGTATCTACAGTAATGTTTACAGTACTTGTGCCTGATGCTGGTGTTCGTAGACCATAAGTAGTGCTTTCAGCATACCAATTTAACTGGACCGATGTTCCATTTGCCTGTGCGGGTACAGAGAGCGAGGTATTGCTCGCACCTCCATTTACACTTGTACCTGTTGTAAGGTTTGATGTACTACCACTGATTGTATACGTGACAACATAGTTTGCAGCAACATCGCTACCTGAGTTATTTAAAGTTACTGCCACAGTTTTGTTACTACCGCTACATGAGCCTTGTGCAGCAGTAACTGTTGGTACAAATTCATCGCTACCTTGTAAACCAATACCACAACCAGCACCATCGGTATTGCTAGAATTACTAAAGTCATCATTAGTTTCTGTTAATGTTCCTGCTGATTGATCATAAAGCCAGAGATCTCCAGTTGAATTTTCTAAGAAATATACATCTCCATTACCAAGTGACATTGCTGCACCTGAGTTTGAACCTATACCGCTTCCAATGTTTCCATTTATTACACTTAAATCAATTGTTATTGCTTCATTGCTAGCTCCAATATTTGTATGTGAAGTTATTTCAGCACCAAGTAAATCATTTGCATTGGAGTCATAGCCAACAAAGTCGAGACCAGATGGATGATTGGAAACCCATGCAAAGTCTTTTGCTTTATTAGATCCATTTCCTCCATTTGTAATTGTTGGAGTGATTACTTTATATGTTCCATTACTATTTATTCGTATTACTTTTTGATTTCCATTAAAGAAACCTTTTGATGTGAAAATATATCTATAAGTTGTTCCACCTGATTCAACCTCATAATTAGAAGCAGCGTTATTTTCACCGGTGCCAAGATTAACAGAACTTATATAAGACGTTGTTCCCACCCCAGATGAGTTGTAATTTAGCTTATAAAGGTAGAGATCATTATTGCTGTTATCTTTTTTCAAAATTGCATACATTGAACCATCAGTTTGAATGCTTAATGCGTTGACCTCATCAATATTGTTATGGTCCCAAGAGTTAAATGTCTCATTAACTGATGAAGAAAATGTTCCAGAATCATTGTTTATTCCTCGATTAATGGTCAACGTATCTCCACTATCAGTCCATGTACTTTGATAAATATAAGTTCTTCCATCAGAATCAACACAATCAAACTCTCCTACTGCTAAGGCGGGTTCTGGATCGATTTTTTCAATAGTGACATACGCAAGAGAGACAATCATTAAAAATGACATAACTAAGTTGAAAGTTTTCTTATTAAAGACGAACGAGAATAGCTTTTTAAACAAAAGCACAACAAAGTTGAGAGTATTTAATATTTTTATATTCCCCTCTTTTACAACAAAGATAATTTTAACTTAGAAAAGATTCTAATTAAAGTGCTTTTTAGGCAAATTTTGCTTTTATTGATTCAACGATATTATCTTTATTTACATCTAGGACCATAAAATCTTCATCGTTTTCAATATTTACCTCAGAAAAATCATCAATGATTGGAGAAATAACATTACTAAATTTCTCAGGAGAGGCAGTTGCAACGGCAACAGTTGGTAAATTTGTATTTGTATCCAAAGCCATTCTTAAAGATGTAACAGTATGAGGATCAAAAACAATTTCAAACTTTTCGTTTAATAACTTAATCTCATCTTTTATATCCTCATCATCAAACGTTTGTGAGCTAAATATATGTTGAAGCTTTTCTATACTCTGTTCACTTAATGATGCTTTGCCGTTTTCTTTGAGGCTCTCATAAAAATTGCTTGAATTATTATCGAGATCAAATATTAACCTCTCCAGACTTGAAGGAATTTGAATATCCATACTTGGAGCAACACTCGGTTGTGTTGTCTGTGGTTCTAGTATTCCAGAATCAATAAATCTCTTTAGAACATCATTAACGTTTGTCGTACACATAATTTGATTTATTTTTAGTCCATGTGATCGACCAAACCAGGCTGAGTATGCGTTACCAAAATTACCAGATGGAATAGCTACATTTATTGGTGCTGTAAATTGTTTGGTTAACCAGACGTAATAAGATACTTGGCCCATGACACGAAGCCAGTTGATGGAGTTCAAAGATATTATTCTTCGATCAAATGGATTTTCAGATAAAATCTCTTTTGCAATTCGTTGGCAATCATCATATGAACCCTCTACAGCAATATTAAAAACATTGTCTTTGATTACACTTGTCATCTGTTTTCTTTGATACTCACTTATTTTGTCTGCTGGATGCAAGACAACGATATCGATATTATCTGAATCTTTAACAGCCTGAATTGCTGCACTTCCGGTATCTCCACTTGTTGCAACAAGCACTAAGCCTCGCTCTCCCAACTCGTTAAGTCTTTTATCAGCAATTGCACCAAGGGGTTGTAATGCATAGTCTTTGAAGGATTTCGTAGGACCATGAAATAATTCCATGACAACAGTGGAATCATTTAAGTCTTTCAGTACTGGTTCTGGAGAGTTTTCAAAACCAGAGTATAAAGATAAATCATCAACATATTTTGCAGTTTCTTTATCAAGGGCAATAAAGATTGTTTTTACAAAATCTTCATAACTTAAATCCTCTTCTGTTAAGTGATTCAGATTTTCAAGGTATAAAGAATCAGGTAAATACAATCCTTTATCAGGAGCTAATCCTGAAAGTATGACATCTTGAAAAGAGAGCGTCTCTTTATGTCCTCTGGTTGATTGATACTGTACCACTTAGACGTAAACGCGTAATGTTGAAGTCACGGTAGTGACAGAGTCCAATGCAGATATTTGATCAATAGAATTCTTAATATCTTTTTCTGGAGCTTCATGAGTGACAAGAACAAGCTCGGCTTTATCTCCCCTGCCTTCTTGGATAACGCTTTCAATGCTGACATTGTTCTCTCCAAAAGTGCCAGATATATTTGCCAAAACTCCAGGTTCATCATTTACAGACAATCGAATGAACATACTTGATTCAACATCTTCAAAATTTTTCATCTCACCTTTGAATTCTCTTAATGGGTACCAGTTTGTTTGATCACTACTTAGTTGATGGCAAGCACTTAACACGTCTCCAATAATTGCACTTGCTGTTGGTTCTGCTCCAGCTCCTGGCCCAGAAAATACAAGCTGATTTATATTATCCCCTTCAACAACAACTGCATTTAAGGCACCTCTTATTGCTGCAAGAGGATGTTTTGTATCAATTAATACAGGGTGAACTCTTGCGTTGAATCCGTTTTTGTTATCTATTTGTGCAACTAACTTGATTGTTTTACCAAGTCGTGCAGCCCACTCAAAATCATCTTTTGTTATACCTGAAATACCATCAGTAAATAAATCTTCAGAGGTTGGAGATGTTCCAAAACAAAGTAAAGATAAAATAACTGCTTTGTATTTTGCATCTAAACCTTCAACGTCATTTGTAGGATCTGGTTCTGCATATCCAAGATCTTGAGCAGTAGATAAAGCATCGTCATAGGTGCTTCCTTCTTCCATTGATGTAAGCATATAATTACTTGTTCCATTAATAATCCCTGATACTTTTGTTAATTCCTCCCCTCGAAGACTTTCAATAATTGGTTTAAGTACAGGTATACCTGCAGCAACTGCTGCCTCAAAATATAGACAAGCGTTATTTTCTTTTGCAGTATTAATAAGATCAGCGCCAGAATCGGCAATAATATCTTTATTTGCTGTTATCACTGCTTTACCATTTTGCAAGAGTGCCTTTATGTACTCTTTACCTGGATCAATACCTCCAAGAACTTCTATAACAAGATCAATAGAATCATCATTTAAAATGTCATCAAAATTATCAGTGAGAATATCATCTGACATGTCTCTTTTTTTACTTTTATCTTTAACTAAAACTCTTTTTACATTTAATCCAACTATTCCTTTATCTAAGTTCAAAAGGCGTGAGATAACAGCTGAACCAATATTGCCAGCACCCATCACAGCTACATTAAATGTTTTATTTTCCATATTTAGTAAGGATAAATGTTATTTAATTTGAAACAACAAGAAATATTAGGAGAGTTTATCTTTCACGATTTTACTAACAATAGAGCCATCTATCCCATCGCCCTTTGCCATGACTGCTCCAATGACTCTTCCCATTTGTGAAATGTCAACATCACCTAATTCGGAAAGGACCTCATCAACGATTTTTTCAACTTCTTCGTCACTAAGTTGTTCAGGTAAATAGGTACTTAAGAAATCAATCTCAAATTGTATTTTTTCTGCCATCTCTTGACCTCTATCACCCAAGGATTGATATTCTTCAACAGCCTTTATCATTTTTTTAACATATGAAGATATCACCCCAAGTACAAGATCGTCATTTACTTCTTCGCCTTTTTCAGCTTTCTTTTTTGCAATCTCTGTTTGGATTTGTCTAATAGCATCAAGTTTAGGTTTATCTTTTGCCTTCATTGCATCTTTTAATGCTGAGCTTAAGTCATCTGCTAGTGCCATAATTTTCTATCCTATCTAGTTAAAGTTTATCACCAATATCAGTGACCACACCATAAACTCCCGTATTTAAAATATTATCTATTTCATCTTTATCATTAACTGTCCACACAACGCATTTATCTTTTGGTAGGTCAAACTTTCTTGAATGAAAAATATCTTTTTGGATCATAAACATTAAATTATCATCTAAATTCGAAATAGCTTTGCTTTCGAATAATTGATTTTCTTCATCAATCAAAATACCGTATCTTGAATTAAATTTTTCTCTGTTACTTAAAATTGTTCCCCAATCAAATGAAGAGACAATATCTTCAGGATTTGTTATCTCAATGATTTTTTCTACAAAGATTGTGTTTAGAGATTCTTGTTCCTTATTTACTTTCAATTCAAAATTAACATTTCCCAATATTTGATCTCTTGATATTAAATGATTCTCATTAAGGTCAGTATTTTTAATATCAGATATCTCTTGTAATGACAATTCTTCAATTTTTTGATTATTTAGTGTTGGATCATGAAACAGAATTAGCTCCTGGTCTTTTGTTATTCTTACATCTGTTTCGACAAAATCACATATTTCAAGGGCTTTATTGAGACTCAAAAAGGTGTTTTCAGGGTATGAATTAGGTAAACCTCTATGACCAAAAATTTTTTTCAAAATTACTTCCTTATGTTCTCAATTTTAGTACAATTAATTCACTAGATTGTGAAACATTTCACAAAGTAAGGAATAATGTGCAAATAGTAAATTTTGAATTAGAACAAGAACTCTGGATGCAGGAGGGTGCATGCGCATTTGCTGATCCTGACCTCTTCTTCCCAGTAGGTTCTTCTATGAAAGCCCTAAAACAAGCTGCTGAAGCTAAGGCTATATGTAATGAATGTGATGTAAAGTTAGATTGTCTAGAATATGCTATTCGTACAAACCAAGATTCTGGTGTTTGGGGTGGAACAACAGAAGATGAAAGAAAGTCAATTAGAAGAGAGTACAAAAAAACTGGTACTCTAGTTGCTTCCTAAACTAACCCTGCTTCCCTTTTGTCACTATCTTCGACAAACTCTATTGAATGTATTTGCTTTGCATTAATGCCAATTTCACCTTCATCGTCTTTAATCCAGTACATGCCACCATTTTGCATTAATCCTTCAATTTCTTTTGTAAATTTTTTCTTATCATCAACTTCGGTTTGAAACTCTTTCATTGAACCCAAAAGTGATATCTTAACTTTATGCTTTGCCACTTCTTCTCCTTATAAAACGTTTTCACCCATAAATATTGCAGAGACAGAATCATCCGCAAAAATAGATGTTAGTGCAGTTGCAATAATAGAAGAAACGGAGAGGATTTTAACATTACCAATTTTTTCAATATTTCCATTTTGTTTAAGAGTGTCAGTGACAACGATTTCATCAATTGGTGTATCTTTTAATTTCTCTACACTTTCGTCAGAAAATATACCATGAGTAGCAGCAACACTTACTGACTTTGCCCCTCTTTCAATCAATGCTCTCGAAGCGGCTGCAATAGTTCCTCCTGTATCAATAATGTCATCAAATAAAATCGCATGTCTATCTTCGACTTCTCCAATTACAGTAAATGCCTTAACTTCATTGTGAATTTTTGGATCTCTTTTTTTATGAACAAAACCAACATATGCCTCCATGTTTTTTGCAAAAGTTGTTGCTCTTCGAACACCACCTGCATCAGGTGAAATGATTGTTATTGGTTCTTTATATTTATCTTTGAAATAATTTACGAATAGTGGCATTGCAGTAAGGTGATCAAAAGGTTGGCTTATAAATCCTTGAATTTGTTGTGTATGTAAATCTATGGATACGATTCTATCTGCACCTGCTGATATAAATAAATCAGCAACCAAGCGGGCTGAGATAGGTTCTCTTGGTAAGGCTTTTTTATCTTGTCTTGAGTAAGGATAGAAAGGAAGTACCGCAGTAATTCTTTTTGCGGATGCTCTTTTTAAAGCATCTACAAGTAGAAGTTGTTCCATAATTGTAAAATTCACTTGGCCTGAATGACTTTGCATTACAAAACAATCTGCACCTCTAACACTTTCCTGAAGACGAATGTAGATTTCTCCATTAGCAAACTGGGTTTTGTCTACTTCAGCTAAGTCAGTTCCAAGCTCCTTGGCTACTTTTTCAGCTAATTCCTGGTTTGATGAACCAGAGAAGAGAAGCATTTTCTTTTTTCCAGCTTGCTCAATCATTTTTTACCTTTTTTGTTTTTTCTTTCCATGTAGCCATCAATATTCTTTTGATCATTTCTTTCAATACCAAGAGCCCCAGGTGGAACATCTTTTGTTATAACAGAACCTGCTCCAACCATTGCACCTTCTCCAATTGTTACAGGAGCAACAAGCATCGCATCAGATCCAACAAAAGCATTTTTCTTTATTTCAGTTTTGTGTTTTTCTTTACCGTCGTAATTTACAGTAATTGCACCGGCTGAAAAATTAACATCTTCCTCTAACTCTGCATCTCCAACATATGCAAGGTGAGGAACTTTACTTCCTTTTCCAATCGTAGAATTTTTTGTTTCTGCAAAAGCACCTACTTTGACATCTTCATCCAAAATTGAACCTTTTCTTAAATGAGCATATGGCCCAATCTTTCCATTACTTTTTATTTCTGCCTCATCAACTACTGAAAACTGAATCGACGAGCCTTCTCCAATTTCGGAATCGTTGATAATTGAATTGGGTCCAATTACGCAATCTTTTTTAATATTTGTACTACCTGTTAGATGACAATTTGCGAGAATTTTTGCTCCAGCTTCAATCGTTACAGTTTTATCTAAATAAGTTGAATTTGGATCTTGGAAATATACACCATTGTCCATATGAGTTTGAATTAATTCTTTACGGAGAGTATTTTCAACATCGTTTAGTTGACTCATGGAATTTACGCCTTGTATTGAATCTTCACTTACTTGTACTATAACCCTCTCGAGTTTGTTTTGAAAAGCTATATTTATTAAATCTGTTAGATAGAACTCATTTTGAATATTTTCGCTTTCTATTTTTCCGATGTATTCTTTTAAAAACTTTTTATCAATACAATAAATTCCAGAATTGATTTCTTTTATTTGTTTTTCTTGTTTATCTGCGTCTGACTCTTCGATTATTTTTTCAAACTCATCTTTATTCTTCACAATCCTTCCATATCCAAATGGATCGTTCACTTCAGCTGTGATTAGGCCAATTGCTGCTTTTGATGAGACGACATCATTGATTAATAAATCTAAGTCTTTCTTTTTTATAAGTGGAACATCTCCGGGAATTACAACAAGGTAATCATTTTTATCATCGTCATACTCTTTACTTTCAACCAATGTTGCTATTGCGTGCCCAGTACCAAGTTGCTTTTCTTGAATAATAGGGATGTAAGATTCAAATAAAGTTTGGATTACTTTATCAGATTGATGGCCAACAATAACATATTTTTTTTCTAAGTCAGTTATGGCCTCTTGAGCATAGTTGATCATTGGTTTTCCAAGTACATTTTGAAGAACTTTAGGTAGAGAGGATTTCATTCTTGTCCCCTGACCTGCAGCTAAAATTACACCTGAAATACTCATTTATTTTTTGGCTGGGGGAGAAGGACTCGAACCCTCAACGTTTGGACCAAAACCAAATGTGTTGCCAATTACACCATCCCCCATCGTCTGTATCTAATTCTAATCCGAAATTGTTTCGAAACTAAAATCAATTTTTTTTACTAGCTTTACAAGTTTAAATTGGTTCAAATCTATTAGGTCAATTTTTTTGGTCAGCTCTTCAGTATCCCCCAAACAAAACATAGAACTTCCACTTCCTGATAAATAGAACTCAAGATTTGTGAGTGATTCCAGATTATTCTTTATTTTCAATAAATTTGGTTCTAATGTACAAGCAGGTATCCAGAAATCATTAAAGATTTTTAAATCTTCATATTCATTTATCTCTAAATTGTCCTGACTTAATTCATCAAACTTAGAAAATGCATTTCTGGTAGAAATTTTTTCATTAGGCACAACAAGTATCATATTTATATCTTTTTGAAGATTCACTGGATCCACGATATCTCCAATACCCAAAATATTGGATGGCTTACCTGTTATGAAGAAAGGAACGTCACTTCCAACATTTATTGCAATTTCCCTATATGAAGGCATTGGTAAGTTGTATTTTTTTGTAAGCATTGAAATAATCCCTGCAGCATTTGAGCTTCCACCACCTAAACCCGCTTCAATTGGAATGTTTTTTTGAATTTTTACGTCAAAGAATACAGAAAGATTAGATTTACTTCTTAATAGATTTAAAGCTTTTGATATTGTGTTTTCCTTGGAAATTCCTTCTATATCAAATCGGATATTATCAACATCAGTATTAGTTTCGTTTATTTCTATCGAATCATATAAATCAATCGGAACTATTAGAGAGCTTATATTATGAAGTCCATCGTCTATATCTTTTGAAATTTTTAAATTTAAATTAATTTTTGCGTATGTATTGATTTTCATGAATTTATTTCCGCTATTGCTAAGTAATTTTCAGGTGTCAATTCCTGTGGTCTTAAGTTTAAATCCAATGAAAGTTTTTTTGAGGATTCTTCGTCAATGTAGTCTTTCAAAGCAGTTTTTATTTTTTTCCTTTTTTGTTGAAAAGCAACTTTTGAAATTTCAAAAGCTTTCATTCTCATATCTTCATCAATTAAAGTCTCTCTTTGTAGAGTTACAACAGTAGATAAAATTTTTGGTTTAGGTTCGAAACAATTTTTGCTTACATTGAACTGAATTTTTGAATTTGTAAATAAAGATGAAAGAACCGACAATGATCCATATTGTTTTGTATCTGGCTTTGCCACAATTCTTTCTGCTACTTCATCCTGAAGCATTACAACATATCGATGTATTTGGGGAACTTCAGTAATTAATTTCACTAACAATCTAGTTCCAATATTGTAAGGAAGATTGCCGACCATTATCCACCATGGACCGGTTAACTGACTATAGTCATAGTCCATTGCATCCTCATTAATGATCTCTATATTGGGAACTTCTCCAAAACGTTCTCCAAGTATATTTGTTAACTCGTTATCAACTTCTATCGCTTTAATTCTGTAATTATCTTTTAATAATTCGTTCGTTAATGATCCTGTTCCAGGCCCTATTTCTAATATGGGATCAGCAAGTTGCCCTTGTACAAGTTTCGTAATTTTTCTAGAAATATTTGAATCAATTAAAAAATTCTGTCCCAAACTTTTTTTTGGCTTTATATTTAATTTATTTATCCAGAAAATTTCACTCAAGATTGCCTACCTAATAATCTTCTAGAATTTTCAATTGTAATTTCGGATAATTTTTTTTTATCAATATCTAATATATTTGATATCTTCATAGCTGTATGTTCGATGAAATTCGGTCTGTTGTCTTGTCCTCTTAGTGGAACAGGAGCTAAATAGGGTGTGTCCGTTTCTAGAAGTAATTTATCAATTGGAATTTCCTTAACAGAAAGCTGTAAATCTTTTGCTGTGTCATACGTAACGATCCCAGATATTGAAAAATATACCCCTAATTCAGCGAACTGTTTTGTCCACTTCCTTCCACCTGTCCAGGAATGTAAAATTATGGAAGAGGGATTGTTAAATTCAACAAGTTGGTCGTAAGTGTCCTGAAAACTGTCTCGACAATGAATAATGATTGGCTTATCAAGTTTTTTTGAATATTTAAGATGAAATAAGAAATTTATTATTTGTTCATCTTTTGTTGATAAATTTCTATAAAAATCAAGGCCTGTCTCTCCAATTAAGTCTGCCTCTTGGAAAAGGTTCGCTAGGGACTCCTTTTGAGAATTTAATAGTTTTGCATCATGTGGATGTAGACCCGCAGACCAATAGCTTTCGAGGTCTATCTCAGAACTTATCTCTTTAGCTTGTAAAGATGACTCAAAATCTACTCCAGGAATTATTAAAAATTCAATATTATGAAAATTTTCACTATCTAATGTTTCATCAATTAGCTGCAGATGACAATGAGTATCAACCCATTTCATTTTGTTATAAGATTGATTTTTATTCACTACTATAAGAATAGGAGTATTAGAAATATGGTCAAAGGTAATAAATCTAAGATTGATAATTTAGGAAGAGTAGTAATACCAAAATCAATTAGAAATGCTCTTAACGTTGAACATAACGATGAAATAACTATGCGTGTTGAAAATCAATCATTGATTATTACAAAAAATAATAGTACTTGCAGTATTTGTCCTGAAGAAAAGGTTGAAGTACAGATCAAAGATAAGTTTTTATGTAAAAGCTGTGTTGACGCAATCAAAGATTTTTGATTGAGTCATAAATTTTGTTAACTTTCTCTTTATTTAGTGAAGAAATGATTTTTGCAATTTCTCTTTTAGGAACTTGAAACTCAATTAGTTTTTTTGCAAAATTTTCTATATCTATATCAAGAGTGTTTAATTTATGTGATTTATCTATGACAAGAGTAACTTCTCCTTTATATTTGTTCTCAGGTATATCTTTGAGAAGCTCTTGCGCTGTTCCTCGGTATATAGATTCAAATTTTTTTGTTAACTCACGACAAACTACTATTTCATTCTGTAAGTCTTTGCTAACAAATTCTTTTAAGTCATTCCTGAGTCTATTTGGTGATGTAAAACAAACTAAAGGATAAGAAGCTTCAGAAATGAGATTATAAAAATTAGTTCTTTCTTTTCCTGACTTAGGTATAAAGCCTAAAAAAGTAAATCTATCTATTTCAAATCCAGACAAGGTTAAAGCAACCAAAACGCTAGAGGGACCTGGGATAGAAACTATCTCATGGTTACCTTCAATTAATTGTTGAATCAGCATATTTCCCGGATCAGAGATAAGAGGTGTTCCTGCATCTGAAATCAAGGCAACGGATTTATTTTCACTTAACAAATTTGAAATTTCAGATACTTTCTTATTTTCATTTCCCATAAAGTATGATTTAACATCTTTTTTCAGGTTCAAATGAGATAATAATTTTTTTGCTACTCGAGTATCTTCTGCATAAACAACATCTACTTTCGATAAAGTATTCACTAATCTTTGTGAAATATCTTCTAAATTTCCAATAGGTGTTGGGCAAATATAAAAAGTAGCCATTTTAAAAATTTGTATTACATATCTGTGATGAACAGTCGCTCAAAAAATTAGTAATGAAATCTAAATCGTTTGAGAGAGCAAGTCTTAAATAATTGCCATCATTGTAAATCCATAAGTTTGTCTCTCCTTCGTATAGGTTTCCTATCCAATTTCCTTTATCGTTTGATAATTTTGTAAATCTTGTTTGAAAATTAGCCCAATTCATGAATGCTTCTGCAATTTCATTTAACTCGGTTGAATTGTCTCCTTGAATTTTTACAGTCATGAATAATTGATTTTCATCATTTACATAATCAACCCAAGATCCACCTCCAAGTCCAATAGCTGCATTAACGGCATCAACCCGACCAATTGTTGTTTGTAATAAATAAACAATATCGAGAGAATCAAGCTGACCTTCTTCAAGAAAAGAGAACTCTTCTAATTCAAGTGTCTCAATCTCGACATTGATGTATGGTTCCTCAGAAAAATATTTTTCAGGCGCATAAATTTGCTCAGCAGTTGGTAATTTATACAATGCTTCGTTCAATGCCTCCATTTTTCCATTGCTATGAATTTGCTTTCCCAATCGACCACCAAAATCATAATAAAGATCATTTGGTATATAGAAATAATCAGGTAACGAAACAGCGCATCTAAAATTTGGTCGTTGTGAATTCATTGTTTGTCTATCATAGGAATCTAGATTAGACATCCAATAAGCTTGAATTAAGTCTGCTTGGGCCTCCATTAGTGCGCGTCTGCCTGGATAATCCATAAAATCATCATTTTCTTTCATGGTGCTGTACCAGTCTGAAAGATCAATTATTTGACCCTGAAGAGAATGCACTAACTCGTGGACAATTACAGATTGCTCCCAAAGATTTAATTTTGTTTGATTTCGCTTAACAGGAACTCTTAATATTTTATCTAAGAGATTATAAGAACCGGCAGAAGCGCATCTTTGAAACTCTACAATAAGTTCTTTCATTTTTTCAGGTGAAGCCTTTGTTAATCCCCACATGTTCTCTGATAAAACAGCTCTCTCCCATTCACCTTCTTCATAATCTTTTTCAAAGTCATCAAGATAAGATGCTGCATTGTAATCTCTGTAACCCTCTAAGGTGTATAAATTGAATTCAGGATATTCAGTAAACTCCAAGCCTGTCCTTTTTTCAACAAAGGCAATCAACTCATCGAATTGTTCTTTCATTTCTGGACTAGCTGTGAGCAGTTCAACTCCAAATTCATCTACAATAAATTCTTCATCAACTTTTATTGTTAATGTAGTTGAGGTTGTTTCGGCAACACTTGTTACAGAAGAGGAAGTTGCATCAACAATTTCAGGTTCAGAGCTTGAACCTGTGGTACAACTTGTGATTAAAAAAATGATTAATAAATAATTTAAGTATTTTCTCATAGGATTTAAGAATAATTGTAATCTTAATTATTGAGATACAAATAGGAGGAATCATGATAAAAGAATTTAGAAACTTTATCAATAGAGGTAATGTTGTTGAGCTTGGAGTTGCATTTGTTATGGGTGCATCTTTTAAGTCATTAGTGGATGTATTTACAAAAAAATTAATTGAGCCACTGATTGGATTAATAATTAATTTGCCAAATCTTGATAACCTTGGTCTTTTCGGCGATGTTGATCCAAACTCAGGATTGCAATCTGGGAGCTTTGGAGCTTTTTTAGGTGAGATAATTAATTACCTTATCATTGCTTTTGTAATGTTTTTAGTTATAAAGGCATACAATCATTTTGAGGATATGGTTGATGATGAAGAGAATGATGAGGTCGTTGCAACAGAATCAAAAGAGGTAACGCTTTTGAAAGAAATAAGAGACGGAATAAATAACCTTCAAACAAAGTAACATTGATTGATAATGAAACAGAATAATTTAAAAGATCTCTATAAATATGCCCAAGAGAATGAAGCAAAAGTTAAAAGAGGAATAATTTACTCAGTTCTAAATAAATTATTTGATCTCGCTCCTCCTGTTTTAATTGGTATCGCTATTGATATTGTTGTTGAGGGATCAGAATCTTTTATCGGAAATTTTGGTTTTGAAGATAGAAGACAGCAATTAATTATTCTTGCTTTTATCACGTTTGTAATTTGGGGCTTTGAATCAATCTTTGACTATGTTGCAGCAGTTACATGGAGAAATATAGCTCAAGATCTTCAACATTCAATGCGAACAGAGACGTTTAATAAAACATTAGATTTGGATTTATCTTTTTTTGAAAATAAATCATCCGGGAGGTTGATGGCAATACTTAACGATGATGTTAATCAAATGGAGAATTTTTTAAATGAAGCTGCAAACAGATTGATTCAAACAGCAACAACAGTAATTGTCATTGGTGCAACGTTTCTTTACATCTCACCTCTTGTTGCAATATTTGCTTTCATTCCAATTCCAGTAATCGTTTTTGGTTCCTATAAGTTTGTTCAAAGAATTGGGGAAAGATATTCAAAAATAAGAAATAATGTTGAATCACTGAATGCACATTTATCTAATTCCATTACTGGAATCCTGACAGTTAAAAGTTTCAATCGAGAGAAAAAAGAATATAAAAGAATAGATTCAGCTTCAGATGAAGTTAAAACTGCAAATTATGATGCTATAAAGTTATCAGCTGCATTTATACCAATTATTAGAGTGGCTATATTATTCGGATTTACGGCAACATTATTAATTGGTGGTTTTCTCGCACTCGATGGTCAGATAAAAGTTGGTATGTATTCAGTTATGCTTTTCATAACCCAAAGACTGCTTTGGCCTCTTACAGAATTAGGTATGATTTTTGACTCGTTTCAAAAAGCCATGGCATCTTTCAGAAGAATAATGAATCTACGAGATACAAATCCAACCATTAATGATGGTGAAATAGAATTATTAGAACTAAAAAATAAAATCACCTTTGAGAATTTAAATTTTGAATATGTAAAAGATTTTCCAGTATTAAAAAATATAAATATCGAAATTGAAAAGGGAAAAACAACTGCGATAGTTGGTAGTACAGGTTCAGGTAAATCAACTTTAATAAAATTAATTTTGAGATTTTATGAAAAGAATGGTGGAAAAATTTTATTTGACGAACATGAAATAGAATCATTGTCGTTAGAAAGCATAAGAAACAAAATTGGACTTGTAAGCCAAGATGTATTTCTTTTTGAGGGAAGTGTTTTTGAAAATATTGCATATGGAAATATTGAAGCAAATAGTGAGGAAGTTTGGAATGCAGCAAGGCTTTCAGAGTCAGATAGATTTATCAATGACCTTCCAAATAAAGAAGACACAATAGTTGGGGAAAGAGGTCAAAAGCTTTCAGGCGGACAAAGGCAAAGAATTTCAATCGCTAGAGCTATCCTTAAAAACCCAGAAATACTTATTCTTGATGAAGCAACATCAGCAGTAGATAATGAAACTGAAGCAGCCATACAAGAATCACTTGAAACTTTAAAAGAAGGTAGAACAGTTATTGCAATTGCTCACAGACTTTCAACAATTAGAAATGCTGATTTAATCTATGTGTTAGAAGATGGTGAGATAGTAGAAAATGGAACACATGATCAACTTTTAGGAAATAATAATGTTTACACAAAACTCTGGGATGTTCAAACAGGAAAATCTAGAAAATATTAATTCAATATTTTTGATGCGATAGATTCACCAATTGCTAAAGAGGCAGTAGCAGCTGGACTTGGAGAATTCAATACATGTAAAGAACTACTTCCCTCTTCGAAAAGAAAATCATCTAATAAATTTCCATCTTGATCGACAGCCTGAGCACGTACTCCAGATGGAATTTGAATAATATCATCTGAACTAATACCATTTATTAATTTCTGAATCTCTTTAACAAATACTTTTTTATTTAAAGATCTATACATCTCTGATAAACCTGTTTTTAAATATTTTTTTCCAAGCTTGATCATGCCTGGATAAGTTAAAACTTTTGTTAAGTCAACAAGGTTAATATCTGTCCATTTATAACCCTCCTTTGAAAAAGCTAAAACGGCATTTGGACCTGCTTCAATCTCTCCATTAGCTGTTTTTGTTAAGTGAATTCCTAAAAATGGTAAATCTGGATCAGCTAGTGGATAAATCATATTATTTAAAATTGAATTTTTTGTATCTCTAATTTTGTAATATTCACCTCTAAATGGAATAATCCTAACATTTGGAGACATGCCATCCATTCTTGCTATTTCATCTGAAAAAAGACCTGCACAATTTATTAAAAATTCACAGCTAAAAGAATTGTTTTTACTCTTTATTTGTTTCAAATTATGTACATTTTCTATTTCAATAATTTCTTCAATATATTGAATTTCTCCACCCAATTCAATGAATTCATCGGCATACGTTCTTACAACTTCTCCATAATCTACGACACCAGCCTGAGGTACAAATAAACCTTTTTTAACAACAGAATTTGGTTCAATAGAAAGCAAATCATCATCTTGAACAATATCAACTCCATGCATCTCAAGTTCTTTACTTCGACTTTGTAGGTCTTCTAGTTTATCTAAATCGTCATCAACAACTACTTTTCCTTCCTGGCGATAATTAATACCTTTTTCTTTTAAGTATTCAATTAGGAGATTTCGACCTCTTATTGAAAGTTCAGATTTGGAAGAATTTGGCTTGTAATAAATTCCAGAGTGAATTACTCCTGAATTTCTCCCAGATTGATGAAGACCTGGTTTTTTTTCTTTTTCAAGAACTAAAACACTTTTATTCTGTCTTTGTAAGTGAAGAGCTGTAGATAATCCAACAATACCAGCACCAATGATTGCAAAATCATATGTATTTTTTTTACTCATCGTATTTTAATTATAGTGGAGGTGCGGGGAGTCGAACCCCGGTCCTTTTAAGCTACCAAACAGCTTCTCCGAGCGCATCTGGTGAAATACTATTGAGAGAGTCACCAGAAACAAATTCTCAATAGTTTTTACCTTAAATCTTAAAAGTTAGTCGGTAACCTAACTCAGCATCCCACATTTCGACGCCGATACTACCCGAGGTGGGAACCCCGGCAGTCGACGAGCAACAATTAAGCTGCTACGGCCAATTTAGGTTTGGCAGTTATCTTTTTTTTCCTACGTTTTTAATGAGGCCCTAGGACCCTCAGCTCGCTACTGAGAGGCTCGCTTCAAAGTCGAAGCCAGTTCACCCCCATATCACTATTATGGCTTTACAATAGTTATTAGCCAAGACAAAATATAAAATGAAAATTAACAACCAAACATTCAATTTAAATGAGGAATTAATTGTTTCAATTGATCAGGAAGACAACGATGGCCTTATCAATATTCCTAAAAATATAAATTTAGATATAAATATTGTAAATTATTTTGGAAAAATTGTTATTAACAGTATTTCTATAAATCACCTCCAAGATGAACTATCTTTATCAAAAACTGGTCTTGAGCAATCATTGAGTAATTTGGACATTAAATTATTAGACCGATTTTTGTTTAAACAATTAAGTGACAAAGCAACATTTAATTATTCACCTTTTGATTCTTTTCTTGATTACGACTTCACAATATTTGAAAAATCAAGAAGGATTTCTGATATTGACTGGTCAATGTTTGCTTCTCTCTATATATTTGCGTGTAATGTCATTCCAGAATCTATAAAGGTGGAGTTAACACTTGCAAAAAAGCTCAGGATTTCTGAAGAAAGTTTTAAAAGATTTTTGAAGAAGATTCCTGAAACAATATTTAGAAAAACTGGACATTTGGAATCGAGAGGTGGTAATTTAACCTTCGACGCTGAAGAGATAATAAAAAAGAACTTAACTGATGAACAAAGTGAATTATTTGAAAACAGTCCTTTTTTAAAATTTCATTCAGGATCAGATTTGGCTTGAGGTCTAACCATTGAAATTATATTGTTCGTATCTACTTCCCAAATTTCTCTAGATTTAATATCTGCCTCATTCCAGCTCACTCCTGTATCTCTCCTATACGGCTTGCCTGTATATCGATTGGATAAATAATCGATATGATCATTTGCACTATCATTATCAATAATATTTTCTACAACACCTCTTATTTCCCAACTTGAATACATTTCACTTGGATGAAATATAACAATTGTAAGATTTGGGTTAATACGAATATTTTCAGTTTTTTTTCTTCCTTGTTCAGTATTAATAAGAATTTTATTTTCTTTGTAATCAACCCACATCAGATGATTTTGAATAATGTTTTCGTCAATATTTGTGGCTATTGCACAAAATGCATTGTTATCAATTGCTAACTTTAATTCACTTGGTAATTGCATTATTAATAATTTTAAGTAAGACTTCTATTTATGGCATTTATAAAATTATTTAATTTTGATGAAGCATCTGGCTTACTGAAAAAAGAATATGAAAAAGGATTGCGAAGAGCTGGAAGAATTTGGAATGTTCTCACTATACAATCACAGACTCCTCAAATTCTGAAAGATTCAATGAACTTATATGGTTCTACTATGTTTGGAAATTCAAATATTTCTCGATTCGATAGTGAGTTACTTGCTGTTGTAACATCTATGTCGAATGAGTGTGAATATTGAATAAGAGCACATTTATTTGATCTCCGGTCGGAGACAACAGATCAAAAGTTAGTTGATGAAATCGCGGAAGATTGGAGTACAAGTTCATTAACAAAAACTCAAATGGCAATGTGTAACTTTGCAAAAAAACTAACAGAAACACCAAGTAAAGTTAATGAAAATGATATTCAAACTTTACGAGATCTGAATTTGACTGACAAAGATATATCTCAAATTGTTCAAATAATTGGTTATTTTAATTATATAAACAGGGTTGCAGATGGTTTAGGACTTGAACCTGAAGATTTTATTGATAAAAAAGGGTATAAAGCGAAATAAATATTGTTTGAGAGTTTTTAGAGATATAACATTAAATTATGAACAGTAATCTGAGATTAAGTGTCTTATTAACAATTTTGATATCGATATCAGCTTTTTCATATTTTATTTTCATTAGAGATACTCAAAATGAACAAGTTGAAATTGAGAATCAAATTCAAACTAGCACGACCATCTCATCAACATCCACAACTTTGAAACCAGAAAATACAACTTCTACTTCTACTTCTACTTCTACTTCTACAACTACAACTACAACTACAACTACAACTACAACTATTCCACCAAATCAAACGGTAATATATGCAACTGCTCAAGAGATAAATAGTAGTAAAAAAATATCATATGACTATTTAAAGGGAGGGTGTAAGGAAGATTCAATAGGTGACATTGAAGAAGAATGGGTTTTGCCATACGAGTTATCTATTTTCGATGAAGAAAAGATAAATTTCAGCCTTAAACTTGATTCCTCATTAGGTCTAAATGTTGAATGTTTGGGCAAACTAATCTCTTCAATTTTAAATGATTCAAGAGGTTGGATTAAAGTTACGGATAAAGAATTTCAACTTGTAGATAATTCTGAAAGCGAATTTGAATTCATATTTGCTTCACCAGATAAAACAGATGAGTTATGCTTCCCGCTTGAAACTAATGGAATCTATTCATGTAAAAATGAACAACAAATTGTTATTAATTATTTTAGATGGATCAATGGAGCTATTGATTTTGGATCAGATATGGAAACGTACAGGCTGTATCTTATAAATCATGAAGTTGGACATATTTTAGGTTGGGGTCATGTTGGATGTCCAAAGGAAGATGCACTTGCACCAGTAATGATGCAACAAAGCAAATCAACTATGGGATGTGTTCCTTACGGATGGCCAATATATGAAATCATCGAAAAAGAATTTGGGATAGATACATATTCTTTACTTCCAAAAACTGAAGAAGATAGTTAATTGGTGCCAGCAACAACTAATTTGTAATTTAATTATCACTACTTTTAGATCTTATAACAAACGTTTTTTTATTTATTTATGACGCTACTTAGATCACCATTCAAAATATCTTTTACATTTTCTGCAGTTTGTTTACCTGCTTTTAGTTGAGCCTCTTTCGTTGAAGCGCCAAGATGAGGAGTAGTAACAATATTTGAATTTGAGAAAAATTCATCAACTATTGGAGGTTCTTTTTCATAAACGTCGAGGCCTCCAAAAATTATTTTTTTATCATCTACTAATGCAAAAAGACTTTTCTCGTCAACAATACCTCCCCGAGATGTGTTCACTATGATTCCACCTTCTTTAATCATATTTAATGCTTTAGAATCGATTAGATTTTCTGTTTCTTTAGTTTTATTAACATGAATAGAAATTACATCTGAAGTTTTCATTAAATGGTCTAAATCTACTTTGGTTGCTTCATTTTTAGATTCCTCAATATAAGGGTCGTAAAAGACTATTTTCATACCAAAAGCATAAAGTCTTTTTGCTACCTCATTAGCAGCCTTCCCAAAGCCAATAAGACCTAACTGCTTGTCATAAAGCTCAGTGCCAGTAAATTTTTGTCTGTTCCATTCGCCTGCTTTAAGTGAGTTATTTGATATGTGGATATTTCTGGCTGCAGAAATAATTATTCCAATTGTAAGTTCTGCGACTGAGATGATATTAGCATTTGGAGAGTTAGTTACATAAATATTGTTTTTAGAGGCTTGTTCTAAATCAATATTATCAACACCAACTCCACATCGAGCAATTACTTTTAATTGTTTCGCAGAGTTTATCAATTCTTTAGTAATTGTTGTGGCACTCCTTATTACAACTACTTCCGCGTCTAAAATATTTTTAGATATCTGGTCTTCTTTATTTTCATCATCAGAAATATTTGTTACTTCACCTATTTTACTGAAAATATCTATAACATCTTTTTCTAAGCTATCACATATTAAAATTTTCATTTCACTCTGCTCTGAGCTTTTCTAGTGCTAATTCATGCAACCTATTTGATGATGAGGCTAAAACATATACATTCTTATCACTAAAGTTTAAATTATTGCCTTCCCAATCTGTCATAATTCCACCTGAGCCTTGAACAATCTTAATTAAGGGTAGGTAGTCATGAGGAGCAGTTAATTTTTCAGCAACAATATCTAAATAACCACTAGCTAATAATCCATAGTTGTAACAATCACTTCCTGTAGTTGTTACTTTTACACTTTCTTCTAGAGATTGATATGCCCTCCATTTTTCCATACCAAATTCATGACTTGAAGTTGTAGCCATTACAGAATTTTCAAGTTTATCGATTTCTCTACATTTTGTAATATTGCCATTAACTATTGTTGTGTCATTATCAAATGACATCCATCTTTCTTGTAAAGCCGGGCAATCAATTACCCCTCCAATTATTTTTTCATTCTTTACTAATGCAATTAATGTTCCAAAATCAGATTTTCCTGCGACAAAACTTCGAGTTCCATCAATCGGATCAATATACCATGTGTATTCAGATGACTTATCAACTATCTCAAACTCTTCGCCAATAATGTTGTGGCCCGGAAAGTTTTTTTCGATTTCCCTTCTAATGACTTGTTCAATTTGCTTATCAGCTAGGGTCACTGGACTTTCATCACCTTTAATTGTCAAATCTCTTATATCCCTAAAGTAAGTAAGAGCAATTTTTCCTGATAATTCTAAAGTTTCATTACAAAAGTTAATAAGTGTTTTCGAATCAAGTTTATTTTGTAACATTACACTGATTATAAAGAATTAATTTTATTTGTAAGTTCAACATCTGATGGTTCAACCAGAAAGCTTCCATCATCAAAAACTATAGTTGGGATTCGTGGATTTTGATTTTGAATTTTTTTTGCAATTTCGAATCCTTCTTTGTCATAATCAATATCAATTTCTGTGAAAGCTATACCTAATTTATCAAAAACTTTTTTTGACCTTACACAATCTCCACACCACTGTGTGCTGTACATGACAATTTTTGGTTGATTATTCATTTGAGCCAAATGGGTCTGTCAAAACTGATAGTAAATCACTTAATTTTCCCAAATTTTCAAATAAGGGTTCGAGTTGATTAAAATTTTCAATAGCTACTTCTATTTCTGGTAATACATTTTTCATATCTTCTATCACAACCATCGCAGATGAAACTTGAATAGATAAATCTCCAATTGTATTTTGAACATAAAAAATAAGAAGCCCAAATAATGCAAGTATTAGAACCTGTAGAACTAATACGATTTTTAACACTATTAACCTAGTGCGTCAATTTTTTCTTTAATGACTTCTTTTGGTTGAACTCCAACAAATCTCTCTTTAACTTCACCATCTTTTAGGATCACAACTGTAGGAACTCCCATTACTTGATTTTGTCCTGCAATTTGTGGATGTTGATCAACATCCAGTTTTACAAATTCAACACCATCTATTTCATCATTCAATTCTTCTAATATTGGACTCAATACTTTACAAGGCCCACACCAAGTGGCATGAAAATCAATAACTACCGGAGTTGGGGAGTTAATAATTTCAGCATATTCTTCAGCATTTATTTCTTTTACCATTTTTTCCTTTAATTTCTTTTAAGTCTATAAATTCTAAATTTATAAAAGTAATTTAAAAATAAATTATTTGTAGTTCCTTATTTCTTTTTTGACCCTTTTTTCAGTCATTTTGTTTCTTTTGTCAAAATTTTTCATACCTTTTGATAAAGCTATTTCAACTTTTATGAATCCATTTTGTTCAAAAACTTTAGTAGCAATAAGCGTAAGACCCTTTGTTGAAGTTAATCCAATTAATCTTTTTATCTCTTTTTTGTGTAATAACAACTTTCTAGGAGCTTTTGGATTGTAATCTATTAATTCTGCATATTTGTAAGGTTCAATATTCATTTCTCTCAAAATTGCTTCTTCATTTTCAACAGTTGCAAATGCATCAATTATAGAAAGTGCTCCATTTCTTATGCTTTTTGTTTCAGCTCCAGTCAAAACAATTCCTGCTTCAAAAAATTCAATAAATTCATATGAATTTCTTGCTTTTCTATTTTCTGCAAATACTTTCATCAATCTAAGAAACAATAAGGATTCATTCTACCTCTAGAAGTTGGATCTAGGTAGGGAAGACTACAACTGACAGAGTTTGGATTTTTTAAGCGTACTTCAAAGTGTAAATGTGGTCCTGACGATCTTCCTGTATTTCCAACTGTTCCAATTACATCACCAGTTACAACTGTCTGTCCAACTGAAGTTCTTATTTCATTCATATGGAAATACAATGTAGTCATACCTCCCCCATGATCAATAAAAACTGTTCTTCCAGCTAAGCCGTAATATCTTGCAAGAATAACCACTCCTCCTGCAGCAGCTTTTATTGGAGTTCCTGTTCTTCCAGGAATGTCTATAGCTCCATGAAAACTTGTAACACCTCTAAATCTTCTCCATTTGTAACCACTTGAAACATAACTACCAGTTATAGGCCAAGTTAACTTGTTTGGAGCTACTCCACCAAGAGAACTTAATCTATTAATGTCCGCTTGAATAGCATCTTCAAGCTTTTCAAGATTCGCATGTTCTGCATCTAGCTTTGCAAGTTGATTATTTGCTTCAGTAAGGAGATTCTGTGCTTTTTTTCTCTCTGCTAAAACAGCAGCTTTTTTATTTTCAACTTGTCGTTTCTCTCTCTCTACTCTATTTTTACTTTCTTCAACTTCTTCAGCATTTTCTTCAGCTTCAATTGATATTTGATTCTTTCTTTCTTCTTCCATTTGTAATGAGGAAATAATTTCTTCCCTTTGCTCTTCGCGTTCAGATAAAAATTCAGTTTGCGTTTCCGATAAGCTTTCAAAAGAATTTAAGGATTCAATTATTTCATACGCTGTATTCACAATTGCTGATGCATAGCCCAATGCTGCTAAAAAATCTGATAAATCATTGAGACTTATGAATAAGGCAGTTGCCGGACTCATCACTCCATCTATATACATGTCTACTGCTTTAATCTGTAACTCATCTTTTGCAGAATTTAAATTTTTTTGTGTCTCAAATAATTCATCTTTAACTTTTGCTATTTCATTTTTAGTTTTCCCTAAAGTCACTTGTTCTCTAACAATATTTTCCTGAACTGATGCAAGATTATTTAATGATTGATCATATCCCTCTAATGCTTTTTCTAAGGCAGCTTCAGCAATTGCAAGTTTCCGCTGAACCTCAGCAAGTTCATCATTAACTTTCTTAAGTGCTGTGTCGTTTGCTAAAATATTTTTTTCTAAATCTGTCTTATCACCCTCATATTGTTTTATTTGATTAGCTATTGCTATCAACTGCTTTTCTACCTCTTCTAATCTTTCTTCAGCTGTGATTGCATTAGAAGGTTCTATCACGATCGTTTGTAATGTAATTACAAATAATATAAAAGATATTAAAGTCTTTTTAATCATTTAAGGCTTTTCTAATCCCGACAAAACTTGCAAAGAATCCAAAAAGAACAGTTGATAATAATAAAATTAAGGTTAGATTAATCAAATAAGAATCTGAAATAGCAATATCAAAAATACTTTCTGATATAAAAGACGTTTTTGAATACTGGATAAAGCCCCAACCAAGACCTACTGCAATACTTGTTCCAATCAAAGACTCAAATATTGCTTCAAATATAAATGGTAGTCTTATGTATGTAGAGGAAGCCCCAATAGTTCTCATAATTTTTATCTCTTTTTTCTTTGCATAAGCAGTTAGCCTCAATGTGTTAATAATTAAAATAAAAGCAGCAAACGCAATTAATCCAGCAAAAATAGTTGCTGATAAAACTAATGTATTAGTTAAGCTTAAAAGTCTTTCTATGGCCTCACCAGAAGCTCTAATTTCTTTTACCGCTGGGTTTCCATCCATTCTCTCAATAATTAATTCATAGTCAGCAGGATCATTTAAATTTATTCTCAATGATGTAGGAAGAATATCAAGATCTACTTCTTGTAATAATTCTGGTTGGTCTTTAAATAATGACTTAAATTCTTCTGATGCTTCAGTTTTTGAAAAATACTCTACCATTCTTACTTCAGGGTAAGTTTCAAGAGTCTCCTGAAGTTGCTTATGCGCTGTTGAGGTGACTCTATCGTCAAGAAAAATTACAACATGTACTCCATTTTGCCATCGTGAAGTATTATTTTCAACAATAGCTCTTGCAGAAAGTGTTGTGAAAACAAGAAATGATGAAACTAGTACTGCAAGCATTGTTGCAATAACTAATAGAGGGTTCCTTCTCATATTTATGAAAGTATTCTTTAATACGTAATTTAATTTTTTCATAAATATCTAAATGTATCTTCCCTGATCTACATCACTCATTAGTTTTCCATCTTTTAATTGCAAAACTCTTTTTTTTCTTCTATTTACGATCGAAGAATCATGAGTAGCCATTAATACCGTTGTTCCAGCTCTATTTATTTTTTCTAATAAGGTAAGTATTTGAATACTTAAATCAGGATCTAAATTTCCTGTAGGTTCATCACATAAAAGTAACAATGGATTTGAAGCTAAAGCTCTTGCTATACAAGCTCTAGTTTGTTCTCCTCCTGAAAGCTGAGACGGAAATTTGTACATACTTTCTTGTAAATCTACAAGATCAATAAGGGTACTGGCTTTTTCATCAATTTCTTTTTCATCAAATCCGAGTACTTCAAGAGCGAAACTTACATTTTCAAAAGTTGTTCTATCTTCTAATAATTGTGGTTCTTGCGTCACAATTCCTAATTTTCTTCTTAATAAAGGTATTTTCCATTTTGGTAAAGTTGTTACGTCCATATCAACAACTTCAATTTCTCCCTTGGTGGCTGAGTAGTCTTTGTATAAAAGCTTAAGTAAAGATGATTTTCCACTTCCAGAATGACCGATAAGATAAACGAATTCCCCCTCTGAAATTTCAGTTGAAACATTAGAAAGTGCAACACTTCCACCTTCAAAAACTAAAGAAACATTGTCTAATTTAATCATTTAATCCCTGTCTACGCCATTTTAGGTACTCATTAATAAATATGTTAATATCTCCATCTAAAACTGATTGAATATTTCCAACTTCAATGTTTGTTCTTGAATCTTTTACTTGTTGGTATGGTTGCATAACGTAAGATCTAATTTGTCTGCCCCATCCTGCTTCAACTTGTTCACCTCTAATCGAATCAAGTTTTTTCATTTTTTCTTCTCTTTCTAGAATTATAAGTTTTGATTTTAATAGACTCAATGCTCTTACTTTATTTTGTAATTGCGATCTCTCTGCCTGACAAGCAACAACAATTCCAGATGGAATATGAGTCACTCTTACCGCAGAGTCAGTTGTATTAACATGTTGACCTCCAGCACCAGATGATCTGTAAACATCTATTCTTATGTCATCATCATTAATGTCTAGATCTTCTGAGTCTTCAATTAAAGGAACAACATCTACACCAGCAAAACTAGTATGTCTTCTTTTGTTGCTGTCAAAAGGACTAATTCTAACTAAACGATGGACTCCCCTTTCACTTTCTAGATTTGCATAAGCTCTAAAATTTTCAACTCTTATCGAGGCGGATTTTATTCCAGCTTCTTCACCAGTTGAAATTTCTTCGATTTCATAGCTCATTTTCTTATCGTCTAAATATCTCGTATACATCCTCAATAACATTTCTGCCCAATCATGGGCATCAACACCGCCAGCACCTGCATTAACAGTTAATACAGCTGAATGATCATCGAACTCGCTTGAATACAAAGATTCTTCTTCTAAATCAATAATTTTTTGTTCAATTTCATCAAATTGAGGTTTTATTTCTTCTAATTCAGATGGATTGTCTTTGCTTAATTCAGTCAATTCTTCAAGGTCTTTTATTTCACTATCTAAAGTATTTAATAGCTTTATAACTTTTTCTAGATTTGAAGCGCTTTTAACAATGTTTTGAGCATTAGGATTTTCCGACCAGAAATTTTCTTTAGAAATTATTTTATTAAGATTTAGAAATTCTTCTCTTTTATTATCAAAGTCAAAGATACTCCTTGGCAGAAGTTAATCTTTCCCTAAAAGTCTTTATTTTGCTTCGGATTTCTTTATACATTTATCGTCTATTCCACATTTTTTATATTTTATACCACAACCTAATGGGCAAGGATCATTTCTACCAATTTTTTCTTTGTTATTTAAACTTACCTCTTTAGGATCTTTAGTTTCTGATTTTTCTTTATTATCTTGTTTTGCATTTTCAAAATTCAATAAAAGTCTAACGACGGATAATTTTACATTATCTATTAAATCTTCAAATAAATCATATCCTTCTTTTTGATATTCAACCAGAGGATCTCTCTGACCCATTGCTCTAAGGCCAATTCCTGATCTCAAATAATCCATCTCTGATAAATGATTTTTCCAAGATTGATCTATAAATGAAAGCGAACCTATTCGTGCTAAATTCATAAAATTTTCCTTGTCAGATTCTAAATTTTTTGAATATAAATTTTCAAGAGATAGTCTGATATCTAAATTATCGTTCAACTCTAAATCTTTTAACAAATGTTTTTTTATATTGTCAGATAGGAGAAGGCTTAATTCGTCATCTACAAAATTACTAAACTCATCAAGACTTTCATATTGTGTTTTATAATTCTCAATACTGTTTTGTACATCTTCAATAACGTCATCTCGCCATTCAAATATCAAATCCTCAATATTTTCTGATCTTAAAAGCTGTCTTCTCCATCTATATATAACGTCTCTTTGTTGATTAAGTACTTGATCAAATTTAAGTACATTTTTCCTAATTTCAAAGTTTAAAGATTCAACTTGTGCCTGAGCTCTTTCGATACTCTTTGTAACCATGTTTTGCTCTATTTTTTCTTCATCTGGTAAATTTAATTTATCCATTATTGACTGAATTCGTTCACCCTGAAAGCGTCTCATTAATTCATCTTCAAGGCTGATATAAAATCTAGACTCACCTGGATCACCCTGTCTTCCAGATCTTCCTCTTAATTGATTGTCAATTCTTCTTGATTCATGACGTTCAGTCCCGATTACGTACAATCCTCCTAAATCTTTAACTTTTTCTTTCTCATCATTTATAGAAGAATCGTACTCTATGATTAATTGCCCAATGTATTCTTCATCATCTTCTCTATTTTCTTTTTCTGCTTGGGCATTAGCCATAAATTCGCTGTTTCCACCAAGCTTTATATCCACACCTCTTCCTGCCATGTTTGTAGCAACAGTCACAGATTTTAAACGTCCAGCTTGTGCAATAATTGAAGCTTCCTCTAAATGATTTTTTGCATTTAACACCGAATGCTTAATACTATTTTTTGTAAGTTCTTTAGAAATTTCTTCGGATGAATCTACAGAAACCGTACCTAATAATACGGGCTGTCCCAATTCATGACGCTCCTTGATATCTTCAACAACAGCATTTAATTTTGCTTGTCTCGTCTTATAGACAGTATCTTGATTGTCATTTCTTGCAATAGGTAGATTTGTTGGAATCTCAACTACTTCAAGATTATAAATTTGAATTAGTTCATCTTCTTCTGTTTTTGCTGTTCCAGTCATTCCAGATAGATTTTCATACATCCTAAAATAATTTTGATAAGTAATCGATGCTAGCGTTTGATTTTCATCCTGAATCCTCAGATTTTCTTTCGCTTCAATGGCTTGATGAAGTCCATCAGAATACCTCCTACCTTCTAATACACGTCCTGTAAATTCGTCTACTATTTTTACCTGACCATCAGCATTAATATAATCCACATCTTTTTTATATATTTCTTTTGCTCTTAAAGAAGCCGTTAAATAATGAATAAAGTTAGTTGCTGTATTTTCATACAAGTTATCAACACCTAATTTTTGTTCTATAAACTCAATACCATCTTCAGTTGGATGGATTTGTTTTTTTGACTCATCGACTTCATAATGAATATCTTTTTTCATTTGCTTAACAAGCTTTGAAAATTGTAAATACCATTTTGTAGATTCTTCTACTCTGCCAGAAATAATTAGAGGAGTCCTTGCTTCATCAACTAAGATAGAATCAACTTCATCAATAACAGCATAGAAAAGGTCACCTTGAGTTAATTGATCCGAAGTTTGGGCCATATTGTCTCTAAGATAATCAAATCCAAATTCATTGTTTGTTCCATAGACGATGTCTTTTTTATATTCTAAAACTTTTTCTTTGTATTCTTGACCTGAGAAGATAAGACCGACTTCTAAACCTAAAAAGTTATAAATTGGGCTCATCCATTCTGCGTCTCTTTTTGATAAGTAATCATTCACGGTTACAACATGTACACCCTTCTGATGAAGTGCCATAAATGAAATAGGAAGTGTTGAAACTAAGGTTTTTCCTTCACCAGTTTTCATTTCGGCAATTTTATTTCTTAGTAACACCATCCCGCCAAAAAGCTGGACATCGTAATGACGTTGTCCAATTGTCCTTTTTGATGCTTCTCTGACAAGGGAGAACGCTTCAACCTCATGTTCAAATTTATTTTCTGAATTAAGTTTTGTTTTTAATTCTTGAAAGGTATCTTTAATTTCCTGATCTGTAAGTTTTTCAGTTTCAGGTTCTCTTAAATTAATTAACTCAACTTTTTTATTTAATTCTTGAGCAAGTTTTCCACTTCCAACAGATAAGACTTTTTTAAAAATACTCAAATTTAGCTAGTGCCATGCTCCCAGGAGTCGAGATAATCAATTTGCTCTTTGGTGAGTATTTCAAGCTCTCCACCCATGAGTTCCAGTTTTGTTGCAGCAATTTTTAAATCTACTTCACTTGGAAGAGTATAAACTTTTGGTTCTAGTTGCTCATAATTGTCTTTAATCCATTCAGCAGCCAGTGCTTGATTTGCAAATGACATATCCATTACAGATGCTGGATGACCTGTTGCAGCTGCTAAATTGACAAGCCTTCCTTCTGCTAAGACCAATATCTCTTTCCCGTTATATTTATAGCTTTCTACATGTTCTCTAACCCTATCAACTTGTGAACTATTTTCTTTAAGGGCATTTAAGTTAATTTCGACATCAAAGTGTCCTGCATTAGCTAGGGCAACTCCATCTTTCATTACATCAAAGTGTTGCTTATCAAGAGCATGCATATTGCCCGTTACAGATACAATTACATCTGCAATCTTTGCTGCATTTATACTTGTTTTAACTTCGTATCCATGCATAAGCGCTTCTAAAGCACGAACTGAATTTGGTTCTACAATCGTAACTTTTGCACCCATTCCATACGCTCTTTCTGCAACCCCTTTTCCACAATCACCAAAACCTATAACAACGACATCCAAGCCTGCAATCAATAAATCGGTAGCTCTTACTACACCATCCATTGCACTTTGACCAGTTCCAAATCTGTTATCAAATAAATGCTTAGTGTCTGAATCATTCACTGCAACGACTGGAAATCTAAGTTTGTTATTTTTTTCCATTGATTTGAGTCTTATTACTCCTGTTGTTGTTTCTTCCATTGAGCCCATTACTGGTATATCAGATCTCTCAGTGTGTAATAATGAAACTAAATCTGCTCCATCATCCATTGTTATGTCAGGTTTCGTATCTAAAACAGAATTAAGGTGTTTGAAAAAATCATCGTTAGATACTCCGTGCACAGCATGAACTTCTACATCATTTTCAGAGAGATATGCTGCAACTGAGTCTTTTGTAGATAATGGGTTTGAAGCACATAATGAAACATTTGCTCCAGCAGACTTTAAAGTAAGCATTAAATTAGCAGTTTCCTTTGTTACGTGCATACAAGCACCTATGTTTAAACCTTCTAATGGTTTGTTTTTCATAAAGTCTGATTTTATTTCATCAAGAACTTTCATCTGCCTTGCTGCCCAGTCAACTTCTTGTTGGCCAACATTTGCAAGTTTAATATCTTTAATTGTTGACATTACCCTCCTAGTAAATCTTTTAATTTTTCAATAGTTGCAATGTTTTCAGGATCAATAGAAAGCTTGTTTGCTAAATTTAAACTAACTAAATCACCTAGTAATACTAACTCCAATAGGGTTTTTAGTGTATTTTCTTGATTATCTAAATTTACTTCGAGTACCTTTACTTTGTCGCCAATTAAATCTTTTGTGAATTCAAATCTTTTTTGAATTTGAGTATGTTCATTTTTATCTCTCAATAAAATTACTATAAAGTTATTTTTACTTCCATCTTTATCTGCATCCCAAGAAAGAATTTCATTATGATGAACTTCTGGCAAATTACCTACAAAAGCCTTGGATTTTGAATTTTCATTAATTTGAGTTTTCCAACGAGATGATACAACTTTGGACATATCAGTACCTGCATAGAGAACAACAGTTTTATTATTAATTGATTCACTAATTTCTAAAGAAAGTTTATTTATTTCTGATTCTTCATTCATCCCAGATAAAGTCTCTAAATATTGACTAACTTTCTGAAGTTGAGAAACAAAATTTGACCCATCTAAGAAATCTAATATTTTTGAAACAGCTAATGTAAGATATCCAAAAGCCGCTCTTGGTTGCAATCCACCTGGAATTTTGATAAAAGCTTTATCTTGTTTTTTCGCAATATCTATCAACTTTCCACCACTTGAAATAGCAATCCAATCCAAGTTGTTTTCAATAGCATCAGATATACCCGACAATGTTTCTTCGGTGTTCCCAGAATAAGAAATGAATAAGCAGAGAGGTCGTAAATTGATAATTTGTTTTGGTATTGAATAGTCTTTTCGAACAATAATGTTCTTATTAGATATTTCATCAGATAAAACTTTCATAACATCACCTGCGACACCGGAACCACCCATTCCCATGATTAAAAGATTTTCGTGAGAGAAATTTTCTAAATTACTTGAAAATTCAAGCTTGGATATTATTTGATTTTTAAGATCGAAAGCAACATTTAACATTTATAGACTTATTATATTTGAAATTTTAGTTATAAGGTTCTCTAAAGTTTTTTGATCTACGGCTTCAGCATTTAATCGAAGCATTGGTTCAGTGTTCGATCCTCTGACATTGAACCAAAAATTATCAGAAAAATATGATATGCCATCTAATTTATCAAAATTTCCTTCAAATGAATTTTCAATTTTATCAAGGCTCATTCCAACATCATTTACAGTGTAATTTATCTCACCAGAGGAAGGCATAAAGTCATACTTCTCTATGAGTTCTCCACTTTTGATATTTTTTTCAGATAAAATCTTTAAAAATATAAGTAATGTCAATATCCCTGAGTCAGCATAAAAATTTTCTCTTAAGTAGAAGTGAGCACTATGTTCTCCACCAAAATCTGCATCGTTATCTCTCATAATTTTCTTGATGTAAGAGTGGCCAACTTTAGATCTTATTGTCTGAACACCTTTACTTTTTAAATATTCAACTATAGAAGGTTGGACGTTAACGTTATGTACTACTTTTATTTCTGTTTGTTTTTCAAGCAACCAATCAGAAATTAAGCAGGTCATTAAACTTCCACTAATTAAATTTCCTTTATCATCAATAAAAACTGACCTGTCTGCATCTCCATCAAATGCAACTCCGAAATCAAGATTGTCTGATAAAACTTTAGCTTTAAGATCTGAAAGATTATTTTCATCTGATGGATCAGCTGGATGATTAGGGAAATTTCCATCTACATCCATATATAAGCCTTCATAATTCAAATTATAAGTTTTTGACAGATCTTCAATAATTGAACCAAGTACACCATTCCCTCCATCTATACAAAATTTCACTGTTTCACTAATTTCTGATGTATCTACTATCTTTTTAAAATGTTCTAAATATAAATCAATCATATTCTTTTTTGGGGGGAAATCTAAAACTTTAAATTCTTCATTAAAATCTTCAGCAAGTTTTTTTATTTCTCTCAGTCCTGTCTCTTGACCGATTGCAATCGCGCCATTATTACAAAATTTAAATCCCGTATACTGTTTTGGATTATGAGATGCTGTAATAATTAAACCAGGCAAATTTTTAATTCCTGATAATGTGTAAACAACATCGGTAGGAACCGTTCCAACATACAAAACTTTTTTATTCATATTTTGAATACCTGAACTTACTGCAGTGAACATTTCTTCATTTGATATTCGGCCATCATGTCCGACAATAATTTCATCTGAATCTACATATGAAGCAAAAGCAGCGCCTACTTTAAAAGCTATTTCAGGAGTAATTGATTCATTAAATACTCCCCTTACATCGTAAGCCTTAAAAATTAAATCTAGTTTATTTTCATCCACTCCATATGTATTGTAATGTTTATGAAAATGAACAACATGATAAATAATTTTTCAGTTGTAATACCAGTTTTTAATGAAGAGGAAATCTTTATAGATTCTGCAAAAAAAATCTACAATATCTGTAATGAAGTAAATAAACCATTTGAAATTATTTTTTCAGAAAATGGATCTACAGACAATACAGTGAATTTAATACAAAATTTTATAAATGATAAAGACAACTGTTTCATGATTAGAAATGAGATAGCAAATTACGGACTTGCGCTTAAAAATGGATTTAGAAATGCCAAAAACGACCTTATTATTTCATTTGATATAGATTATTTTTCAAAAAAATTTCTTGAACAATCTCTAAAATTGAGTGATGAATTTGTAGGTATAGTTGCCTCTAAAAGAATGAGTGAATCCGAAGATAAAAGGACAATTGTTCGAAAACTTGCAACATCAACTTTTGTATTGATATTAAAGTTTTTATTCCGAACCTCACTGAGTGATACTCATGGAATGAAAGCGATTAGAAGAGACAACATACAAAAAGAAATTAACAATGTCATATCTACACAAGATATTTTTGATACTGAACTTTTAATTAGGATAGAAATGTCAGGATTCAAGATTCAAGAAGTTCCTGCAAAAGTTAATGAGATAAGACCAAGTGTGTCTGTTATTTTCAAAAGGATTCCAAGAACTCTTAAGAGTTTATTTAAATTAAGATATCAATTATTTAAAGAGTCTTTAAACACAAATAATTTATAGATTATATATTTTATTGGAAGAATAAATCCATGTATCAATATTGTTGCTATCAAAAATTGAATTTCATTGTTTTGAATTGAAGGCCTAGTTAAATCGATCAAGAACCAAATAAATAAAGGGACAATTAAGTTAATTAAATTTGTAGCTACAAATTTTGTAAATTCTTTAAAGCCACCATCATTAAAAGATAGTTTAAAAATAATTTTTCTAGATAAAAAGTATGAAATTATAACGCCAATTGAAAATGCAAAAATGTTTGTTAAGTAAGTTCTCAAAGGCACTTGAATTGCAAAAAAAACATAAAATTGAAATAAATAAGTTATTCCTAACCCAAAAACTAAGTTTATTGCACCGACTACATAGGTTCTGAATAATTGAGAATAAGTTGAGTTCCCCGTTACTAATTTGAAAGTTTTAAGTTTTTTAAGCATTTTGTTTTAATCTAATAAAAATTATTAATGACAAGAGTAACGAAAATATTGAAAAATAGAAGCTATTTTTCTCTACAACTGTGTTTTCAAATGTAATCTCCACATATTTATTATCTGGAATAACTGACATAAATGAAGGTGATGTTCTAAAGGGTCCTTTACCATTAGTGATTTTCCAATTTGGAAAGTACGAAACTTTAATTAAGTGTAATTCTCCTGGACTATCTGTAAAAAAAGAAATTTTGTTATTGGTAATATTTAAGTCGGTAATTTGCAAATCATTCTTTTTTGATGACACTATATTCATTCCATTACTGACCTCTATTACTCTTTTTTTATCAAGCTCATCAAAGCTTTCATAAGCTTTGTCAAAAAAATTATTAATATCAGTATCTCGAAGAATCGAGCTTAAAATTCCATCCTGCGTGCTGGCTTTTGAAAAAATTTTTATATCTTGATAAATTAATTCAACTTTAGAAGAGTTCACTTTAAAAACTGAAAATGGTTCTGATGAGAAAAGTAAAATAAGCTTTTCAGAATCCATTGCCTTACTCTCAATTTCTTCTGTGTATGAAATAAAATAATCTACTCCAAGGTGATTAAGGTACTCGACGCCTTTGTCAAATTGATTATTGATGTAAGACAATCCACCAACGGGATTTGAGGGTCTTTTTGCTAAACCGGACACTGAAATAAAGTGAAATGGAGTTGTAATACTTGAGTCAAAATATAAACCTTCCATACTTGTGTGTTTAGTAAAATATGGAATAGTCATCAAAGTCATTGGGGTTCCATATTTATTCATGTCAGAATTTGGTTCCCACATAATTCTTCCAGGTTTTAAATCATCTAATTTCGTATAAAGATTTTCAATTTGAGTCCAGTCATTTTTGCCTTCGTAACCAGTGAAATTCCAATTTAGCCAATGTGGAAGGAAAGTCACTGTAGAAAGAACAATTGATAAAAGTAGTAAATTAATTTGGATTTCAACATTTCTTAAATTTAAAATTGCAAAAATACTTATCAAAAAAATAATTGGAATATATTGGTTCAAATAAGATTGATTACTTGACCATTTATCATAAAAAATATACAAGCAGTAGCTCGTTCCAATTAAAAATAAAATTGTTAAAACATTTATTCCTTGTTGATAAAGATTTAAATCCTTAACAAAAATTTCAATTGCTTTAAATAATATAAAAATTACTCCAAGGTTGAAAAACGGGACTAATCTCCCATTCCAAAGGGCACCTTCTGGTACAAAAAAATAAAGAAGAATTGATGAGGTCACAAGATATATTTCAAATAAATTTAAAGATTTATATTCGATTAATTCTTTAAACTTTGCAAATATTAATCCAAGCAAAATAAAAATAACAGGCAAAATATCTTCTTTAATTAAATCTTCTAGTCTTGTGAATGGGGTGTAGCTCATATTTGTTGTAAATTCTAAATTTATAAATAAAGAGATAAACCATCTTGAAACAAGTGCCAAAAATATTGTGATAGAGAGTATTTTTTGATTTATATTCTCTTTTTTAAACAACCAATAAAATCCATAAATCGGAATATAAATAATAAAAGGAATTAAATGTGATAGAAGACAAAGTGAAAGAAAGATTGAACTAATTGAAAATCTAAATTTATTATTTGATTTAATTAGATAAAAGATAGCTAAATTTCCAAATGCTAATGAATAAGCAAAAGAAAATTGTCCAGCTAAAGTTGATGCTAAATTTCCACCATAAATTGTAAATGATTCTGTAAAAACATAAAATAAGCCTGCGGTAGCACCTATAGATGAAAATTTATTTGAGTCTTTTCTAAATAATTTCTCTAATGAATAAACCATTAGGATTGTAGAAATCACAACCATTAATTTAAAGGCAACTCCGAAAGGAAAAATTACATCTAAGAAAAAAGTAATAATTGCTGGTAACGGAAAATAGAAATAATATAGAGGATATCCAGCAAACCAGTCATTTGACCATCCGCTAATCTGAAAATTTGGCATGAAGTCTTTAATAAAGGTATCAATTGCAACAATATGTGCTCCCATATCGCCACCCGTAGGTGTATTGTTCAGGAATACTAAATCAATTCTTAAAAACAAAATTAGAACAATGAAATAAAATAATTTTTGTGAAATATCTAAATTTATGTTTTTACTAATTGATTTCATTTAAAATTTTTCCAAGATATTTTGTATTTCTTTTTCCATTTTCTGACCATTCAGCATACCAATATGGACCATGAGGGCAACTGTTACATGACTCCCGCCCACACTTAATAGACTTTTGTCTATAAGATATTTTTTGTTCATTAATTGCGGTACCAAGTTTATTATCAATTAAAATTCTCAATCTTTTCAGATCTGATTCACCTAATTCAGAGATTGCTTCTAGAATTTCTCTATCTACCATTATTAAAATGTTAATGGAATATTGGTAAGAGTAACTAAGTATGAAAAAAATTGTTTATTTATCTGGTGGAATTGGTGGAGCAAAGCTTGCTAAAGGTTTTTATAGTTTAAATGATATTGACTTAACAATCATCGTAAATACAGGTGACGATGAAACTATACATGGAGTAAGACTATCACCCGATATAGATTCCGTAATTTATGCGTTAGCTGGAATTGAGGGTCAGTTTGGATGGGGACAAAAAAATGATACTTTTTTAGTTAACGAAGAATATAAAAAATATATTCCACAAGAATTTAATCTTGGCGATAAAGATCTTGCTTTAAATCTATTTAGAAATCAACTATTTTCGCAGGGAAAGTCTTTAACTCAGATAACAAACATCATTGCAGATAAATTTGATTTAAATTGTAAAATTTTGCCAATGTCTGATAATTTAGTAAGTACGAAAATTAAAACCTCAAGTGGTAAATTATTAGACTTCCAAGAATATTTTGTTGAATTAAAATCTGAACCGGAATTAAGTGACGTGATATATTCAGAATCTGAAAAAGCAAAGATAACAAAGGAAGTATCAAATGCATTAGATCAAGCTGACAAAATAGTTGTAGGTCCCTCAAATCCTATATTGTCTATTGGCCCAATTCTTGCAATTCAAAATTTGAAAGAAAAATTAACAAATAGTAGTTCAACATATGTTGTGAGTCCGTTTATTCAAAATAATGCTATTAAAGGCCCTTCAAAGAAAAATTTTGAAGATCTTGGTTATAAAAGTGATATAACTGGAATTAAAGAATTTTATAACAATATCGGCAATTACTACATAGTTCAGTCAGGTGATACAGACAAAGCTGAAAATACGATTGAAAAAAATATATTATTTAAGTCCACAGAAGATTCAACTAATTTAGCAAGGTATATTGTTGATCATGAATAATATATCTATCATTCCAATAAATAATCTACCTGAATTTGAACCAAAGCATGATCTTGCAGATGAGATAGTTAAAAGTTTCAGTAGTAATAATTTTGTTCTTGAAGATAAAGATATAATCGTAATAACTCAAAAGATAGTTTCAAAAGTAGAAGATAGATTGATTAAAAATGATAATGAAAGTATTGAAAAGTTAATTCAGCAAGAATCCTTAGAAATTTTAAGAAAAAGAGGTGATACGGTAATCGCAAGAACAAAACATGGTTTTATTTGTGCAAATGCTGGTATTGATAAGTCAAATATTGAAAAAGGATCATTTTTACTGTTACCTGAAGATCCAGATAAGACATCTAGAGATATAAGAAAAAAAATTGAACATGTATTAAATAAAAAAATTAGCATAATCATATCTGATACTTTTGGTAGAGCATGGAGAAAAGGTCAAACTAATATTGCTATAGGATCGTCAGGTATTCAACCTTTAGAAAGCTATATAGGTGAAAAGGATGCTTTCGATAATGAATTATTTGCTACTGAAATAGCAATTATTGATGAACTAGCTGGAGCTGCAGAATTAGTTATGAAAAAATCTGATAACATACCCGTTGCCATTATTAGAGGAGTTAATTATAAATATTCAGATTTAGGAGTAAAAGAATTAATTAGAAAAGAAGATGAAGATTTTTTTCTCTAAAAGTTGAAGATAAACAAATTTTTTATTCATTTTTAAACCAGTCTACTAATTCTTCAATACCTCTATTTAGATTATATTCCGGCTTCCAATTCAAACTTTTCTTGGCCTTTTCGTTATTCAAAACACTTCTGAGTAGCTCACCTTCTCTTTGTGGTTTGTAATCTGGTTCTCCCTCCCATGAAGTGATCGATCTAATTATTGACACCAATTCGTTCACACTTGTTTCTTTACTAGTTCCTATATTTAAAAATAAATTGTCATCCATTTCTGATGATTTTATTAATGCATTTACGACATCTGTAACAAAAATATAATCACGTGTTTGGTTTCCATCACCATAAACTATTGGTGTTTCATTATTAAGCATTCTGCCAGTAAATATTGACATCACACCTGCTTCACCGTGTGGATCTTGTCTTGGGCCGTAAACATTTGCTAAATTTAAAATTGAATAAGACATATTTTTTTCTTGTAGCATCAATTTTATAAAATCGTTAAGCTTCTTTTTTGCAACTCCATATGGTGATACTGGCTCTCCTGCATAATCTTTTTCAGATGTTGGTATAACATTAGGTTCACCAAATATTGTTCCCCCAGAAGAGCTAAATACGAATTTTTTACAATCTGTATTTATTAGTTTCTGTAATAACTTAATTGGTTGTAGAAGATTATGCTCAAAATCTAACAGTGGATCTTCTACAGAAATAACAACTGAAGATTGAGCAGCTAAATGAAAACAGACATCAGGGTTGAATGTTTCAATTGCCATTAATGATGCATCAGAACCTAGATCATCATAAATTGTTTCTACATTATCTAATTTATCAATATTTGATTTTTTTCCAGTCAGTAAGTTATCAACAACTAATACTTTCACATTATGTTTTAAAAGTTCTTCAACCAGATGGGATCCAATGAATCCGGCACCACCAGTTACTAAAGCTTTTTCAAATTTCATGATCTAATAATCTCATCATATAATATGGTGCCATCTTCAATAATTGTTTTATCACAAATTATTGAATTTTTAATTTGTACATTATTCCCAATAGAAGAGGATCCTAAAATTACACTGTTTTCAATAGTTACATTTTTCCCTGTACTCGCTGATTCAGATATCCAATTACTCTGATTTTCTGTATGAGCATATATATATGACTCCCTAGTTCCTACATCTAACATATTGCCCTCGACAATGAAACAATCTAATAAATTGTTAGCTGCTAAATTAGGAAATACATTTTTCTCAAATGAACAAGGTATTTCTAATTTATCTTTTATTTTTTTAATATCTTTTTTGTGAAGACAATATACCCCAAGGCTTATATTATTTCCGTATTTCATATCTTCTGGTTTTTCAATAAAATTGATAATCTTTGTTCCATCTAATTCAAGGACTCCATACCGTGAAGGATCATCAACTGGTATAGAGCAGATAGTTGAATTCTTTGAATTGTTTGCAACTTCTAAAAATGAGTCAAAATTCATTTCAATTAATAAGTCCCCATTCATACACAAAAATTTATCACTGAAATTGTTTATGTTTTGAACTACAAAACCAGCTGTGTCTAATTTTTCATGTTCAAAATGTAAGTTCACATTAAATTGAGAATTTTTTTTATACTCAAGCCAAAACTTTTCATGCTTAATTGAACATATTAAATTAATGTTTTCTATATTTGATTTATCTAAATTTTTAAGAATTAAATCAATTAGTAATTTTCCCTTGATAGTAAGTAAAGCTTTTGGAATCCCCTCAGATAAAGGTCTTAACCTTGTGGCTTCTCCGCCAACTAATAGATATATATCTTTAATCATTATTCAAAATATTTAATAGTTCTTCAAATTCAGATTGTATATCGATTTGTAATATGTTTTCCCATAAATTATTTGCTTCTTCTTTTAAATAAGGAAATGCATTCTTAATAAATTTCTCTTTAAGAAAAGGGACGGCTTCATTCCGTCTATTTGGATGACCAATTGGAGTCTCTACTTTCTCTTTAATAGATAATGATCCATCTTTATATTTAAAATAGATTTCATTAGATATATGCCTTTTAGAGATTTCATAATAATTTTTAGTGAACTCTTTATTCTCTAATACTTTTATTTTTTTTCTTAAGGCATTGACTTCATCTATTCCATGAAAATTATCACTATATGTATCTGATGTAATCTCTTTAAAAATTAATGCAGCAGAAACCATAAATTCAAGGGAATGGTCTCTGTCTGAAGAATTATTAAGATCTTTTTTATTACTAATAATTCTTAAAGCTGGCTCATGAGTTTCAATGATTATTTCATCAATATCTTTTTTAGTTTCATTAAATAAATCTGATAATTTAAAAGATGCTTCTACTGCTGATTGACCATGAAATTCTGCTGGATACAAAACTTTATATAATATATTTTGAATTACCCAATCGTTAAGATCTTTACCAAACAATAAAATTTCATCATCTAAAAATACTTTATTAAATCCCCATATTTGATCATCTTGTATATTTTCATAAGTGTTGTCAGGAAACTGGCTTATTTCAGCAAGCTCAATACCTCTCGAAACTGCATCTCCTGCTGCCCAGCTTTTTCTTTTACCAACATTTGGGGCTTGTCTATAAGATCTTAAATTAACACCATCTTGTAAAACATTATTTACTGTTCTTGATATTGATTCGGTATTTTTATCTGATAATAAAGAAGAATATACCGCTCCAGATGCAAGCTTTACATAGAAGACATGATCGTAACCCTTTTTGTTTAATGATGTACCTAAAGCCAAGCTGCCTTGGATTTCATACATTTGAATAATTGATTGTAAAAATTGTGAAATATTTTTTTCTTTGTGATTTATAAAGTAAGCAAATGCTGTTCCAATATTATCAGACGGATGAGCCCACTCTTTGGCAAGAAAAGTATCGTTATAATCAAACCACCGTGTCAAAATTGAAAAATACCGAGCTATTTCATTGGATGATTGCATATCTCCCAAAACTTTAAATGGATTTGTGTTGGAACCATAAACGTCTCTGGTGGCAAATCTCATTGGATCTTCGTATGTTGAAGCATTATAAATGCAACCCAAAGTGTCTAAAAGTGATAATTTCACAGCAAATATATTTTCCTCAGAAAATTTAATATTTTTTGAAAGATAGTTTGAAATTACTTTATCAATATTTTGTTGATCCAAAAACTAATCTCTTTCTTCAACTCCAATATATTTTGCAGCTGGTCTAATTAAGGTATCATCAGCTCTTTGTTCAAAATAATGCGCAGCCCAACCAACTGACCTTCCAGCAACAAAAATAGGAGTGAATAAATTTACATTAAAATTTAACTCGGACAACAATAATCCACCGTAAAAATCCACATTTGGAAATAGTTTTTTTTCCTGGTCCATAATTTCATCAATCTTTTTTGCAATTTCAAATCTTAGTTTTGCATCATCATCAGAAATTAGTTTTTCTACCCAGCTTTTTACTACGGGGCTTCTGGGATCTTGAATTTTATAAACTCCATGTCCAAATCCCATAATTTTTTTCTTTTCATCAAGCATTTTCATTACACCAACAGTTGCATCTTCAACATCTTGAAATGAGTTAATTAACTCTACCGCTCTTTCATTTGCTCCACCGTGTAGTTCTCCTTTGAGAGTGCCTATTCCAGATACAATTGAACTGGTTAAATCAGACCTAGTTGAACCAGTAACTCTTGTAGCAAATGTAGAAGCATTAAATCCATGTTCCGCATAAAGAATTAAGATGTCATCTAGTGCTTGTAGTTGATCTTTTGATGCTTCATCACTTAACATTGAACTAGCAACTGTATACTCATCATTTAATTCGCTAGTTTTGCTGTCGTTGTAACTAGCTATAACATATGCAACAGCGGCAGAAATTTGAGTAGTCGCTTCTAAATCAGATTTTTTTTCTGACTCACCAATGTAAGAAACAATTGTTCTAATAACGTCCATTGGATGTAGTCTTGATTTAATTTGTTCTAAAAGATTATTGATATCTTTGTCACTATCTAATTCTGTATAGTATTTTTGGAAAAATGCTGTGAAATCAGAACCGTCCAGATTATCATCGATTATCAGAGATGCGACATCTTCATAAGTATGTGTGTCTGTAAGCTTAATTGCATCATATCCACGATATCTTAGTGAGGTACCCTCCATGCCAACGGTGGATATTTTAGTTTCTCCTGCAATTACTCCTCTTAATCCTGGTGAATATTCCATAGCTAACTAAGTCTACAGGCAAATTAATAAATTAGACTATTACAATTTTGAATTTTATGAATACTAAAATCTTTTCATGGCGCAAATTCACGACTTAGAATCTAAATCAAGATTTGGGACAAGGTATATTGTCGGAACTATATTGGCTATCTCAACTTTATTAATAGCTGGTTGGATTGGGTTTTTTGTTTTTCTTCCAATTAAATCAGGCATGAGTACGGTATATGAATTAGAAGAAAGATTTTTACCACGAGCTGAGGGTATGGTTCTTGATTTCGTCTCTTTGTCAGAACCTTCAATCATCATAACTAGTGATAATATAATTTTAGACGAGTTGCATGATGGACTAAATAGAGATCCGATAAAACTGTCCGAGGTACCTCCATTTGTAATAAATACTTTATTAGCTGCTGAGGACAGCAATTACTACCAGCATGAAGGTGTAGATTTTATTGCAATATTAAGTGCTGTACTTGACAATTTAAGAGGAGTAACAAGAGGAGGCTCAACTATTACCTCACAAGTGGCAAAACAATCATTTGTTGGCGATGAAATTTCAATTAGGAGAAAAGTTGCTGAAGCAGTTGTAGCAGCAGAACTTGAAAGAAGATATACAAAAGATCAAATTCTGGAATACTATATAAATTCAATTTACTGGGGATCAGGAGCATATGGACTTCAGTCAGCAGCATATGAGTATTTCAATAAAGAAGTTTCTGAACTTACGTTGGACCAAGCAGCAACCTTAGTAGTTATCATTAGAAGTCCCGCATATTACAACCCAAGAAAATATCCAGACAGAGTACTTGAAAGAAGGAACAATGTTTTAGATATTATGCTAAAAGAAGGATTTATAGTTGATATCCAGCATAGATCAGCAAAGCTTGCTCCTTTAGTTATTTCGGAACAAAATAATATTGAAAACAATGCTGAGCATGTATCTGCTGAAGTAAAAAGACAACTACTTAATGATCCTCAATTTGCTTTTTTAGGAAATACAAAAGAGGATAGAAAGAAAAAATTATTTGGTTGCCCATCAGATGATACAAGCTGTACCGGTGGTGGAGGACTAAAAATTTATATAACTGTAAATCTTGCATTACAAGAGCATGCAAATTCAATACTCAATAAATGGGTACCTTCTTCGGATGAGGAGGAAACTGAAGATTTGGATGAGCCAAAGCCTACAGGTGTCATAACTTTATTAAATAATTTTACAGGAGCGATAGAAGTTATGGCCTCAGGAATTCCTTTTGATGAAGAGCAGTATAACCTAGCAACTCAAGGTAAGAGAAATCCAGGGTCTGCATTCAAACCAATTACTCTTCTTGCGGCTTTAGAAACTGGCTCTCAATTGTATAGTTACAGAGACTCGAGATCACCTACTGAAATAGACTGTGGGTATCCTTGTGCCCCAGATGGGATTGGAACAAATTGGGTTGTTAGAAATTATGGAACATCAATAAAAGCTGATAGATACATTAATCAAATTTCTGCTCAAGATAGAGCTATTGAACTTGAGTGTGTTGGGTATCACATAGAAGATATAAAGAATAAGGACTTCATTGAACAATTTCCAATTGTTGAAGGACTTGATGATTTGGAAGATGAAAATGAAAAATTGTTAGCAATTGGAAGAGCTCTGAATCAATATGATGAAGAAGGCAATCCTATAATTTACACAACTAATGAAAATATTGATACTGATGAAAATCAATTAGTTATCAACGATGAACAGTTAATAGAGGAACAAAATAATTTAATACAAATAGATTTAGAAAAAGAAAATCAATATATTTACAAACCGTGTCAGGATAAATCTGAATATAACAGGTCAATAAAATTGTTAGATACATCAGGGATGGTTTCACTAGAAGAAGCAACTAGACGATCTATAAATACAGTTTTTGCACAATTAGCTTCCGAGATTGGTGGGGAAAAGCTTGCAAGTACTGCTAAAAGAATAGGAATTGAATCAGAACTAGAACCAGTTATTTCTTTAACTCTTGGGGCAGGTGCAGTTACTCCAATTGAGTTGGCATCAGCCTACTCATCTTTTGCCACAAATGGAAAATTAGCACCACCATATATAATTGAAAAAATTGTAGATTCAAATGGACAACTTTTGTACAAACATATAATTTCAACGAGAACAAGTATTCCAGATCCTGCTGCAGCCGCTGCAGTAAGAAAAACACTTGAAGTAGCTGCTCAATTTGGAACGGGGACTCGAGCTGTCTTAAATGATAGGCCAATAGCTGGAAAAACTGGTACACATCAAGGCTTTAGAGAAGCATGGTTTATTGGATTTATTCCTCAATATACTTCCTCTGTTTGGATAGGTTTTGCTGAAGAACAATTACCACTTACTGATGTTCAAATTAATGGTGAGTTAATTAAGAATGTTTCAGGTGGAAGAGTTCCTGCTCCAATTTGGAAAGAATTTATGGAAGAAGTTGTTAAAGACTTACCAATAGAAAATTGGCCGGAAGATCCTCTTGATATAGAAAGATACTATGAAATTCCTAAAATAGAGATTCCAGAATTAGTTGGATTAAATGTACTAGATGCTGAAGAAATTGCATTTTCAGGCTATATTTTACCAACCATCAACTTGGTTGATTCAGAAGAAGCTCCTGGATTGGTCTTAAAACAAAACGTGCTCAACTGTGATAGAGATGGAAATGGAAACCAAGATGAAACTGAGGCTTCGGAAAATTCTTCAAATGAAGAAGATGATTGTATTGGTGTTGAAATGCCAGAAGGAACTGAAGTTATTTTAGAAGTATCAGGTAAAAAATTCACAGGTAATTTGCCAAATATTCCCCCTTGTTCTTTGACAGGTGAAGAGGCCGAAAATTTAGTAAAAGAGTTTATGAGAGAATCAAATGTAATTTTGTTCTTAAAAAACTCATTTGAATTAACAGAACTAGAAAATTGTGAAGGAAAAGTAATTGGGACAAACTTTCCCCAAGGAGGAAGTGTTTCAACTGGAGATAGCTTAATTTTTATAATTGGAAGTAAAAATGAAGATTAGCTTAAGCTTTTAAAGTATTCATAAAGAGACAAAACACCAAAACCTGTCGCTCCTTTTCTATTATCTGATCTTGCAGGACCAGCTATATCAAGATGCATCCATTTATTATCTCCAATAAACTCTTGTAACAATAAAGCGGCAGTTATGGCTCCACCAAATCTTCCACCAGTATTTTTCATATCAGCTATTTCAGAATCGATTAGTTTTCTATATTTTGAATATAAAGGGAGCGAGTGGAAATCTTCATATGTGTTTTTTGCAGCCTCAATGAATTTTGATTCCACATCTTTGTTATTTGAAAAAACAGCTCCAACATCTAATCCTAATGCAACATATGATGCCCCAGTTAAAGTAGCGATATCACAAATTAAATCTGGATTTGATTCTGCCGCAAAAGCTAAGGCATCTGCCATTATCAACCTTCCCTCGGCGTCGGTGTTTAAAACTTCTATAGTTTTTCCATTTCTAGCTTTTAAAACATCACCAGGTCTGATAGCTGAACCACTAACCATATTTTCAACAATTGGTGTGTATACAGTTAATCCAATATCTTGGTTGGTCCTTGCGACTAAATTAATTACTCCCCATGCACTTGCTGCACCTGACATATCGGTTTTCATAGTTTCCATACCAGCTGGGCTTTTTAGAGAGTAGCCTCCTGAATCAAAAAGTACACCTTTTCCAATTAGGGCAATCTGATATTTAGCTGTTTCATTATATTTTCCAACGACTAAATAAGGGGCTCTATCGGATCCTTTTGCGACTCCCAAAACGCCTCCAAAGTTGTTTTCTTCAAGCCACTTTTGATCAAATACTTCGACATTGACATCAGAAGATTCAACTAAATTATTCACATTTTGCATAAATTCTTCTGGAGATTTATCTAAAGCAGGTGTATTAATTTGGTTTCTTACCCAAAAGATTGAACTTTGTTTTATATTGTTTTCAGTTGTATCTTCATTATTAAATGTGATCTTGTTAATACCCAAATCATCTGCGGACTTGTAGTCATTGAATTTATACTGTGCATAAAGAATTCCATCAATTACTGGAACAATGTTGATATCAATATTTAGGAAATCAACCTCGACATCTTCTTTAATTTTTGAACCTATATTTATTCCTAGCTCATACAGTTCCTGATTATCTTCTATTTCACCGATGCCAACCAAATAAGTTCTGTTTTCTTTTTTAGAATAAGATGATGGCATAACAATTATTTGATTAGCTTTGCCTTCAAAAGAATGTGTAACACAGTATTCTTCGAATAGACTTGAATCATTTATAAAATCTTCAGATCCTTTTAAATCAGAATCCAAAAATAAGATATCAATTTTCATTTACTTGGTGTCCAATCATTTTCAAACTCTCTAGCTAACATCCATAATAGGTCTGAAAGTCTGTTCAAATAAACAATTACCTCAGAATCATTAATTTCTAGATGCTTATGCCATCTAACACATTTTCTTTCTGCTCTTCTCGAAACTACTCTTGCCCAATCAAATTTTGCTGATAGTTCATTTTCACCGGGTACAACAAAAAACTCTGGGATACCATTTTTCTCTTCAAGAAAATCAATATCCTCCTCAAGCCTTAATACCATCTTCTCCTCAACTAACGTTTCGTTTGGTTTTAATTTTTTTCTATTTTCTTTTGTTGTAGCTAGTTCAGCTCCAACAATAAATAATTCACGCTGAATACGAAGAACATTTTCTTTAACTTCAATTGGTAAATTTTTGTCAGCTCTAATCAATCCTAATGCAGCAACAAGTTCATCTACTGACCCATAGGCATCTGGAGCAAGATCATCCTTTGATACTTTATCACCAAAAAGCATCCTTGTTTGACCTTTATCTCCTTTTTTCGTATAAATTTTCATAATTATAAATATAGTCTCAGGCCAAAAGTAACAGACCTCCAGAAGCTCCTAGAGATACAATTAAAGATAGATAACTAAGACCTGTTGATGCCATAACTCCTGTATAAGATTTTTCTCCAAGTGATTTGAAGGATGCAAAGGATAAGATTGAAGTTGATAAATATAAGAATAAAATCACATTTTTGAACAAATTGTCAATATCTTCTCCAATAAATTCGAAAAAAACTATTGGAATCATAGTTAAAGATTGAAGAGTGCAAAATAATGCGATTCTCTTCATTCCTTGTTTTGATATTGTAGGATCTACTAAGAACCAATGACCTATCATCATTGATGAAAAGACTCCACTTATCAAAGATATTGGAAATATATTACTCAATAATAAATTGAAGAAACTTAAATCTAAATCGACCATGAGCTGATAATTTAGAATTGTAAAACTCATCCCATATAAATATTTGTAATATTGTTTGTTATCAATAAACAAGCTAAGGATTAAAGGAAGAATGCCAATCAAACTCAATATGCTAAATTTTAAAATTGCTACAGACGAAATTATAGAAATAAATAGGATGCTGAATCCTTTTCGAGGTTGGATACGAAAATTTGAATACAACAAATAAGGTATGCAAAATATCAACAAAACATAAACAAATAGGTTCAATTCCATATATCTTTTACAATAACAATATATGTTAAAGAATATAAATCTTGAAAAAGTTTTAAAAGCAATGGCTATTGCTTTTTCTTTTATCTTTATAACAAATATTATGGCCGACGGAAAAACTCTTTTTACTCAAAACTTCTTGATTTCACTTTTAATTTATTCAGTTTTAAGTTTTGTGGCCCTGTATGGCTTTGAGTTAAACAAATTTTTAGGTCTTATACTATTTTTATCAATTTCATTATTATCTCCTGATTTATATCCAAATTTTGATGGGGAATTGTTTCCTATTACTTATGTTGTATTTGCTCTATTTTTAACATATATACTTGGTATAAAGATGTACGAAACATGGAAAACAAGCTTATAAATTAAATAAAGCATGAAGGGTTGGTTAGAATAGAATAATGTTACGGGGCATTCTAAAAAACGTAAGTTTTATGTTCTTTTTTGCTATATTTATATCTTTTTTTGGTCAATCGGAAGCTCATTCAAAGACAATAGTAAGATACGATATAAATTTTAGCTGTGCCGATAATGCTGTTGCCCCACTTAATTCAATCAAAGACATCCAAACATTTTTAAATTGTAATGGATTCAGTCCAGGACCTATTGATGGTGTTTCTGGAGGAAGAACTGAAGCTGCAATAAAAAGTTTTCAAGCATCCGTCGGACTTTCTGCAGATGGGGTTGTCGGTCCAGCTACTAAACAGGCAATGAGAAGTTATAGTTCGGTTTCATTTACTTTCACAGGTAGTGGATGGGGCCATGGTGTAGGTTTAAGTCAATATGGAACAAAAGGTCTTACAGAACTTGGTGCGCAATTTTGTAGCAACACAAGTTCCTGTACCTCAAATGAGGTTGTAAATTATTACTTTCAAGGAACAAATGTAAAAAATTTAGGAGAAATTTCTTTATCCTCACCAGATATTGGCACAAGCAATAATGCCCTTTGGGTAGGTTTGGCAAGAAATGCAAAAAATATAACTTTAACAACTCTTCCATCTTCTAGCCCACCAACCCTCCAAATTTGTCAGGACGGATTATCAAATACTGCAGGTGTGCAGCTATTTTTAACTTCGAGAGGTTTTGAGCCAGGACCAATTGATGGTGCTTATGGAGATAAAACTGCTGATGCCATCAGGAGTTACCAGGCCTCTGTTGGCTTGGGTCAAACTGGATCGATTGATGATGAACTAATCAACAAAGTTAAATCTGATGCGACATCGGATGGTCCGTGTGAGTCGGTTTGGGGACCTTTGAAAATCGGTGGTGGCGCAACTATAAGTATTATAAGTGGAGGAAATGGATGTTACATGACAGGTCATCCTCTTGTTCCAAAGATTAGTGCTAGCTGCAATATGAGTGTCAAATGGTCTGATGGCGGACGAATTAGAGTTGGCCCTAGAGAACATAAACATGGGATTCTAAAATTAAGGTCCAAAAATGTCTCATCAGGTTTTCATGTAGTATTAGCTGTTAATTTAGAAAAATATCTTTATGGCTTAGCAGAAATGCCTTCTCACTGGAATGTAAAAGCTTTAGAGGCCCAAGCTTTAGTCGGCAGAAGTTATGCAGTTTTTCACTATCTTGATGAAAACATACCATCCTCTGCAAACAACTTAGATGCAGGCCTAAGTGAAAAGCAAAAAGCATATTGCTGGTGTCATATTGGATCCACTGCATCAAGTCAATATTATTACGGGTATCTAAAAGAAATTGCAGGTCCTAATTGGGTTCAGGCAGTAAATAATACTTCTGGAAAAGTTATCACATATGATGGTTCATATACAAGAAGCGGAGTAATACAAGCATTTTATTCCTCGTCAACTGGTGGAAAAACCAACACAAATGTTGTAGGTTTTGGATCTGCGACACCATGGCCTTATTTGAAGACTGTTGATGATCCATGGTCAATAGACAATCGAGTAGGCAACTCTAAAGCTGCATGGTCTTTTGACTTTAATACTTATCAACTATCAAAAAATATCCTGTGCGGCGATACTCCTTGTTTTGATGCTCTTACTGATATTTATGTTTCGTCAGTTGCTGAATCTGGTGCAGCTCTAGAAGTTACAATGAAAGGATTTAAAAATGGAGCAGCAAAATCAGTTACAAAATCTGGAAGAAATATAAAGTCTCAGCTAGGCTTTAGATCACACTATTTTAAAACATCAAGCTCATCTGACGTATCAAATCTTGCTGTAGGTCCAGTACAAGCTAATACATCATCAAGTGCAAATGGATCCTCTGAAAATCTTTCTGCTGGTGAAACTGCACAATATGCAACTTCAAGCTCAGGCCTTTCAAATTTAGCGAAAGCAGGATTAATAAATAAATGTGATGGAAACTCTTCTGGATGCCAAGCTAAAACTTTAACTAGAGAAGAGGCAGCAGCAATTATTACAGTAATTGGAGGTATTCCTCAGGATTCTCCAAATGCTTATAGCGATGATGACCAGAGTATTTATCAAACAGCAATTAATGGTTTGCCTTATTATGGAATGCAAGTTTGCTTTGGTAGCCCCTTTGAAATTTTACCAAAGGAAACAGTCGCAAGAGATGAGTTTGCTTGTTTGATAGTTAGATCTATAAAAGCAGGAAGTACAACAAATTTATCGGGTTCTGTTGATAAATACTCCGACGAGGGAGCAAGTAAATGGACAAATGAGATAAATACACTAGCTGCAAATGACGTTATTCCTGCATGTAGTTCAATTAGTGACAAATTCTGTCCAAGCAGAAAAATTTCAATTGGAGAAGTTTCATATATTGTTGATAAGCTCGTGAGTAAATCTTTAATATCTACAAACCTCTTTAATACTTCACCATTTAACAATTCATGGGAGCCTTCTGGTGGAGAAGTTGAAAATGCTGCTGATACAGCTGTTTCAAATCCAAATGCGGGAAATGATGCGTGTGTAGGAAAAGACAATTCAGCTGTTACAATCAATTCGGTTCTCGATATTCAGCAATACCTTGTAAATAATGGATTTAACCCTGGCCCAATTGATGGACAATCAGGGCCTAAAACAAAAGCTGCTATTAAAGCATTCCAACAAAAAAATGGTCTTTATGCAGATGGGGTTGTGGGGCCTAAAACAAAAGCAGCAATGAAAGCTTATACAGGGTGTGAGTCTGGAAATACATGTAAAGCAAGAGATAACTCAAATGCAAATTTAAATAGCGTATCTGGTATTCAAACATTTTTAGCAAATAATGGTTTTAATCCTGGAATTATTGATGGTGAAATGGGTTCTTATACTAGGGAAGCAATTAAAGCATTCCAAAGAAAAGTTGGTTTAATACCGGATGGAGAAGCTGGAACAAGAACAAAATCAGCAATGAAGTCCTATACAGGTTGTTAATTAATTAAATTTTTTATTTGATTTGCAATTTTTTCTGCTGCAAAATCAAATTCGTTAACTAAATCTTTAATTGGAGCTGATTTTCCAAATGAATTAATTGAAAAAGACTTTTTAATATTCTTTATGTAAGAATCCCATCCAACTGATCTCCCAAGTTCAATTGTAAATATTTCAGAATTTGGATTTAATAAATTTAAAGTCTCATTATCTAATTTATCGAGTATTGGCACGCTGATAATCTGAATTGATAAATCATCAAGGATATTACTGACCTCTTTAGCAATTTCTAATTCAGATCCTGTTGCAAATATAGTGATATCTTTACCTGGAGAAAACTCATATGCTCCCTTAATAAACTCTTCGTATTGTAAGTTGTTTTCTAAATATTTCATATCTTGTCTTGAAAGAACAATTACAGTTGGATTATTTTTATTTTCAAAAGCAAATCTATACGCATAAAGAATCTCATTATTGTTTGCTGGTCTAATCACCTCGAGGCCTGGAATGAGCCTTAAAGACATAAGATGTTCTATTGGTTGGTGTGTTGGGCCATCTTCACCTAAAAAGATTGAATCGTGTGTAAATATAAATACAGAATTTGTCTTCATCAATGAAGCAAGTCTTATGCTCGGTCTCATGTAATCTGAAAATACTAAAAATGTAGATCCATAGGGCATCAAGTTGCTATGTAAAGCAATACCATTAACGATTCCACCCATGGCATGTTCTCTTATACCAAACTCAATAGTATTTCCACTATAATTTTCAGATCCAAAAACTTTATCACTTACAATTTGCTTTGTTGAAGCTGCAAGATCAGCTGACCCACCAATGATAAATTTATTTGATTTGCCTATTTCATTTAAAATTTTTCCGCCAACCACTCGTGAAGCTTGATCGTCAGACCATTCAAGTGATAGAGATTGAAAATCAATATTATTAAACTCCTCCCACAGAATTTTAAAATTTTCATCATCGCTTATTTTTTTGTCTAAATTTACTTTCCATTCCTGAAATGTCTTATTATCTCTTTCTCTTTCATTGTTGAAGTAATCGTATATATCTGAGCTATGAGCAAATGGATCACCAGAATGACCAATATTTTCTAAAAATAGTTCAAATTCCTCCTCCCCTAAAGGAGAGCCATGAACACCACTAGAATTTGCTTTATTGGGTGAGTATTTTCCAATCGTTGATTTTGCAATAATTAATGATGGCTTGTCAGTGATCTTTTGTGCATGTTTAATTGCATCAATTATTTCTGATTCTTGATGTCCATCTATTTCGAGAACGTCCCAGCCCATGGACAAAAACTTGTTTTTTTGATTTGTAATTGAAACTTTCGTTACGTTTCCATCTATGGAAATATTGTTATCATCAAAAAAATAAATTATTTTTCCAAGTTTCCATAGGCCTGCAAGCTCTGCAGCTTCTGTAGATATTCCCTCCATCAAATCACCATCGGAGATAATTCCATAAATATAATGATCGATAATATCTTCTCCAAGAACACTAGAAAGGTATCTTTCAGCTACCGCTAAGCCAACACCATTTGCAAAGCCTTGACCAAGTGGGCCTGTCGTGGTGTCAATACCAAGTTGAAAATCTTTTTCAGGATGTCCTGCAGTGACAGATCCTAGTTGGCGAAAATTTTTTATGTCATCCATTGAAATATCAAAACCATTGAAGTGTAGAAGGCTATATAAAAGCATAGAACCATGTCCTGCACTTAATACAAATCTATCTCTATTTATCCAATCTGGATTTTTGTTTGAAGCTTTTAATGCATTTTTATAAATTGCAACACCAACATCAGCCATTCCTAACGGCATACCGGGATGACCTGAATTTGCTTTTTCTACTGCTGCAGCAGAAAGGACTCTCACAGACTTTGTTACATTGTCAAACATTGCTTTAAGTATATTTATTAATTAAATAGAGGCAAAGGAATCTTTTGCGTGATATGAAGATCTTACAAGTGGACCAGATTCAATATGTGGAATCCCTAGCTCTTGACCAATAATTTTGTATTCTTCAAATTCTTCTTTAGGTGCATATCTGTGGATAGGTCTGTGCCTTTGTGTAGGTCTTAAGTACTGGCCGATTGTTACAATATCAATGTCAATTTGAGATAAATCTTTTAAAACTGCAACAACTTCCTCAAATTCTTCACCCATTCCTACAATTAAGCCTGTTTTCGTCTTGCCAAGAAAGTGAGAATCTTTTGCATATTGAAGCAAAGAGAGTGATCGTCCATATGAAGCTGCAGTTCTTATTTCTCTTTGTAATCTTGGGACCGTCTCAAGATTATGGTTTAATACTTCTGGGTTAGCATTAATTATGTTCTCTATCGCTCCTCTGTCTCCTTTAAAGTCTGGTATTAATACTTCAACTGAAGTTTGAGGATTCATTAACTTTACTTCATCTATTGTTTTTGCAAAGAAATTTGATCCACCGTCTTGAAGGTCATCCCTATTTACTGAGGTAATTACTGCATGAGTAAGCTCCATAATTTTTACACTTTCAGCAACTCTATACGGCTCATCCATATCAAGATCTGTGGGTTTACCAGTATTTACATCACAAAATCCACAGGCTCTTGTACATGTTTCACCCATAATCATAAATGTTGCAGTGCCCATGGACCAACATTCGTATATATTTGGACATGAGGCTTCTTCACAAACTGTATTCAATCGTTTTTCTTTAATCAAACTTTTGAGTGATAGATAATCTTTTCCTAAGTTTGCTTTCACCTTCATCCATTCAGGCCTCTCGGGTTCGTTTTTAATACTTGACTTAAAGGAAACTGGAATTGCATTCTTAGAAGAATTAAATACACCTTTTTCAACTAATTGATCAATGTCAAATTCCTTCTTTTTCTTTAGTTGTCGTGGTGTAAATTGTGAAAATTGTTCATCAACTTTTTTATACTCAAATATTTCTGAAAATTTTTTTGAAATTACATCGGTTACTTCTTTAAATGAAATATTCTTGTCATAATTTTGAATTGCGACAATTCTTTCTTCACTGTCTCCACAGGGATTTATGAAATCGTAACCTTTCGTATTATCTGTAATATTTAATGAAAAGCCATGGAATGTAGTCCATTTGCTAACCTTAATTCCAATTGACGCTATTTTTCCTTCATTTGTCCAAACGCCTGTATCGTCATGTTTTGAGAAAGCAGAAATTGAAAATGTTGACAATGTATCGATTATGACTTTCTCAATTTTTCTAACAAACGGAATTACTTTTTTTGGATCATCTAATCTAATTATTGGATACCCAATTAATTGTCCATCACCATGAAAAGTAATGTCACCACCTCTATCGGTTTCATAAAATTCAATATTATTTTTATTTAATGTATCTTCGGTAACTAAAAGATTATTCTTATCACCTGATCTTCCAATAGTGATTACATTGTTGTGTTCTAGTAAAAGCAAGTAATCGTAATTAGATTTCTCAGAACTTACTGATGAATGTAGTCCTTTTTGAAGGTCAATTGCTTCTTTATATGGAAGTTTTCCCAGCCATCTAATATTTAATTCTCTCAAGATATTTCCTGAGACCAATCGGTACTTTCAATTCTTGTTTTAATTGAATTTAAAAATAACAGAGCAGTAGAACCATCAAAAACTCTATGATCCCATGTCAAACTCAGTATCCCAATATGCCTAATTGAAATTGAATCTGATCCATCTTCCATCTCAATCACAACTGGGCGCTTTTTCACTGATTCTGTTGAAAGAATAGCAACGTTTGGTTGATTGATTATTGGTGATGTTAAAAATGAATTGAAAGAGCCATTGTTTGATATCGTAAATGTACTTCCCGACACATCATCTAGATTGTAACTTCCATCTCTAAGAAGAGTTGAAATCTCAGATATCTTTCTAGCAGTGCCTGTAAGATTATAAGAATCAGCCTCCTTTATTGTTCCAACAAGTAATCCATTTTGGTTTATGTCGACTGCAATACCCAATTGAATATTCTCATGAATCAAATGAACATTTTTATCTATATCAAAAGAGCTATTAACAACAGGAAATTCGCGTAAGGCACTTACTACAGCTTTTGCAATAAATGGAAGATATGTAAGTGAAAAATTGTTTTCATTTTTAAAATTATCTTTAACTTTACTTCTTAAATTCTCTACGTTTTCAAAATCAACTTCAACTGAAGTCATTACATGCGCAGAAGTTTGCTTTGAGTGAATCATGTTTTCAGCAATTTTCTTACGTAATCTAGGTATTTCACCTGTATTTGTTGACTTATTATTATCAGTAACTTCCTTCGGTTTTTGGTGACCATTATTTAAATACTTATCTATATCTTTTCTTGTAACTCGACCATCTTTTCCTGTGCCAGTAACTTGAAGTAGATCTATATTATTTTCTGAAGCAAGTTTTCTTACGACAGGTGAGACTTTGCCTAAGGCTTGAGTACTTTGTATATTTTTGGTTTCAGTTACAGTTTGTTCGTTTTCAAAAATTTCTTGAGCAGGTTCTTCTATTTTTTCTATTTTGACTTCTTGTTCTACTGATTCAGTTGCTTCAGCATTTAAGTTTTCAGTAGAAGTACCGTCTAACACTAATAATGGAGACCCCACTTCAACTGTCTCACCCTCTTCTACTAATAAAGAAGAAACAGTTCCACTAAAAGGACTTGGTACTTCAGTATCAACTTTGTCTGTTGAAATCTCTAAGATTGGATCGTCTTCTTTAATTTCATCACCAACTTTTACAAGCCAGCGCAGAATAGTTCCCTCAGTAACAGTTTCTCCTAGTTGTGGCATTGTGATGCGTTCACTCATAATTTTATTGTAATTCTTTTATGGCATTTACAACTTTTTGAGCGCTTGGAATAAATGCATCTTCAAGTACTGGCGCGAAAGGTATATGTGTATTTGGTGATGTTATTTTTATAATTGGATTGTCTAGATCCCAAAATCCTTTCTCAGCAATTAGAGATGATATTTCTGAAGCTACCGATGAGAAAGGGACGTCTTCTTGTAAAATACAAACATTTGATGTCTTTGCTACAGATTTCAATATAATTTCTTCATCTAATGGGACAATTGTTCTAATGTCCACAATTTCAACTGAAATATCTTCTTTTTCAAGAATGTTTGCTGCTTCTTCAGCAACAGAAACCATTCCTGACCAGGTAACAATTGTTATATCCGATCCTTCTTTGACTACTCTACCTTTACCAATTTCGACTTCATATAGCCCAATTGGAACATCCATTTTTAGGTCTGGTTTTCTATAAAGTTTTTTATGTTCAAGATACATGACAGGATTTGGATCATTAACAGCTGCAACAAGTAGCCCTTTTGCATCATATGGGTTTGATGGAGCAACAACTTTTATACCCGGATGGTGTGCAAGTAATGACTCTGGGCTAATTGAATGAAAAGGTCCCGAACGTGTACCAGCACCAGTTGGACCTCTCACAACCATTGGAACAGCTTTGCCAGCTTTCCAATGATATTTTGCTGCTTCAGTAGTTAATTGATCAAGCGCAGGGTAAACAAAATCATAAAATTGTAATTCAACAATTGGTTTTTGGCCAGCTAATGCAGCTCCCACTGCTGCACCTGTAAATCCACCTTCTGAAATTGCTGTATCTATAACTCTAAATGGACCATATTTTTCAAAAAGCCCTTTTGTTGCTTTGAAAGCCCCTTCAAAAACACCTACATCTTCTCCCATAATGAAAACACCTTCATCATTTTTCATCAATTCATCTAGTCCATTATTTATGGCTTCTATAAAGTTCATTGTTTGTAAATTATTTTCTGTATTTTCAATTACAGGGATAGTTCTCTTAGCGAACATATCATTTAATTCATCTTTTGGATCTGGCTCCTCTTGGGTTTTAGCCCACTCAAGAGTTTCCTTTATTTCAGTTTCTAAATTACTTTCTAATTGAATAAAATCATCCTCACTAAATAATCCCTCAGTTAAAAGGGAGTCTTCAAATCTTGCAATCGGATCTCTTTTCATCCAGAAATCTCTTACTTCATCTTCAACATAATCTGCAGGATCATGACCAGCGTGTCCATAATGTCTAAAAGTAACTAATTCGATTAAAGTTGGACCTTTACCTTTTCTAGCATTTTCACATGCTTCATGGATTGAATCGATAACGTCATAGATATCATTACCATCAATAATTAGTGACGGAATACCATAACCTGCTCCTCTATCTGCAACATTTGGTGTCCCAAACTCAGTTTCATTGGGTGATGAATAGGCAAATTGGTTATTTTGAACTGTAAAGACAACTGGTAAATTTAATACTCCAGCCATGTTTACACTTTCATGCCATGTGCCTGTCGCAGTTGCACCTTCTCCACAATTAGCTATAGCAACCACTCCACTTCCCTGTTGTTGTGATGCAAGCGCCCAACCAACTGCAACTGGTGCTGAGTCAGGTAATGGGGATACAACCATCAAGGTCCCCTTGTCAACTACACCAAAGTGACTATTACCATCTCGTCCTTTTGAAGGTCCGTCTTTTTTTCCAAAAAAATTAAGTGCAACTTCTTTTAGTGTTACCCCTTTCATTAATTGAACTCCAAGATCTCTATGAGTGCCGCCAAAAATATCTTTGTCATCCATTCCAGCACCAATACCAGCCATCGAGGCTTCTTGTCCTATTCCTGGATATACAGCTCCACTTAGTTGTCCCCCTTTATACATTTTTAATAATCTGTCTTCAAGAAGTCTCTGAGTTTTCATAGACTTATAAATTTCCCACAACTGCTCATTAGTAAGTTCTGATGAATATCCTTTTCTAACAATCTTTTCAATTTGCATTAATGTAATCCTTTCCCAGTTAAGCCAAGTAACGATTCGCCAACTGCCTCGCTTAATGTTGGATGTGCATGAATAAATTCTGCTGCCTCTTCTGGCAAAGCTTCCCAGCCAACCATATACATTATTTCATGTATCATTTCTCCAGCTGAAGGACCACATATACTTGCTCCAACTATTGGGCCTTTTTTTTCTGAATAAACTTTTACTAGTCCTTGATTTTGCTCAGTAATCATTGCTCTACCGATGCCAGCAAAGCTATGTTGTGATTGATCAATTTCGATATCATTTAACTTTGCTTTTTCGGCATTTAAACCAACCTCTGCCAGTTCCGGCCTTGTATAAACAACATATGGAATAGCGTTGTAATCAAGTGGCTTCTTGTCACCAGTTGCAATAAATGTGACTGCAGAAATTGACTCTGCAAATGCTGCGTGAGCTAATTGAGGTGTATTAGCGACAATATCTCCTAAAGCAAAAATATTTTCTTCTGAGGTTTGAAACGTTTCTAGGTCAACATTTATAAAACCATTTTCAGTAACAATATTTACGTTGTCCAATCCAATATTTTCAGTCAATGGTGATCTACCAATAGCAACCAAAACAGAATCATATTCTTTAGTTTCGTTATCTGAAAAACTAACTTGTTTGTCATCAATCTTTTCAATTGAAGTATTTAATTTAAATTCAACTCCTCGTTTTGAAAGCTGTTTTCTTAACTCACCAGATGTTCTTTTATCTAATCCTGGAAGGATCTCTTTGGCAATCTCTACAACGGTAACTTCTGAACCAAGATCATTAAGCAAGCTTGCAAATTCACAACCAATTGCACCGGCTCCAACAATACAAACTCTTTTGGGTGGCTCATCCCAATTAAGAGCACTGTCAGATGTAACTATAAAGTTTTCATCAATTTTAATATCGGGCAGCTCTCTTGGTTTTGAACCTGTAGCAAGCAAGATATAATCACTTTCTACTTTTTCAGTTGAGCCATCAGATTTATTTACTAAGACGGTATTTTTATTTTCAATAGAGCCCCAGCCTTCAATAACTTTTACTTTTTTACCGTTTAAAAGTGTCTTAATTCCAGAAACTAGTTTATCAATTACCTCAATTCTTTTTAACGAGGTTTTTTTCCAATCAATTGTTTTATTCTCAATATTTATTCCATAGTTGCTAGAGTTGGATATTTCATGATTTAACTCAGCAACATGAAGCCAATATTTTGCAGGAATACAGCCACGATTTAAACAAGTTCCCCCTAAAACATCGGATTCAATTAAGGTAATTTCTAGATCAAAGTTGTGAGCATATAATGCTGCGGCATAACCAGCTGGGCCACCGCCAATAATTGTTAATTTTTTCAAATTACCTCTTTCAAGATAGGGTCGCTATCAAATCGAGATAATAACTGCAATACATTAAGGGGTTCCCTGTATGTATTGGTCAAAGTTATTGTCACTATTAAATCTAATGGAAAAGATGCTTACATCCAACTCAGGATAACTCATTAATCAGATACAATATTGCTATGCAAACAAGACATCTTATAATTGCTTCTTTAGTTACCGCAATTGTAATTGTTGTTGCATTTGGTGTTTGGGTCATGACTAATTAAGTTGAAGAACTTTAATCTTGGTCATGGAATTTTACATTTTCCATTAAAACTCCCCTGGAGTCCACCCGGGTTTGTAAATATTTATCTTATTGAGGATGATGATGGCTACATCATGATTGACTGTGGTGTAAATGGAGATGAATATTTTGAAGATCTAAAAATGAATTTAAACAATCTAAACATACAGCTTTCAGATATTAAATTACTAATCGGAACACATTTACATTCTGATCATGTCGGGCTTTCAACTGTTTTAAGAAATGAAGGAATAAAATTCGGCCTATATAAAAACGCACCCGATTTTATTCCACGTTACAATGACTGGTCATCTCGTTTCAAAGCAATAGAAGAATATGCAAAAAAACAAGGAGCACCAAAAGAGTTTTTAGACGACATGAACTCTATAACTACTCCAACTACAACTGGAAAAATTACTCACCCAGAAATACTATTTGATGAAGGAAAAATTAAAAATATAGATCGGGATTTACAAGTTATATTTACACCTGGTCATGACATATCAGAAATTTCATTGCTTGATACCTCAAGTAAAATTATTTTTTCTGGTGACCATATTCTTCCACGAATAACTCCATTTATCCCTTTTCATGACGAAGATACAGATATGTTGTCTAACTATGTAAATTCTTTAGAAAAAGTAAACAGTATTGATCATGAAAAAATTGCTCCTGGGCATTTTGAAGTAATTGACAGCCCTCAAAATAGAATTGAGCAAATTCTTTTACATCATGAGAAAAGATCAAAAAAGATCATTGATATTTTATCAAATGGGGATTTAACAGGATGGGAAGTAACCCAAAGTTTGTTTTCAAGACCACTTGATTCTTGGAATTTACGTATGGCTTTTCAAGAAACAATGGCTCATCTGAAATATATAGAGTCTCAAGGATTAATTAAACAAAACGGATCGAAAACGATTACTTGGGAAGTTATTTAAAAGGTTTATAGCTTCTATTCATTGCTTCCTCGAGAGAATCAGGAGCAAATGATTGCAATTGATTATTCTGGACCAACTGTTTTTCTTCTTCAAGTGACTGAAGAATTTTAAAATGATCTTCATTGTCGCAATCGTAAACTTTCATATTTTTGCGATAACCAATAAATCTATAATTCTCAAATTTTGAAAGTCTTGGCAATTTTATAAACTAAGAAGTCGAGCAACATCATTTCTGGCAGATTTAGAAGTGCCAAAAATTAAGGAGTCCGACTTTGCCTTTTTAAAGTATAGATGTGCAGGATGTTCCCAAGTGAATCCAATACCACCATGAACTTGAATTGTATCGCCTGCAACTTTATTAAAAACTTCAGAGCAATATGCTTTAGCCATCGAGGAGCTCATCTCAAGTTCTATTGGGTCATCAATATCCACTCTCACAGAACTGTAAGCTATGGATTTTGCACTTTCAATCTGTAAAACCATATCGGCACACATATGTTGAATAGCCTGAAACGATCCAATTGGTCTTCCAAACTGTATTCTTTCTTTTGCATATTCTGTAGACATATCCAAGCATGCTTGAGCGCCACCAACTTGTTCCATTGATAGAAATGATAGGGAGATATGTTTTACTTTATTCCATAAATTATTGTCTTCAGTAATTTCAAACATAAAATTATCTTTACTTATTTCTACATCTTGAAAATTGATTTCTGTCATTGGTCTCGATTGGTCCAAAGAAGTTGTCTCTTTTATTGAAATACCAGGAGTTTCTTTTTCAACTAACAAAAATTTAAATCCATCAGTCCCTTTTGCAAGAACAGCAATTAAATCTGATGAGTCGCCAAACATAACGTAGCTTTTATTTCCATTCAACAAATAACCCTTCTCACTTGTTTCGAATGTAGTCTCAATATTTTGTTCATTAATTTCATACTTATCATTTTCATAAATAGCATAAGTTCCAATTTTTGATCCAGTTATTATATCTTGTAGAAATTTAGTTTTTAAATCATCTTCGGAATGAAGTAAAAGCTGTTTGAAAACTACTCCGGAACTAAAAAATGGAACTATGGGCATATAGTAACCAAATACTTCAGACAGAATTGAAGAGTCGATTTGTGAAAATCCTAACCCGCCATCTTGTTCAGGTACATCAAGGCCTAACCAACCTTGCTCATTAATAAGCTGCCATAATTCAGTATCAATTCTTGTATTGTCATCAAACTTCTTAATCAGTTCAAGTAAATCTACTTTTTCAGATAATAACTTCGTAGCATTTTCTTTAATTTCGTTTTGTAAATCTGTAAGACTAAATTGCATTACTTTATTCTAATTTTGTTTTCAAATTTGACTAATCAAATGTCATTTGTTTTTTAATAGAATTAATATGGATATGTGTTAGAAATTGAAAATTTACATGCATCTGTAGAATCAACTCCAATCATTAAGGGAGTCAACTTAGAAATAAACCCAGGGGAAGTTCATGCAATTATGGGACCTAATGGTTCTGGGAAATCAACACTTGCAAATGTCTTGATGGGTAATCCAGTTTATGAAATTACAGAGGGAAAAATTACATTTAGTGGAGAAGATATCACAGAAGAACCAGTAGATAATCGTGCAAAGAAAGGTATGTTTCTTGCTTTTCAGTATCCAGAGTCAATACCTGGTGTGACAATTGTAAATATGCTCAAAACTGCTCTTACTAATATCGAAGAAACTGAATACACCACTGTGGAACTTAGACTAAAAGTTGCAGAAGCAATGAAAGACTTGGGTCTTTCACCAGATTTTGTTGATAGATATTTAAATGATGGTTTCTCAGGTGGAGAACGAAAAAGAAATGAGATTTTACAACTTGCAGTTTTAAACCCTAAACTTGCAATTTTAGATGAAACTGATTCAGGGCTTGATGTTGATGGTTTAAGAATTGTAGGAGAAGGAATTAGTAATTTAAGAACGCCAGATCGTGGTTACCTTGTAGTAACTCATTACCAGAGATTATTGGAATATGTTAAACCAGATTATGTTCATGTATTTGTAGATGGAAATATTGTAGAAACTGGTGGCACAGAGTTATCTGATAAGCTAGAAAAAGAAGGGTACGAATCTTACCAATGAGCAAATTTAAAAATATCAAAAAAGATTTTCCAATATTTGAAAGAGATATCAATGGTAACAAGTTAACTTACTTGGATTCAGGAGCAACCTCACAAAAACCAAACTCCGTGATTGATAAAATGACGGAGATCTATAAATTTAATAATGCAAATGTTCACAGAGGAACTTATGTTCTTTCAGCTGAAACGACTCAAGAATATGAGTCTGTACGATCTAAATTTCAATCTTTTTTAAATGCATCTCAATCGGATGAGATAATTTTTACAAAAGGCACAACCGAAGCTCTCAATTTCTTAGCTAACTCAATAGCAAATAAGTTTATGAGTGAAGGTGATGAAATTATTTTGTCAGAAATTGAACATCATGCGAATATTATTCCTTGGCAAATGGTGGCTGAAAAATATAAATTAAGCATTAAGTATGTAAAAGTTAATGAAGACTTTTCTCTAGATCTTGATGATTTATCCTCCAAACTTTCTTCAAAAACAAAAGTCGTTTCAATTGTCGGTGAATCAAACCTATCGGGAATGCTTCCTGATATTAAAGAGATAAATAATCTAGTAAGAGCAAATTCTGAAGCGTTATTAATTATTGATGGTGCACAATTGGTTCCTCATAGAAAAGTTGATGTCCAGGATTTGGGAATTGATTTCCTGGTATTCTCTGGACATAAGATGTTGGGTCCAACTGGTATAGGTGTAGTTTGGGGTAAAAAAGAACTTCTAAATTCTCTTGACCCTGTTTACGGTGGCGGCGATATGATTGAGGAAGTTCATTATGATAAAGCGACTTGGGCACCAGTTCCTCATAAATTCGAGGCAGGTACTCCCCCTTATGTTGAAGCAATTGGTCTTGGAGCAGCCGTAGATTATTTACAAGATCTTGGGATGTCTGAAGTTGAAAAACACTCAGATGAATTGCGTGAATATGGAAGGAAAGTTCTTTTAGATATTGATGGAGTAAATGTCATCCATTCTCAAGAAACTATTGCAGGATGTACTTTCGGGATGTATGTAGATGGTGTTCATGCGGCAGATCTTTCTTTAATGCTGGATACACATGGGGTCGCTGTAAGAGCAGGTCATCATTGTGTACAACCATTTCATAGAAAATTAGGTATAGATGCAACAATTAGATCGACAGCTTACATTTATAACGATAAAGAAGATATTGATACATTAAAGTCAGCACTTATATCAAGTGTCGAAATGCTGAGATAAAAATGTCTATAAGAGAAAAAGTCGATGAGTACAAAAAAATACTTGAAATATTCCCTAACGATCAGGAGAAGTATCAATATTTAATTGAGAAAGCTAAAGAAAATGACTCATTTCCTTCAGAATTAAGATTAGATAATTTCAAAGTAAATGGTTGTCAAAGTCAAGTTTGGCTTGTCCCTGAAGAAAAAGATGAAAAACTTTTCTTTAATAGTGATTCAGATGCTCTCATTGCAAAAGGATTAGTTACTTTGATTGCATCTATTTATTCAGACGAAAAGGCTGAAGATATCGTTTCAAATGAAATAGATTTAATGGAAGAGTTTGAATTAGGTGTGATTTTAAGCCCTGCTCGAAGAAACGGTGCTTATAGTATGCTCAAAACAATTAAAGAATATGCAAAAAAACTAATTACTTAGCTTTTTCTTCCCACCAGGACTCGTGTGGGAAATCAATCCAAACGTCCGCTGTATCTTTTGCTAGATCACGTATAAAATAATGTGGTTTGAATTCACATTCGTTGTTCCACCATAGTGAAGCAAATCTAACATCACACTCAAAATTTATATTGTCTCTTATATATTCTGATAGCCTTACAAATGTCTCACCACTATCACATATGTCATCGACAATTAAGATTTTTTCATCTTTAGGTTTTGGAAGATAGTTTTCCCAATGAGGGAAGTCTCTTGTTGAGGCGTGAACTGGCTTAAATGGAATTTCTAATTTGTGTGAAATCATAACACCAGGAATTAACCCACCTCGACTGATACCAACAACAACATCAGGTATAAATTGATCAGCCTCCAACTGATCACACATTTTGTTTGTGTCATCAAATTGTTCATCCCAGGTATAAAAAAGTTTTTCCATAATAGTAAGTGCTAATTCTATCAAAATTTTTTACCATGGAGTTCTTTTATCTCATAAAAAAATAAAACTAAATGAAATGTTCTAAATAACTCAGTGTCTATACTTGAAAATATGAAAAGGAGGTAAGGATGCGCAGAAGTTGGGCAGTAGGCCTAATAATTATCAGTATTCTTACTATGGCCTGCGGTGGAGCCGCAGACGTAGATGATTACAAAGCTGCTTTTGTTTATCTAGGATCCGCAAATGACGGAGGATGGACACAGGCACATGACGAAGGACGTCAATATCTTGTCGAAGAGACCGGGATAGAGACAGCTTTCACAGAAGATGTTCCCCCAGATGCAACAGAATTTAGAACAGTTGCAGAAGCATATATTGAGCAAGGCTACAATATAATCTTTGGAACAACTTTCGGCTATCTAGATATCATGGAGGAAATGGCATTGGAATATCCTGATGTTACGTTCCTTCACTGTTCTGGATATAAATCTAATGACTCAAACTATACAAATTATTTTGGAAAAATATATGAAGCAAGATATTTGTCAGGCTTGGCAGCTGGTTCACTAACTGAATCAAATAAGATTGGCTATGTAGCTGCATTTCCAATACCAGAAGTTATTAGAGGAATAAATGCTTTTGCAAATGGTGTGAAAGAAGTAAATCCTAATGCAACTGTTGAAGTTGTATGGACAAATACATGGTTTGGTCCAGAGGAAGAAACACAAGCTGCAAACGCTCTCTTAGAAGCTGGGGCTGATGTTCTTACGCAACATCAAGATTCTGCATCTACAGGAATTGCCGCAGAGGCCGCTGGAGCTAAGTGGATTGGCTACCACACAGGTTATGGTCAAGAAGCAGCTCCAAATGCATTTGTTACTGCACCAGTATGGAACTGGGGACCACTTTATACTGAAATGGTAAACGCAGTAGTTAACGACGAATTTACAACAACTCCATATTGGACAGGGATGTCTGATAATGTTGTTGATTTATTTGAAGTATCTGATGACGTATCGAGTGATATAAAGACACTCATCGAGGACAGAAAACAAGAAATTATTGACGGAACTTTTGAAATTTTCGAAGGTTCAAGTGATGGTGACTTGTTGGGCATGTTCTACTTTGTTGACAACGTTGTAGGTACATTAGATTAAATGTTTATATTACAGCACCTCTTAATTGAGGTGCTGTAATTTTTTTTATGAGTAATAAATTTTTAGAAACCAGGAATGTAACCAAAACTTTTGGAAAAATAAAAGCTTTAGATGACGTAAATTTTAACTTATATAAAGGCAAAATCCATGGGTTGCTTGGTGAAAATGGAGCTGGAAAATCATCTCTTATGAATGTATTGTCTGGTATATACCAACCTGAAAAAGGATCAATCTATCTTGATGGCCAAAAAGAAAAAATCTTAAGTCCCGATATTGCATCCCAACTAGGAATCGGAATGGTTCATCAAGAGTTTCGATTAGTTGAGAGCTTCAGTATTAAAGATAATTTAACCCTTTCTAAATCAAATATTTACAAAGATAATTTCTTAAAATCTTTTAAAAAATATTCTGAAATTTTTGCCCTGAACGTAAATGAAAATGAAATAATTTCAGATTTGTCGGTAGGAGAAAAACAAAAAATTGAAATAATGAAATTAATTTTTAATGACAGCAACATAATGCTCCTTGATGAACCTACAGCTGTTCTTACTCCTCAGGAAACTTCTCAACTTAAAAATTCTCTTGTGACTTTAGCACAAGAAGATATGAAAACGATTGTGTTGATTACTCATAAATTAAAGGAAATCAAAGAATTCACTGAAATTGTTTCAGTTATGAAAAATGGAAAGATGGTTGCTAAAGATTTGGCAACAAAAGATGTGACAGATAATCAGCTTATTGAACTGATGATGGGCACTGTAAAAACATCTACTGTTGATAAAGATAATAAAATTGGACAAATTAAATTAAATGTTGAGAATATAAATTTTATAGATGAAGTTAGCAATATAAAAAAACTAGAAGAGATTAATTTCCATGTAAAATCAGGAGAAATTTTAGGTTTAGCTGGGGTGTCAGGAAATGGTCAAGTGGAGCTTGCAAATATTATCTCAGGAATTGAAAAAATATTTGAAGGAAAAATAATTATTAATAATAAAGATGTTTCTAATAAAGGAGTGAGGTCTAGAAAGAAGCTTAATTTATCCTATATTCCTGAAAATAGACTTGGGGTTGGACTAGCTCCTGGTGTTTCAGTGATAGATAATTCAATAGTTAGAGATTATTTTCATACAAAACTTGGTCCACATTTATCAAAAAACAAAACATCAAATTTTCTGGAAAGCTTAATAAAACAATTTTCAATAAAAGCTCCTAATCCAAAAGCTGAAATTTCTACATTATCTGGAGGAAATATGCAGAAGTTGTTGATGGGTAGAGAATTAGTTGGAGATCCCGATGTAATAATTGCCTCCCAACCAACAAGAGGTCTAGATGTAAATGCAGTTGATGCAATTCATAATTTATTGATTGACCAAAGAAATAAAGGTTCGGCAATTTTTTTAATTTCTGAAGATCTAGATGAATTATTTAAGTTATCTCACCGATTATTAGTTATCTTTGAAGGAAAAATTGTAAAATCTTTCAACACCACAGATGCAAATATTAATGATGTTGGTTTAGCTATGGCGGGTGCTAGTGAATAAATATACATTATCAAAGCGCCAAGTTGTAAATGAACTCTCTACCTTTTATTCTTTTTTAGCAGGTTTTTTAATTGCCCTAATAATTGGTTCAGTCATTTTGTTAATTCAGGATAAGAGCCCTATTGATACTTTTTCGCTTATGTTTAAATTATCAATTGGAAGTGTCAACAGCCTTAGCTCATCTTTAAATAAAGCTACTCCTCTAATACTCGCGGGATTAGGAATAGCAATAATAAATACAGTGAAGCTTTGGAATATTGGTGCAGAAGGCCAAATCTTCATGGGTGCTATTGGTGTAAATCTAATTTATATAAATTTTCAATTAACCAGCTCAACATCATTTATTTTTTTACTTTTAGTTTCTGCATTTGTAGGAGGTGCAGTTTGTATTTTAATTCCTGCTGTTGCAAAGGTGCTATTTGGGGTTAATGAAATAATTACAACTTTATTGACAAACTATATCGTTATAGGTCTAACAATATATCTCGTAAATGGACCGTGGAAAGACCCTGGGTCATTAAATTTTCCAGCTGCAGCCTATGTAGGAAAGGAAGTATATTTGCCAACTATTTTTGGCAAATTAAGTTATGGATTCTTAATTTGTATATTATTTACTGCTTTTGCACATTATCTTAAAAATAGTTCTGTTTTTGGGTACGAAATGAGGATTGCCGGTGGATCAGAAATGACTGCAATTTATGCAGGAATTAATGCTAAACAAAAAGCTTTTTTTGCAATGTTAATAGGAGGTGGGTTTGCAGGATTAGCTGGTGGAATAGAATTATTAAGCCAAACCCATCGTGTTTCTACAGGTATTTCACAGGGATTTGGATACACAGCAATAATTGTGGCCGCTATAACTGGAATGCGTCCTATCGGTATTTTTTTGGTTGGATCTCTATTTGGAGCATTATCCATTGGAGGTTCTGTTATTCAAACAATAGGTGTAAGCACATATATTGCGGATATAATTCAAGTCTCTACTCTATTTGGTGCATTAGTAATTCAGTTTTTTTTCAATTATCAATTAAAAAGAGCTGATGATGGTTGATATTCAATTTCTTGGATTGTTAAATGCAACATTACAAGCTGCAACACTCTTATTTATAGCTTCGCTTGGAGAATTGATTACAGAAAAATCTGGAATTCTTAATCTTGGAGTTGAAGGAATGATATCAATAGGAGCAGTTGCAGGATTTATGACAGCGGTAAATACCAACAATATTTTTCTCGCTATAGTTGTAGGAATTCTATCATCATCAATCTTTGCATCTATTCATGCAATTGTGACAGTAATTTTAAAACAAGATCAAACAGTTTCCGGTTTAATATTAACAATACTTGGTTTAGCTGTTTCCTCATTGCTTGGGAAAAATTATGTAGGTAGAAAGCTTGAAACAAAGCTTGAAAGTATTTTCTCTATAGAGAATCCATCTAATGTTTTAGAAGTTTTTTTAAATCAAAACATAATTTTTTATCTCGCAATTATATTTACAATAACAATTTCTTACATACTTAAGAACACAATGTTTGGTACAAGATTTCAAGCTGTTGGAGAAGATTCAAAAGCAGCTGACTCAATGGGACTTAATGTTACAAAGACTCAGTTTATTGCCACTTGTATTGGTGGAGCATTCGCCGGACTTTCAGGAGTTTATTTAACATTAAGTTACGTACCATATTGGACTGATAATATGACTGCCGGTAGAGGTTGGATAGCACTGGCATTAGTAATTTTTGGAGGATGGAAGCCTTATAGAACTGCCCTAGGTGCTCTTTTATTTGGTTTTCTTGAAGCTTTAGTTCCAAGATTGCAAACATATGGTTTTGAATTAAATCCTTACATCGTAAAGATTGCTCCTTATGTCATAACAATTCTAGTTCTAGTTTTGCTCACAATTTACAAAGGTGGAAAAACTGGAGCTCCCAAAAATATTGGAATTTCATTCTTTAGAGAAAATAGATAAATAATAATAATTACAAATCTTATTTGCTAATATAAATATAGCTTTAAACAATGTCTGTGAGCATTGAAAGGATAAAATGACAATAGATAAAATTCTATTCCGACTCAGTAAAGAAATCATTGAATCAAATATCTTGAATCCTTATTTATTAGGCATTCCTAAAAGAGGTGACCTTTTAGCGCAACGGATATCAAATAATTTATTAGCTGAAAACTTTAAACATGATATTGGCAAAGTAGATTATTTACCATTTAGAGATGACTTGGACAAAAATGTCGAAAAAAATATTCTAGAAATATCACCTGAAGATAGAGACATAATATTGATTGACGATGTTATCTATACCGGAAGAACATTGAGGGCATCTATTGAAGCTGTAATGTACTCTGGTCGACCAAAATCTATTTCTCTTTTATGCCTTATTGACAGAGGACACAGAGAACTTCCTATCAGCCCTAAATTTGTAGGTAAAAATATTCCAACAAATCAAGATGAATATGTTTCCGTATTTTTGAAAGAAATAGATAGTGAAGATAAGGTCGAGGTAACGTAAGAATGAGACATCTTTTAGATTTTCAAGATGTAAATAAAAATCATTTAGAAAATCTAATTGAAGAATCAAGATCTCTAAAAATTAAATCAAAAAATTTAGATACTCTAGCTCTTTTAAAGTTTGACGAACCTTCAACAAGAACACGACTTTCATTTGCTATTGCAGCTGAAAAACTTGGAATAAAAACTTTTGAATCGTCAGATGTTATATCAGCAAAACAAAAAGGAGAAATGCTTCAACACGAATTAGAGACATATATTTCTATGGGAATCGAAATATTAGTACTTAGGACAAAAGAAAATAATATTAATGACTACAAAGAATTTAAGGAAATTGGAATTATTAGTGGAGGATTTGGAAACAAATCTCATCCGACTCAAGCACTAATTGACATCTCAACACTTTATACCTTTGATAAACTCACTGATACATCTACCCCGGTGACTTACGTGGGTGACGTAAAACATTCGAGGGTATTTGAATCAGGAAGACAGCTTTTAAATTTACTAGGATACAAAGTTGGTGTCTTTACAGATCAGAAGCTACTTCCAGACAACAAAAATGGTCTTGAAATCTATGAATCATGGGGTGAAGTTTTTGAAAATTCTAATTCGGTAGAACTTCTAAGAGTACAAAAAGAAAGAATGCTAGATATTGAAAAAATAAATTTCGATAATTACATAAAGAATTATCAACTTACAAAAAAGATCTTAGATAAATCTCAAAAAGATTTAATTGTTCTTCATCCAATGCCAATCAATATTGGTATTGAGATTTCAGAAGATGCAATTGAAGATACAAAAATAAAATATATCGACCAACTTTCACATGCGATACCTTCAAGAATTGCAGCATATAAATATGTGAAAGGAGAAATATGATTGAAATTCCTGGATTTATAGATCTTCATACACATACAAGATATCCTGATACCGATAAATTTCCATACAATGACATAGATGAATCAGCAATTAATGGTGGATTCTCAACTTTACTTGCAATGCCAAATTCAGAAATACCAATTGATTCAATAAAAAATCTCAAGATTGCAGAGGAAATAGATAAAAAATTAAAAACAAAGGTACATCGTGTCGGCGCATTAACTAAAGATTTAGACGGAAAGGAACTAGTAAATTATAAAGAATTCATTGAAAACGGTATCACAATTTTTTCAGATGATGGAAAGTCATTAATTGATGATAACTTAGCTGATGAGGCATTTAAAATAATAAGTGCGCTTGGCGGTGCGATCTTTCAACATTGTGAAAAAAGTTGTCACTCTAGACCTGGTGATATAGCTCCTCCAAATGCTGATAATGACTTAATTCCAATAAACAATGATGAGGAATTGGAAGTTCTTGCAAGAGATTTAAATTTATCTGAAAAGTATGGAACAAGATATCACGCACAACATCTATCAACTTACGAGAGCGTACAGCTTATCAAAAAAGCGAAACAAGAAGGTCTTCCTGTCACTGCTGAAGTAACACCTCATCACATACTGCTTAATAATGAGAATTTGGATACAAATAATGGACTTTATAAAATGTACCCACCCATCAGAACTGAAAAAGATAGAGAAGGACTGGTTGAAGGTTTACAGTCTGGAGTAATAGATGTGATTGCTACGGATCATGCACCCCATAAATTAGAAACGAAAACTGTTCCTTTTAAAGATGCAAATCGTGGTGTTGTAGGACTTGAATCAGCATTTCCTCTCATATACAGTTCAAATATTTTTGAATTAGACCAAATTTTAAAATTTTTGGTAACAAATCCTTTGACAATACTTGAAGAACTTGGATACGAAATACCAAAAATAGTGAACACATGGAAGAAGTCAAAATCAGTATTTATCACTAAATCAAAATATAAAAATTCATTATTTGAAAATGAAAATATTGAAATTCAAAGGGTTCTATCAAATGTATAAAAAGGCTTTACTTCTTAACCAAAATGGTGATGAATTTTTAGGATGGACAACTGAATTATTTCAACCTGCTACTGGAGAGCTCATATTTAATACAGCAATGACAGGTTTTGTAGAAATATTAAGTGACCCGTCATATATTAATCAAATAGTTACTTTCACTTCTTCTCACGTGGGCAACTATGGAATGTCCCAAAGAGATTTTGAATCTAACATGCCAAAAATTGAAGCAGCTATCGGAAATTCTTTTACTGACTTTCCTTCTTCTTGGAGATCTGAAAAATCAATAACGTCATGGCTAAAAGAATATGACATACCTTACAGTGGCGGGTTTGATGTTAGAAATATTACAAAATATTTACGAGATAACGGTTCGAGCATGTTTGCACTTGGCGTAGATATTGATATTAAAGATTTAAAAGACATTTTACATAAAGCAAAAGATATTCTTGGCGACAATTCAGCAATGACAGCAGGCAATCAAGAAGATAGGGATACATCTACTGATGGAAAAATCGGCATCATGGATCTTGGAGCAAAAAAAAGCATTGTAAATGTACTTGAGGACCATGATTACAAAGTTGTTATGATTTCACCTACAACAACGTCAGATGAGATATTGAAGATGAACTTAAGAGGCCTTTTAATTTCGAATGGACCAGGAGATCCAAGATCATTGCTAACAGTGATAAATACAATAAAAGAACTCATTGGAAAACTTCCAATATTTGGGATTTGTCTTGGTCATCAGATCCTTGGTTTAGCTTGTGGTCTTAAAGTTAAAAAAATGCAATTTGGTCATCATGGTTCAAATCATCCAGTAGAAATAGATGGAGTAAAAAAAGCCCTGATAACTGCTCAAAATCATGGTTTTTCTATTGAGGAATTTGGAGATAGTTATAAACATAAGAATTTTGGAAATATAAATGTTTTTGCAAAAAACTTGAATGATGGATCAAACGAGGGAATTAGTCTTTGGGACTCTATGGCTTATTCTGTTCAATTTCACCCAGAATCTGGCCCTGGCACAACTGATGGCCTACAAATTTTTAATCCTTTTTTTGAAATGATAGAGAATAATTATGCCAAAAAATAAAGATATCAAAAGCATTTTGATAATTGGATCAGGGCCAATTGTCATTGGTCAAGCTTGTGAGTTTGATTACTCAGGATCTCAAGCAGCAAAAGCACTTAAAAAAGATGGATATCGAGTGATACTCGTAAATTCAAATCCTGCAACTATCATGACGGATCCAGAAATGGCGGATGCAACATATATTGAGCCTTTGACCTTTAATTATTTAAAAAGAATAATTGAAATAGAAAAACCGGATGCAGTGCTTCCAACACTTGGAGGACAAACTGCTCTTAACTTATCCATGGAGCTCGAACAAAATGATGTTTTGAAAGAAAATAATGTAGTGCTTTTGGGAGCTTCTGCCAGTGCTATAGAGATTGCAGAAAACCGTTGGAAATTCAAAGAAGCAATGGACAGTGTTGGAATCAAAACACTTAAGGCCACTTATGCTAAAACTTTTGAAGAAGGAATGAATGCAAGCACAGAAATAGGTTTTCCATTAATGCTAAGACCTTCTTTTATTCTTGGAGGAGGTGGTACAAGCGTTGTAAATAATGAAGAAGATTTTCAATCAAAACTAAATGACGCGTTTAATGCATCTCCTACTCAGGAAGTTTTAATTGAAGAATCAATATATGGATGGAAAGAGTTCGAACTAGAAGTAATGAGAGATAGTGATGGTAACGGTGTAATTGTTTGTGGAATAGAAAATTTTGATCCTATGGGTATTCATACCGGAGATTCAATTACTGTTGCCCCTATTCAAACCTTATCTGATAAAGAGTATCAAATTATGAGAGATGAGGCATTGCTTTGTCTAGATACAATTGGAATAGCAACTGGTGGTAGCAATGTACAATTTGCTGTGAATCCAAAAAATGGTGATCGAAGAATAATTGAAATGAATCCGAGGGTTTCACGATCATCTGCTCTTGCTTCAAAAGCAACTGGATTTCCAATAGCAAAGTTCGCTGCTTTATTAGCAGTAGGTTATAACTTAACTGAACTTGAAAATGATATTACTGGAACAACGCCTGCAAGTTTTGAGCCGGTACAAGATTATGTGGTAGTAAAAATTCCAAGATTTGATTTCCCAAAATTTCCTTCAACTGACGATATTCTAGGTACATCAATGCAAAGCGTTGGTGAAGTAATGTCAATTGCTTCAACTTTTACTGAAAGCTTAACTAAAGCAATAAGGTCCCTTGAAATAGGAAAATCAGGTATAAGAAATATAGATAATAGATTTATAGGAATGCCAAAAGAAATATTACAAGATGAAATTAGAACACCCAGACCCAGAAGAATATTTGCAATTCTTGAAGCAATTAGAAGGAACTGGCCACTTGAAGACATAGCAAAAATATCTTCTGTAGATATATGGTTTTTACAAGAAATTGAAAAAAGCTTTAATGTGGATCCAATAAATACACCCTCCTCTGTATTAAAGATGCTTGGATGGACTGAAGAAGATCTTGATAATAAAGAGTCTAAAAATGAATTAGAAAATAACAGAGTTTATAAGCTAGTTGATACGTGTTCAGCTGAGTTTCAATCAAAAACGCCTTATTTATATTCAACTAATGGTGTAAGTAATGATGACATAACTACTGAGAAAAAGAAGGTAGTAGTTATTGGATCGGGACCAAATAGAATTGGCCAGGGAATTGAGTTCGATTATTGCTGTGTCCATGGAATAAGTTCGTTAAAAGAGAATGGATTTGAAGCAATAATGATCAACTCAAACCCTGAAACTGTTTCAACAGATTACGATACCGCAGACAAACTTTATTTTGAGCCCCTTACATGGCGAGAAGTCAAATCTGTATTAAACAGGGAAAAACCAGATTCTGTAATCATTCAACTTGGAGGACAAACTCCATTGAAATTAGCAGAGAATATATCAAAAGAAGGCTTTAATATTGCTGGTTCGTCATTAGATGTAATCGATAAAACAGAAGACAGAGATCTGTTTCAAAAATTATGTTTAGGACAAGATATAAGACAGCCAAAATCTAAAATTGCAAAAAATGAGAATGAGTTAGTTAAGGCTGTAAAAGAAATAGGTTTTCCAGTCTTGTTAAGGCCTAGTTATGTTTTAGGGGGAAGAGCAATGAGGGTTGTCCAAACTAATGAAGAACTAGAAAATTATCTTGATATATTAGCAAGTGCAGATGAAGATGGTAATCCATTTAAATCTGGTCCCCTTTTGGTTGATCAATTTTTAACGGACACTATTGAAATTGATGTTGATTTAATTTCTGATGGTAAGGAAGTTTATATTGCTGGAATTCTAGAACATCTTGAACCTGCTGGTGTACATAGTGGTGATTCAACTGCAGTCATTCCACCTTTTAGTATTAATGATGAGATTTTGAGAGAGATCGAAGAGAAAAGTAAAAAACTTGCTTTAGGTTTAAATGTAAAGGGACTGCTTAATATTCAATTTGCAATCAAAGATGAGGAGTTGTTTATTTTAGAAGCAAATCCTCGAGCTTCTAGAACCATGCCCTTTGTTGCAAAAGTAACAGGTAACCAAATTATTAAAGCAGGAACATTATTGATGCTTGGTTATTCAATTGAGGAAGTAAAAAATAAAACAGAATATTTAAGTAGTTCAACTGACAAAATTGCTATAAAAAAAGCTATATTTCCCTGGTCCAGGTTTCCAGCTGAAGACACAATGTTAGGTCCAGAAATGAAGGCAACCGGAGAGGTGTTAGGGGTTGGAAAAGAGTTTGGAACCGCATTAAATAAAGCATATGCAGCTGCAGGTGTCGATATCAAAGATAAAGAAAAAGGAGTTTTTGTAACTTTGAGTGATGATGAAAAGCCAAACTTTATTAAGACAATAAATAAATATCTTGAGCTTGGTTTTACGTTATACGCAACTGAGGGAACAGGGAAATTCCTTAAAACTAATGGAATAGATTCTGTAATTGTCGGTAAAGCAGATGATCCTGGACAAACTTCATTAACAATAATTAAAGATAAATTGGTATCTTTAGTAATAAATACACCAACTTATGCAAATGAACTGACAGATGGTTGGAAAATTAGACGATTATCTCATGAAACTGGTGTAGCGGTTGTCTCTTCTGTAAGAGAAGCTGATGCATTCATTCAAGCATTTTTGAATCAAAATTTAGTACTAGAAGATATGGAGGTTATTCAAGATGTCAGTTAAACCAATTTTCTTTGCACTAGATGGAAAATCACTAAAAGAATTTGAAAAGCAATTAGATATCTTAAAAGATCATATTTATGGTGTAAAAGTTGGATTAGAACTTTTTACTTCCGAAGGCCCTTCATGTGTGGAACAACTTAAGAGTAATGGGTGGGTTGTATTCTTAGATTTAAAACTACATGACATTCCAAATACTGTAGGTCAAGCTGCTACTTCAGTATCAAATATTGGAGCAGACTATTTAACTTTACATATATCATCTGGGCAAGAAGCCTTATCAGAAGCGGTAAATAAAAAAAGTAAAGATTTAAATCTTCTTGGAGTCAGTAGTGCTCTAACAAGTAAAGCAGTTGATTCAAGTACAAGCAAGATTGTAGAAAACGAGTTTCAAATAGCAAAGGACTCAAATTTAGAAGGCGTAATTTGTCCAGCATCTGAAATTGCTAATACAACAAATTTATTTGATTTAATTGTTACACCAGGCATTAGATTAGAAAATGATTTACGTGGAGATCAAAAAAATATAACTACTCCTAAAAAAGCTATTGAGCTTGGAGCAAAATATATTGTTATGGGACGATCAATTAAAAATAATCCTTCAATGGTAATAAATGAATTAGAAGTATGAATAAATTTATTGCAGCACCTTTTGGAAACTACATAAAGACTAAAAATACTATTTCAGTATCTGGTAGTTGGACCGTTGAAAAAAGAACAGGTCGAATTGTTCAAATAGTTAAAACTTTACGATATACAAAACGTGGATGGGTTAACAAAATTGGTTTAAGAAATCCTGGTTTAACAATTGGGCTTCCTAAACATAAGACTGGTGAAGTCTTTTCTATTGCAGGAATAGAAAAAGATGACTGGAGATTATTTGCGGAAAAAATACCAAATGATTTCAATATTGAAGTCAATATGTCATGTCCAAATATAGACGCACATTACATTGACGGAATTGAAGATTTTGAGCCAGATACAAGAAACTGGTACATAGGAAAAATTTCGCCACTTACTACTTTTCAGGAATTGGATGAGTACATCAACAAATTTAGATTCAAACAGATTCATGCATGCAATACATTGCCAATAGATAAAGGAGGGCTAAGTGGTAAAGAGTTGATCCCATATACTTCAAAGTTTGTTAAACACATTAAAGATTCTTATCCTGATATTGAAGTTATTGCAGGTGGAGGTATTGATTCTGTAAAAGATATAGAGTACTACAAAAATATTGGTGCCGATCATATTAGTTTGGGTACTGTTTGTTTCAATCCACTAAAATTAAGGAAGTTAATATGAATTTATTTATTAAAGAAGATTTCATCTCTCATGCTGGCTTACCACTTACATGGAAAGTGGAATGTGATGCACTAGATGAAAATGACTACGAAGCATTGGCAAAAATAGTTAGTGAGAATATGACTTTTAGAGATGTCAAAGGTATTCCACGTGGCGGTATACCGTTTGAAAAAGCATTAAAACCTTACTGTTCAAATAAGGATACAGATCCATTACTAATTTGTGATGATGTATATACAACTGGTACATCTATGAGAGAAGTCTATGAAGATGGAGCATTAGGTATTGTTGTATTTGCTAGAAATGAAATTCAAGATGACTGGGTAAAAGCAATTTGGCAGTTATCAATATAAAGATGATAGAAAATAAGTATGCCTCAGCTTTAGATGGTCTTGAAATAGAAGATCCAGTAGAAAGCTTTTTTGATTTCTGTAAGGAACGAGAAAATATAAGAATTTCAAGAGAAAATGGTGAAGATTTCCCATGGAGTAAAGATGAAATTTTTCAAAATGGAAGGTTCTTGAATGTCTTCAGAGAAGATGATCGAGTTAGTAAATCAATTATTAAATTTGTGGGTAATTTAAATGAAGAGCCATCAAAGCTAATTAACGCTGTATTTTTTGCAAGGTGGTGCAATAGGCAGGAAGTTTTGGATACTTTAACGTCCGATGATTTAAATAATCCTGAAAACTTAAAAAATAAATTAGAAAGTATTAATCCATGGTGTAATGAAACTGCATATCCAGTTGAACCAGTTACATGGGGAGGTAAACAATACTCAAGAATTGATGCTGCAACTAAATTATTTTATAAGGTGCAAGATTCTTTATTAAATATTCTTGAATCATCAAACAAGAGTGTGATTAATGCAACCAACAACATAAATAAAGAATTTCAAATGCAAAATGATTTTCCAATTTTCATGGCAGTTATTGATATTGCTTGGTTTAGACCCGATATTATTCCAATTGAAAGTGAGGTTCCTACAGGAATAGGTGCTGTTGCTTATCTAGATAGATTACAAAATCATCTTGGTTTAAGTTCCCACCAAGAAGTTGGTGAAAAAATGATTGAACTACAAAAAACATACTGGCCTGAAGCAAAACGTGGTTTTAATCCAATAGATATAGAATATTTAGCCTGTGAATGTAGAAAATACTATAGCTATATAAATGGGACGAAGGTTTTTGAAGGTAAAAACAAATTTATACCTTAATTAGCTGAGTTTATTTATTCTATTTATATATCTTTCCTCATTTAAAAAAGAGGAATTTAAAAATGACTCAGTTATTTCTTTTGCAGCCTCAATATCTAGATTTTCCGAACCAAGACATAGAACATTTACATCATTATGCTCAACAGATTGAATAGCAGTTTTTACATTAGTGACATTAGAAGCTCTTATACCTTTTACTTTATTTGCTGCAATAGACATGCCAACACCTGTCCCACAGATTAAGACTCCCTTTGTGTCCTCATTATCCAAAACAAATTCAGATACTTTCGTTGCATAGTCTGGAAAATCACAAGGTTCCAAACTATCAGTTCCAAAGTCCTCAATTTCAAGATCAGAAGATAAAGATTCTATTAGTAATTGTTTTAATTCAAAACCTGCATGATCAGAAGCAATAGCGATTTTATTAACCACTAGATAAGCTTCTCTATATCCAAGAGATCATCAATATCACCCTCTGACATTAATTCCTTGCTAAGCAATACATCTTTTATTGTTAATCCATTTTCCATAGCTTCTTTAGCTACTTCAGCAGCAGCGTCATATCCAAGCTTTGGTACAAGTGCTGTAACTAGGATTGAGTTTTTTTGAGTATCTTCATTTAGCTTTTCAGTATTTGCTTCTAAGTCTTTAATTAGTTTTTCCCCAAACACACTCACTCCAGTGGTGAGTAAAGCAATGCTTTCAAGTAGATTGTGAGCCACTACAGGAAGCATTGTGTTGAGCTCAAAATTGCCATTCGCTGATGAAAACGTAATGGTTGTATCGTTTCCAATAACTTGAGCTGATACCTGCATCATCATTTCAGGTATTACAGGATTTACTTTTCCTGGCATTATTGATGATCCTGGTTGCAAAGCAGGAATCTTCAAATCTCCTAATCCAGACACTGGTCCACTACCCATCCATCTAATATCATTTGCAATTTTAAAGAGCGATACTGCAAGTGCCTTCAAAGCACTTGATAAATGAACCACTTCTTCTCTTGATCCTTGTCTTGTGAAATGATTTTCAACTTCTTTAAAAGGTATACCAATTGATGACTGAAGTTCATTTGCAACATCGGCCCCAAAATTATCAGGAGCGTTTATTCCAGTACCGACAGCGGTCCCCCCAATTGCTAATTTCTGAACATTGTCTAAAGAGGCTTTAATGTCCCCCATTCTTTCATTAATAAGGTCAGCATATCCAGAAAATTCTTGGCCTAAACTAACAGGTGTAGCATCCATTAAATGAGTTCTTCCGTTTTTATAGACTTTCTCCCACTGTTTTGCCTTTTCATTAAGTAATGAAATAAGATTATTTAATTCAGGGATGAGCCCTTCAGTAACATCTATTACAGCAGCTACATTTGTAGCTGTTGGAATAACATCATTTGATGATTGACTCATGTTAACGTGGTCGTTTGGATGTATTGATTCACCAGTTTTATCAGATGCTATTTTTGCAATAATTTCGTTTGCGTTCATATTTGTGGAAGTACCTGATCCTGTCTGAAAAATATCGACTGCAAAATCTTTGTCGTGATTGCCAGATATTACTTCCTGAGCACCGTCAATAATTGAAGTTGCAATTTTCTTATCTAATAATTGGTTATTTTGATTTACTACAGCACAAGCTTTTTTAATTTCGCCCAGCGCTCTAATAAATGATCTAGAGAATTTTAAATCTGAAATTGGAAAGTTTTCAATTGCTCTTGCAGTTGAAGCTCCATACATTGCATCAATAGGTACTTCAAATTCACCCATTGAGTCTTTTTCTATTCTTGTTTCTTTTTTATTCAATTTTCTTCCTGATATTGAGTGTATCCACCAGAATCAACTTCTTCAATCAATTCATTTGAACCTGATTTAACGATTTTTCCGTTAACAACAATGTGGACTTGATCAACATCAAGATATTTCAGTATTCTGCTGTAGTGAGTTACAAGAATATATGAAGTATTCTCATCTCTATTCTCATTGATTAATGTTGCAACAGATTTAATTGCATCAATATCTAAACCTGAATCTATTTCATCAAGAAGGGCAAGAGATGGCTTCATTAAGGACAATTGAAACAGTTCTGATCTTTTTTTCTCTCCTCCAGATAGATCAACATTTACGTCGCGATCTAAAAACTCATCTAAATTAAATCTTTTAGAAAGCTCTATAAGTTCAGCCTCATCAACATCCCTTAAAAATGATTGAATAAACTCACGAAGAGTTACTCCTGGTAGTCCAACAGGATATTGAAATGATTGAAAAATTCCTTTTTGAGCCCTATCGAATTGAGGAATAGATAAAACATCTTCACCATTTAAAGTAACATCACCTTCATTTTTATAATCAGTATTACCCATCAACACATGACATAAAGTTGACTTACCTGAACCATTTGGACCCATTACTGCATGTAATTCTCCATCACCAATTTCAAGATCAATTCCTTTAAGTATTTCTACTTCACCTATGGAAGCTTTTAGATTTTTGACTTTAAGCATTTTCTTCCATTTCTAAATAAATTGTTTCATCTTCAATTGAAATAGCATAAGTTGCAACCGGCCTTGTTGCAGGTAAAGTAACAGCTTCACCTGTTTTTAAATCAAACTCTGCTCCATGAAGTGGGCATTCAATTTTGCAGTCGAAAACTTCTCCTTCTGCTAATGAGGCTTCTGCATGTGAACACATATCATCAATTGCATAAAATTCTCCTTCAACATTAAAAATTGAAATATCCTTATCTCCCACATTTATTGTTTTTACAGAGTTTTCATTTATCTCTGATATATTGACGGTTTTAACTTTCATTAGATTTTCTCTCTAGAATATTTTCATATTTTTGGGATAAAGTATCGGCAACTTCATCATGAATAATTTCCCAAGCATCCTCATTAATAACTTCGTTGAAAAAACCCTTGATTAGTAATTTTTCTGCATCCTCTTTATTTATTCCACGTGACATTACATAGTGATAAAGGTCTTCATCAATTGGACCTACAGAAGATCCATGACCACAAATTACATCGTCACAGAGAATTTCTAAATTGGGTACAGATTGAGCTGAGGCTTTTTCAGTCAATATAATATTTCTATTCTCTTGTTGAGATTCAGTTTTAACTGCACCTTCACCAATATGAATTGTCCCAGTAAAAATTGAAGAACTTTTATCGCCAAGAACCCCTTTTGTGATCATATTTGATGTTGTACTTTTTCCAAGATGGTTAACAAACACTCTTGTGTCATGAATTTGACTATTTTCACCAAAATAAACACCATCAACTTCAAATCCTGAACCATTTCCAAATAAATCTATGTCTAGACGTGATCTAGAGAACAATCCACCGGTGCTCACCATGTGAACCGATAGACTTGCATCATTAAGAAGTTTTGCGTAAAGATTGTTGATTAGGCTAACTTCATTTTTTGACGTAACATTAAGAATTAATTCCAAAGATGAATTTAGATTTAGAAAAATTTCTATTGTTGGAAAGATATTTCCTCGAACCAGGTCACCAAAATTTAACAGTAGTTTTCCTGATTTATTTTTTTCCATATTTATTCCCAAATATGGAACAGCTGTATCTTCAGACTGAAAATTTATTGAATAGTATTCTGGGCAGTCATCTTTAAAATTTAATTGAAAACCACCAGTTAATTTCTCAAACTGTTCAATTGAAAATCTATCAAAGGGTCTTTTAATGGACTCATCAATAGTTGATTTTGTAATTTTCTCAAGATCTGTAACTTCAACACTTTTATCTTCGGTATTTATAACAAATTCATGACAATTTGAGTCAACATTAAATATTTCATTTTTTTCAATTTCTGATGGTTTTCCGACCTCAAATTCATTAACTGTGAAAACATTTTTTCCAGTATATTTCCAGTCTTCGTTTTTAACAGAAATTTCAGGTAAATCTTTAGATGTTTTTTTTGCTAAATTTTTTTCAACTAGTTTTGTATTCAAATGACTTCCTATGCAATTAACCTACTGCACCGGCTTCAATCATGTTGAGCTCGATTAATTTGTTAAATTCCATTGCATATTCCATCGGAAGTGTTTTTGTAAACTCTTCTACAAAGCCAGCAACTATCATAGACGTTGCCTCTTCTTCAGAAAGGCCTCTGCTCATTAAGTAAAAAAGTTGATCCTCTCCAACTTTAGAGACTGTAGCCTCATGTCCTATTTCTGCTGAGGATTCTTCAATCTCCATATAAGGATAAGTATCTGACCTAGATTCATCATCTAAAATTAGTGCATCACATCTAACAAAACTTTTTGCTGTTTCAGCTCCGTCTTCAACTTTTACAAGTCCTCGATAGGCTCCTCTTCCACCACCTTTTGAAACTGACTTCGATGTAATCAAAGATGTTGTATCGGGAGCAAGATGAACCATTTTTGCTCCTGTATCTTGATGCTGACCTGAGTTTGCAAAGGCTACAGATAATACTTCACCATGAGCGCCTGGTTCCATTAAATAAACGGAAGGATATTTAACGGTTAATCCTGAACCAAGATTTGCATCAATCCACTCCATGGTTGCATTGCCATAAGCTTGTGCCCTCTTTGTAACTAAGTTATAAACATCATTTGACCAGTTTTGAATTGTTGTATATCTACAAGTTCCAGAAGCTTTGACAACTATCTCTACAACTGCAGAATGTAATGCGTCAGTCGTGTAAACAGGTGCTGAGCAACCCTCAATATAATGTACAGAAGCTCCCTCATCAACAAGAATTAAGGTTCTTTCAAATTGACCCATATTTTCTGCATTAATTCTGAAATATGCCTGCAGTGGATCTTCAACATGAACACCTTTTGGAACATATATAAATGATCCACCTGACCATACGGCTGAATTTAGTGCAGCAAATTTGTTGTCACCAGGAGGAATTACTGTTCCAAAATATTCTTGAACTAATTCAGGATATTCTCGAACTGCCGTATCCATATCGCAAAACAATACACCTAGTTTTTCCAAGTCTTCTCTATTTTTATGATAAACAACTTCACTCTCATATTGTGCTGTAACTCCAGCAAGATAAGTTCTTTCTGCCTCTGGTATACCCAGTTTTTCATAAGTTTGTTTTATTTCTTCTGGAACTTCATCCCATGAGTCTGCTTGATTTTCAGTAGGTTTTATGTAGTAGTAGATATCATCGAAATCTAATTGGCTAAGTTTTTCTTTTGCAACCCACTCTGGCATTGGTTTATCAAGAAACCTTTTATATGCTTTTAATCTGAATTCCAGCATCCATTCTGGCTCTTCTTTAATTTCAGACATTTTTCTTATGATGTCTTCGTTTAAACCTTTCTCAGGCTTGAATACATTTTTTTCAGGGTCAGACCACCCTAAAGAGTATTTTCCAATGTCAATATCTACGTCAGTCATAATTTAATTCTAGTAAAGCTTCGTTTCAATAATAAGAGCTATAAATATAGTTTTCTCATATTGTTAATTAAACTTTAATAGATGCCTGTTATATGTGTAAACCCTTCAAATAGCTCAGACAAGGAAATTGTTGATGGTCTTTCTAAACAAAACGAAGATTTACGACTATTTTTATCAGATAAATTAGAAGATTCATTTAGGTCATCGCTTCCAGGTAAAAAAGCAATAGGAGATATATTAGACGATACTCACATATCGACGGCCTCAAGCGGTGCATTTTGTGGAGTATTCTTCGAAGATAAGGATGCAAAACTTAGAAGTATTTTTATAAATGCTATTAAAGATAGTTCTTTAAAAAGAATTATCTGGTTATCTCAAAGTGACCCAGATGAAAAGATATTAAGTCTAAAAAACTTAGCATACTTACAACATGAAGATTATAAAAATCTTATTGAAAACGTACTTGAGTTAGAGAGCCAAGAAGAGATAGATTTTGGCCATAAACAGATAAGCAAGGATTAAAAATGTCAAAAGAATCTGTTTTTAAAGAAGGGTCGGGATCTAGAAAAGGTTTCGTCTCTAAATTTCAAACAGAAAATAATCTTGATATGCAAACAGAAAATAACATATCAAAAATCCGAAATAAAATATTTAATAAAAGCTCAGAAAATATGAGTGAGCTCGTTGACAATTGTATCTCACTGACCGTAACTTCACCTCCGTATAATGTAGGCAAGTTGAGCGATCTTGATCTTGATGATAAAAAATATTGGAAGATGATGAAATCTTGTTTTGAAGAAGTTTACAGAGTAACTGAATCTGGCGGTCGTTTAGTTGTAAATGTTGCAAATCTTGGAAGAAAACCATATATTCCCTTTTCTAATCAATTCACAGAACTACTTTTAAATTTGGGTTTTATTATGCGTGGAGAAATTATTTGGCAAAAATCAAAGGGTGCAAATGCAAATTTTGCATGGGGTAGTTGGCTGTCAGCATCAAACCCAGTAATACGTGATCTTCATGAGTATTGCTTAGTGTTCTCAAAAGAGTCAATGAATAGAAACAAAGAAGGAGAATCAACAATTGAAAAAGAAGAGTTTATGGACTCTACTCTCTCAATATGGAATATTCTTCCTGCAAAAGCTAAAAAAATTGGTCATCCTGCTCCATTCCCAGAAGAGTTGGTTGAACGATTTATTAATCTTTATTCTTATAAAAATGAAATTATTCTTGATCCTTTTTTTGGAAGTGGAACTACAGGGTTAGCAGCAAAAAATTTAGAAAGAGACTATATAGGCTATGAGGTCAATAGTGATTACTGTGATCTTGCTAAAAAAAGAATCAACTCTCGTTAACTAGATTCCAAGCAGAAAAAAGATCTTTGTACGTCTGATTATCTTTTAATAAATTTTCATGACTATCAAATCCAATTAGATTACCGTTTTCCATGACTATAATTTTTTCTGCATTAAGTACAGTTTCAAGTCTGTGTGCAATAACTATTGATGTCTGAAATGCTAAAAGTTTTTCGGTTGCATCAAGTATCGATGATTCAGACTCTATATCTAAATTTGCAGTAGCTTCATCAAAGACAATAATTTTTCTTTTTGCTAAAACTGCTCTTAATAAGGCAACAAATTGTCTTTCACCAGCTGATATATTTCCACCTCGTTCACCTACCTCTTGATCTAATTTTTTCTCATATCTATCAAACCAGTCAAGAACACCAATTGATGCAAGTTCTTCTTCTAACGAGGTAACATCTGGCTGTGAATAATTTAAATTTTCTCTGATTGTTCCTCTGAATAAAAAGCTCTCTTGTGGAACAAATGCAACATTATTTCTAACCCATTCTTCATCAACTTCTTTAGAGTCAATTCCAAAATATTTCATTGCTCCACCAGTAGGTAAATAAAATCGGAGGATTAATTTAGCAATTGTACTTTTTCCCGCACCAGTCTCTCCAACTATTGCAATTTTTTCTCCTTTATTAATAGAAAAAGATACTTCATGTAATACGTTTTCTCTTCCATATGAAAATTTAACATTGTCAAACTCGACAGCATTTTCAGGAGAAGTATCTGGAAATTTTTCCCCTTTCTTACTTAAATTAGGTTGTTCATCAAGAATTGAGAAAACTTTCTTCATAGATGAGCCAGCAGATCTTAAAGTATCGTAATTAAAAGACAATTGAATTAACGGATCAAAAAAGTAGTTTAAATAAAATAAAAGAGCAACCAATTCGCCAACAGAGAGTGTTCCCTCAGATATTCTTTGTGAGCCAAACCACAATACAGTAGCAATAGAGGAAACCCTGGTGAATTCAAGAAATGGAAAGTAAACAGCAATATTTCTTGCTGATCTCATATTTGCTTTGAAATGTTCTTTATTTACTTTTTTAAATCTTTTTATTTGGGTATCTTCATCTGTATAAGCTTGAATTACTCTTACTCCCGATATGCCTTCTTGTAATGAAGAAAGTACCTGTCCTATCCATTCTCTAACTTCCCAATAGGTGGTATCTGCATAATTTCTGAATATTTTTGTAGCAATAGCCAATATTGGCATAACAACAAAAGCTAATATTGAAAGTTGCACATCGACAATAAATACAGCTATTACAGCACCAAATATTGTTAACAAAGCAGTTAACACACTACTTGCACCTTCTTTTGCAAATTCAGTCAAGCTTTGCATATCAGATGTTAATCTTGCTACTAAAACTCCAGTCTTATTTTTTTCAAAATAATTTATATCAAGAGATGACATATGCCTAAATAATTTCTCCCTCACCCTTTTTACATATGTCTCACCAACCATACCGATATAAAGTAGAGCTTGACTTGTTACAAAATATAACAAAACGAGAGTTAGAAAATAATAAAGGGATTGTTCTAATACATATCCATAATTTGATTCTATTACACCACCATCTATTCCATTTCTTATCAAATATGGACCAACCATTCTTATTGCTGTAGCGAGTAAAGCAATTAAAGAGCTTATAATGAATTTGTTTCTAACCTCTGGGACAAGTTTCAATGATCGAGAAAATGTTTTGTCTTTCAATTTAGTTTTGATGCTTTCTGTTGTTCTAAAAATAAGCTTCTATAAGATTTAACTTCAGTAAGAATATCTTCATGTTTGCCTTGTGCTCTTATTTTTCCATCTTCAATAAATAAAACCTCATCACAAAGCTCAATTGTTGGTACACGATTAGTAATAATTAAAGTTGTCATTTTATTCATAACATTCTGTAATTCATTTCTAATCTCTTCTTCTGTGGATGCATCAACCGCTGAAAGTGCATCATCTAGTATTAATATTTTAGGATTTCTAACAATTGCTCTAGCAAGGGCAATTCTTTGCCTTTGCCCTCCAGATAAACCATAACCTCTCTCGCCTACTTTAGTTTCATAGGTTTCAGGTAATTGAGAAATGAATTCATGAGCTTTTGCAATGATTGCAGCCTCTTCGACTTCTTGCTGAGACGCTTCAATTGATCCGATTGCAATATTGTCTTTGGCAGAATTTGAAAATAAAAAACTTTCTTCAAAAGCTAAACTTACATTATTTCTTAAATCATCTAGTTTAATTTTTTTAATATCAACATTATCAATTTTTATTGTTCCAGATTTAACATCATAGAGCCTTGGAAGAAGATATGACAATGTAGATTTTCCAGATCCTGTTGCTCCAACAATAGCAATAGTTTTTTGTCCTTCTACTTTGAACGAAAGTTCATTGAAAATCGTATCATTTCCGTAACTAAAATCAACATTTTCAAATTCTATTGTTCCATTTCCATCAGTAGGAAATTCTACTAATTCATCATTATTTATAATTGATGGTTGTTCATCTAATAATTCCAAAATTCTATTTCCAGCTGAGACGCTTGATGGTATCTCTGATAAGAACCATGCCGTAATTCTGAGGGGCCAAATTAATAAAATTACATATTGTGTAAAAGCTATAAAATCCCCTAAAGTTATAAATTCATTTATTGCTAAATAACCACCCAATAAAAGAACTACTAACGTGATAATCATTGGTATTAATTCAAACAAAGGTACAAATCTTGTTCTTAAATGCAGGAAATTTACAGATGTTTCGTAAATCTTTTCAATAGATCTCTCGACCTTTATAGAAGCTTCATCTTCATTTCCAAAAGCTTTAACAACTCTGATGCCCCCAAGTTGTTCTTCAACTTCAGTCGTCATTTCTGCCTCAGCCTCTTTGACCTTCAAAGAAACTTCCATTGCTCTTGATGCAAAGTTTCCAGCTATATATAAAACTAAAGGAATTGATAGAAGAACTATTAATCCCAAAATAAAGTCAATAGAAACAAGTGTGACGCTAAGTAATAATAAAAGAAAAACATTAGCTGTTGCTAATGGAGCAATTGCGAAAGCAAGTCTTACTTGAGATGCATCACTTGATGCTCTTGCCATTAACTCGCCTGTAGGAACTTTGTCATGATATTTGAAAGCTAATCTTTGCATGTGTCCAAAAATAGTATTTCTGATCTCAGCTTCAACATTAAACGAGACTGACATACTAAAATATCTTCTTACTCCTATAGATGCCGCTCTTACATAACCAATTGCAATTAAGAAGGAAAGAAAAACGATTATAACTTGTTGATCACTTGCAACAATTCCATCATCAACAATTCGCTTAATTAAATATGGATGAAGAATAACTAAAAAACACCAAATGATTGCAGAAAACATAGATATTAGAAAATGCTTTCTATTGTTTTTTACTTCTTCAATATAGAATCTTAAAGCTTTTTTAAACTCAGGAGTTTTAAACACATCAAACATACTTAACAATATTAAATGGTTAACAAATAAACAGTAAGGACTTTGTGCATTATTTCACAAGCATATTAACCTCTTTATCATGAATGATGTTCTTGATAAAAAAATTGAAGATGTTTTAGATTCTGCTGACAGAATGTTCATAGCAACAAGTGTTGGTGGGAATTCCTCTGGTGCATCAGTTTTCTATGCTCGTGATGGTGAGGATCTTGTATTCTTTACCTTTAACCCGACAAGAAAAGCAGAGCAAATTCGTTTGAATCCAAGAGTGCACGTAGTTATATGGCCAAAAGGACAAGAAGGAATTAAAGGCCTTCAGATTGATGGTGAGTGTTACAAAATAAAAGATGAAAAAGAAAAAGAAAAAGCATACGAAATGGTTTTATCTACAACTGAGGCATTCAAAGAATATATGGAAGATGACTTTTTAAAAGAAAATGACGTTGTTGGTTATTACCGCATCAAACCAACAACAATAAAATATGTAGATTTTTATCAAGAAGAACAATTTGAGTGGAGAACATACCCAGGTAATAAAACTTCAGCTGTAAAATTTACTTTTAAACTAGCTTTGAAAAGAGTTGGTCTGTGGCTACGTACTGTAAGAGCCCCCTTTCTCACTGCAACTATTGCACCAATATTAATTGGTGCATCCGTTGCCTGGAATGATCTAAAATCAGAAAATTTAAACAGTGCGTGGTCATGGAATATGTTTTGGCTTGTTCTTGGTGGTGCATGTTTAGCACAGATAGCAACAAACGCCTCAAATGATTATTTTGACCATACATCTAGTGCTGATGAAATAAATAAAGTTGCAAGTCCATTCAATGGCGGCAGTAGAGTAATTCAAGTTGGTTTAATGACTCCTGGACAAGTTTTAATTACAGCCTTAGTAAGCATTCTTGGAACGATCGGTATAGGGCTATATATTAATCAGCAAATAAGTGGTTATATATTTGGAAATACACCTATATTATGGACTGGAATTCTTGGAACTTTTCTTGCGCTAGGGTACACAGGAGATCCTGTAAGGCTTGGTTATAAAGGTTTTGGAGAAATTGCAATAGCCCTTGGATTTGGTCCTGTGATGGTAATGGGAGCACACTATGTTCTGACATTTCCTATGCATAATAATGATTTAGCATTGTGGAACTGGGCTGAAGCATTGGTTGTTTCAATACCAATTGCACTATTAGTAATGCTTATAGTTTGGATAAATCAGTTTCAAGATGCGCCCTCAGACGCTGCAGTTGGTAAAAATACTTGGGTAGTTAGAACAGCCATAAATGATGGTTGGATGAGACTTGAAAAACCATTATCTTTATACAAACAGTTTATGGTCGAAGCATTTATCTCTGTTGCATTAATTGGTATCCTAAGCTTTTTCACTGAATTTGGAACTGTTTATGCTTTCATTGCTTTGCTGCCTTTGGCATTAGTTTGGAAAGCGTTCAAAATGGCAGATGAGTGGATGATTAAATGGAACAATCCTGAGGCTGATAGACAAAAAGTACCTTATGAATTATTGCTTGTAAACGTTTCAACTATTGGCATACACTTTCTAACTGGATTATTACTTGCTGTTGCCTATCTTATTTAATTGAACACATCTGCAAACTTTTCAAACATTCATAAATTTTATGACTTCATTAATTCATTGATAACATTTGGATTTGACAAATTATGGCGTCGTCAAGCTGCCGCAAATCTTAAACAAGGAAATGTCCTTGATCTTGGTAGTGGTACTGGAGCATCATATGAGGATCTCAAAAGATTTGATGTTGTAGCTCTTGATCCTGATGAAAATATGCTGTCGTTAAATAAATTTCAAAACAAAGTAGTCGGTATAAGTGAAAATTTACCATTCGATAACAACTCCTTTGACAATATTTTTTGTTGTTTCGTATTAAGAAATGTTGACAATATTGAGAAGACTTTTAGTGAAGTTTCAAGAGTTTTAAAAAAAGATGGAAAATTTATATTATTAGATATGTCAAGACCTCGTAATAATATCCTTAAACGATTTCATAAAATCGGAACTTACATCGTTTTGCATTTGATTGGATTGATTACATTAAATCTGAAAGAATATAGATTTTTACACTTTTCCTTAGATAAGCTTCCACCACCTGAAGATTTGTTAACTGATATTAATTTAGAAAGAAAAATGTTAAAAAGAACTGGCCTTTTTGGGTTTGTTTATTTGGGAGTTTTTGAAAATAATAATTAAATTATTGATTAGCAAGTTGAACAAGAAGGGCTCCAACCATATCCTCTGGCAGGTTTCCTGTTCTTCTAGCAATAACGTTGAGGTCTTTATCTAGAAAGACCCAATAAGGAAATGCATTAAGTCCGTACGCCTCACCAATTTCACGATCTAAATCATAAATTTGGGTTTCACTCCAACCCTCACGCTCTAACCATTCTTGAGGAGGATAATTATCTCTTCCTCTGTCAATAGATGTAGCAACTGCTATGACATCGATTCCTGGTGGAACGCCATTTGAATCAATAAAACTTTGAACTACGGGAACTTCTCGCTGACAATGAGGACACCAGTGAGCTAAAAACAATAATGCTTTAGAATTTCCGTTTTTTTCTAAATTAAAAATTTCTGAATTTTGATCTGGTGCTGAAAATGTAGGTGCCGAAAGCCCAAGTGCAATGTTGTCATCATTTTCTCCAGCATATTGAGGAAGAGATTCTCCATCAACATTGATCTCACCCTCAGGGAGTCCAGCAGCTACTGGTTCAGAACTTAAAGTAACACCTATTGCAATAGCAAGGCCTAGAACAAGAACAACAGCTCCAGCGATAATGAAATTTTTATTCAACTAATTCCTTTCTTGCAAAATCATAGTACAACAAAGATACAAATATCGTTAAAAATCCTGTTCCAGCCATTACAGGAATACTTATAAATCCAAAAATATCAACATATTTTAAATCACAGGGAACATCTACAGCGCAAGTTCCACCGCCTCCTCCACCATTCTGTAAAAAAATATGATAAATACTAACAAGTACACCCATTATGCTTATATACCCAACTCTAAAAAATGGTCGCTTTACAAGTGAAATGAGTAATGCAATTGCAATTGGATACATTAAGTATCTCTGATACCAGCAAAATCTACACGGAATAAAACCAACTACTTCTGAATAGACAATGCTTCCAATTGAAGAAAAGATAGCAACTGAAATTGCAAAATTTAGAAACTGGTCAGTAACAATTTTTGTAAAAGTTTTTTTAGAAAAATAAAGATAAAGTATTCCTGCAGATGATACCCAGGCGACAAACGTAAGAAATCCAAAAAAAGTATTTAGTAAAATTGTGAGATTCATTAAATCCATATAGGAATTTTACCCTACAAAAAATGATAGGCGACATTCGTCGCCTATCATTAAAATTTTATTCGAAAAAGTTACGAAACTTTTTCTCCTGACTGAACTCGAGCCATTTGTAGTACTAATACACCAAGACCAACTTTGTTAATTATGTCAGCAATTGTGTATAGGACTTCACGAATAGCGTCGAAGTCTCCAACTACAGGTGCAATATATCCTAACGGATAGATTATCCAACCTACAAGAATTAAGTTCTTAATGTTTTCAAAAGCTACTGCCTGATCACCTTTAAGACCTTCTCCTTCAGCTTGAAGATTTCTCATTAGCCAGACGTAAGTTGCCATAGCAATTACAAATCCTGTCCAATATTCGTTGCTTCCTGCGGCTGATGTTTCTCCGTAGTATCCTGCACCAATCATTACTGTTGCTGCAATTCCCCAGTTACGGACTGCCTCATTATATGCGGCACCCTTTCTTGTAACGGCTAGGACCTCTACGAACATCAAAGGAACAGTTAAGACCCAGTCAACGTATCTTAACCCTGTATCATATGATCCACTCTCCCAAGATGCTCCCATCTTCTGATAGTGATACCATGCAATACCACAGACAAGTGCAGAAATGTATACACCACGTCTGTGTTCTGGTTTTACCTCTCTTGATGAAGCAAGTAAAAATACTGTTCCTGCAAGCATTCCTACTGTTGCTACCATAAAGAGACGATATGTTAGTTCTTCCATTTAGAAGTACTCCTTTTTTTATTTATTGTGAAACGTTCACATCACAAATGTACCATCCTTGTGCAATAATTTAAAACTTAAAAAAAAATTTTAGATAATTTTTGTAACTTTATTTGTAAAAAATAGTAATTATGAGTCTATTTTTTCATTCCATTTTTCTAAATAAGGCTTTAGATTAAATTTAGTGGCTGTTGATTTTGATGTCATATAACGAATTTTGCCATATATCGGCCTTTCTGGGCCCCAAGCTCTGTCATATCTTCCTAAAATCCAAAAAACGCCAGAATAAGAATTTGGGTCTCTTCCATCAAGAGCAAAACGATCATTTAGATCAATTAAATAAGAAAGTGCAATTTGTGGGTTAGGGGTCCATTCAAGAATTTTTTTTCCCCATAACATTCTTAAATAATTATGAATCCTTCCTTCAGTTCTGAGTTGATTTTGTGCAGCATTCCAAATTTCGTCATGAGTTTTTCCATTTGTAAGTTCTGATAAATCGTAGACATATTCTCTTTCATCATTTGTGTGTTCATCTAATGTTTTTATTGCCCATTCAGGAAGAGACTGATATTGATCGTAATTAGCCCGCTTTACGCATGTATGATATCCAAGCTCTCTCCAAGTAATTAATTCATCAAAAAAACTTTCAAGATTTGATGAACCACCCCACCAACCTTCTCTTCTACCAACAAAATTAGGATCAATATTTTCTACCGACCATGATTCATTGCTAATTATTTTTTCAAATACTTCAAAAGTTGAGATATGTCCAAAATGGAAATATGGTGATAGTTGACTACTTGCATCTTCCGACGGATGACTTCTTCTCTTTGCATAATCATTGAAACCCTTTTTTGTGAAATAATCTAATCGGGATTTCGCTGCATCATAGCCACCAACTATTTCACTAATTTCGACTGATTTATCAACACTTAAGTTGTCTAAAAATTTCTGAATGTTTATTTCATTAAAATCTTCTAATTTATATTTTTGGGTCAAGGATTTCAATATTTTTGGATCAAATTGAATATTTAAATAATCCAAAGGGTTCTGAACAGGAAATTCAACAAGAAAGTCTTCGATATTTTTATGCATGAACCTTCTAAAATCATGGGCTCGAACATATTCTTTTTCTGCAATCCTAATTGGTAATATTCCATTTGAATCTACAAGTTCATACGTTGTCTTAATATTACCTTTTGCTTCAGCAGTCATTTGAGGGACGAAATAGGTTGGGTAATCATCAGTGATCACAACAGCTGCATCTTTGGCTAAATCAAATAACAATTTATCTCCAACACCTTTGGATTCCTCAACATATGGAAAATAAAAAGCTTTAGAATCTTTAATTTGTTTTTGAATATCTCTCATTCCTTCAATAGCAAATTTGTGAAATCTAATACTTGCCATTGGGTAATCAATCGCAATTGGTTCAAATATAAGGAGGGGTTTTGATAATTTATTTGCCCATTCAATTGCCCGCTGAAGTGAGAAATTATAATTTACTCTTCTGAATGCAATCATCCAATATAAAACATAAGGAGCCTCCATATTTGGTTGCTCATCATTTAATGTAGTTATTCTTGTAATTGGAACTTCAAGCATAGAAATATTATAAGATTGAATTCATTTTTAAATTAAATAATATATGGTTAAAATTATCACTTATGGGAGCAATTGATATTAAGTCAGCCGGGAAAATATATCCAAATGGCACTAGGGCTTTAGAAGATGTAAGTATAACTATTAATGATGGTGAATTTGTAGTTCTAGTTGGTCCTTCAGGATGTGGAAAAACTACGTTGCTAAGAATGGTTGCTGGGCTAGAAGACATAACAGAGGGGGAAATTGCAATTGGTGATAAAACAGTAAATGAAGTGGCACCAAAAGATCGTGATATTGCAATGGTTTTCCAAAATTATGCGTTGTATCCGCATATGTCAGTTTTTGACAATATGGCTTTTTCTTTAAAACTGAGAAAACTACCAAAAAATGAAATTGAAAAAAAAGTAAAAGATGCAGCCAAAACTTTAGAGATAAGTGAACTATTAGATAGAAAACCGAAAGCCTTATCAGGTGGACAAAGACAAAGGGTAGCAATGGGAAGAGCAATTGTAAGAAATCCGCAAGCATTTTTAATGGACGAGCCTCTCTCTAATTTAGATGCAAAATTAAGAGTTCAGATGAGGGCTGAATTGGGTCAACTGCACACACAGCTCCAAACAACAACTCTTTATGTTACTCATGACCAAGTTGAAGCCATGACCATGGGAGATAGAGTGGCAGTAATTAGAAAAGGTGAGCTACAACAAATAGATACACCAAGAGAAATATATTCCAATCCAAGAAATATTTTTGTTGCTGGTTTTATCGGAAGCCCTTCAATGAATTTTGTTTACACAAAAATTAAATCAACTAAAGATTCAATTGAATTAAATTTTGGAGATAATCAAATAACATACCAAGATGAAAAAAAAGAAAAATTAAAATCTTTTGAGAATAAAGAAATAGTGTTAGGTATAAGACCAGAAGCTTTTGAAGATGGTCATTTTGCAAACCAGTCTGATTACTCAGAAAGCATAAAAGTAAAAGTATCTTTATTAGAACAACTAGGATCTGACTCGTATGTTCATTTTTACAAAGATATAAAACCTGTCCAAACTGAAGCAATTGAAGAAATATTAGCTGATGAGGGTGAAGATATCACTGTTTTGGGAGACAAAACTAAATTTATAGCAAGAATTAACCCTAACTCGACAGTTACTGAAGGTGAAGAAATTGAACTTAAGATTAATCCCTCAAAACTTCATTTTTTTGATCCTGAATCAGGAGATGTAATCTAAATATTAATACTGGCTTGCTAGTTCTTGAGTGATTAGATTAATAACCAAATTACCAGATAAAATATATTTTTTTAGTGCAGTTAAAAGATGATCGGCACCAATCCTTCGCTCCATAAGTTCGGATGCATCGTATCTAAACAAATCTTCATTTAGTGCATTCCTTATAAGAGTTGTTTCTTTCAAAAGTAATGGATTTTTAATTTCATTAATGATTGAATTTTTATTGGCAGAGATAAACATCGAATCCCTATGCGAAGTCCAGTCTTGACCAAACCCATTACTAGTTAATGAATTAAAAACTTCAATAGATTCTTCAGAAGAATTTAAGATAACTAAAGAATCCCCAAGACCAACCAGTGCATTTCTATTATTTGTAGATGGGAATTTAAAAAAATCGTAATCAATCCCGTATGTTTTATCGGAAGGAAAATACATTTTTGCAAAATGTCCTGACCAGCTAAACACGCATGTATTAGCCCTATCAACTAGATTACGATAATTATTTCTAAATTCTTTACTAATTATTCTTTCTTTTCCACCATAAACAGCATTATTAATAAAAATTATCTCTCCAATACTAGAAATTGATGACTTTATGTCATTATTTTTTGGGGTAATTTTTTGTTCAGACCAGTTATCATACACATTCGGGCCATATTCATGCAAAATTATATCCTCTAGCCAATTTGATGCTATCCAACCGGTAGAGGCGCCACTTTCAATATCCATACACCACAATGGATTGCCATTTGATACATTCTCTTTTGTAAAAGACACCATTTCTTCAAAATCATTAAATTTTGGAGATCCTATTTCTTTGTATTTTTCTACGTCATACCAAATAAGTGAGTTTGGTATGAGTCTAAACAAAACCCCATACATTTTATTATCTTGATCTGATGTCATAATATTTTGTAAATGATTGGAGTAATTTTTCTGAATTTTATCCTCCTCTAAAGCAATTGTGATTGGATAAAGAAAGCCTCTTTCGCCAAGATTGACCACACCCTGAGGATTTGGAATAATTGCTATATCAAAATTATCAGTGTTATTACCTTCAATTATTTCTGTCTCCACATCAGACAGTGGAATATATCTTATTTTTATATTCATATCTTTTGAAATAAGTTCTAGTTCATTTTCAAAATATTCGATTTGAGGAAAATATGGCCCTGCAATTAAAATTTCGTTTGGACTAAACGCGACGATTGAAAAAATGAGAGTTACTAGTAAAAATAAAATAGTAAATATATTTTTTCTAATTAATTCCATAGATGTGCCGCTCCCCTAACACCACTAGAAGAGCCATGTTTTGCTTTAACAATCGGGGTGAGAAAAAAATTAGAAGCTATATATGGAATAATTCTTTTTGGAATTTCATCATAAATATTATCGATTTCTGACATGCCTCCACCACAAACGATAATATCGGGATCAAGAATATTTACAAATGTACTAAAAGATCTTGCAATTCTTTCAAAATACATATCCATTACTTCTAATGCATGAGAATTATTTTCATTAAATAGGGTGACAATTTCTTTTGATGTTTTTTTTGAATTTGTTTTGTATCTATAGTAGTTTTCTAATCCTGGACCAGATAAGAATACTTCAATTGCTCCGATTCGCCCACAATGTCTTTTTACGTTTTTTTCGTAATCATCCATTGGTCCAGGAATAGGGTTTTGTCCCCATTCACCGGTCAATTTGTTTGGGCCTACAATTATTTTCTTATTCAATGAGTAACCAGCGCCAACACCAGTTCCCAAAATTACTGCAAAAACACTATCGTAATTTGAACCTGCACCGTCTACAGCCTCTGATAACGCAAGACAATCAGCATCATTCGCAATTTTTATTTCATATCCAAGCTTTTGTTCAATATCAGATTTAACAGACATATTCTCAAGAGCTTTTGTATTAGATACTTGGACCAAATTTGTCTTTGGGTGAATAGAACCTGGCATACCAATTCCAACTGTGAATTCTGATATTCCTTTTGTCATTTCATTAATTAATGAGACAACAGTCGAAATAATTTCTTCATAATTATCTTTTGGAGAGTCAACACGAATTCTATTTAGTTCATTCCCATCTACTGAATCAATGGCAATACCTTCGATCTTTGTCCCACCCCAATCAATTCCAATTTTCATTTATTTTCTCAACTCAAAATTTAAACTATATTTTTTAATGTTAGTATTGCCAATTTTTTCAATTTCTTTATTTTGATTTAAAAGCCAATATTTTGGTGCATCAGGATAATTCTCTGAATAATCAGTTGCTGAACCAATAACAAGCTTTTTATTGTTGATAAGTTCAACATCAAAATACCGGACATAATAAAAATAATTTTGACACCTGTCTTGAGAGTCAGTAATTATTCCATTTAAAGATTTTCTAAAATTCTCTGATTTGTTAAGGACAATTTCGACTTCACCTGGTCCATTAGACTCCCATGCTGGACCAATGCAAACATCATTAAAATCACTTTCATAATCTTCTCGAAATGTCATATCAAAAACAAGACGATAGTTATTTATTTTTTTTGGATTTTTTGGAAATGCTTGAACCTCTAAGCTATATGAATTATCTATATTATTTCTTATATTGAAAATTAGTTTTGTATCTAAATTTGCCTCTTCCTCAATAGCTATTTCATATGAAAATGAGTTAGTTGTGCTGCAAAAAGAAAAAAATATGAGGATGATAAATAATTTGGGAATCAACCCTTTACAGCCCCTCCTATTAAGCCTCTTATAAAATATCGTTGAAGGCTAAAAAAGACGATTAAAGGAACAATCATCGATATAACAGCACCAGAAAGTCTTAAGTGCCAGGCCTCACCAAACAAGCCAACAACAATTTGTGACATATGTGATGTTACAACTAAGTTTTCTGGTTTGTATACTCCAAGAAAAACATTGGCAACTAAGAAATCGTTATAAACCCAAAGAAACTGAAAAGTAGCAAAAGCTGCAATTCCAGAAATTGATAATGGAACTACTAGTTTGAAAAATGTTGTCATGTTACTTGCTCCATCAATTTTTGCTGACTCGATAACACTTCTTGGCAGCCCCATCATAAAATCTCTTAAAAGAAATGTTGCTAACGGAAGTCCAAAGCCAGTATGAGCAAACCAAGTTGCAACAAATGTACCATTAATATCTAATGCAGGGATAATTGTAATTCCACCCAATTCAATCCCGCTCTTAAATAACTGAACTAATGGTATCAGCGACATTTGAAGTGGAATGATCATTGAAGCAACAACCATCATAAAAAGGAAGTTTTTACCTCTAAAATCCATAAATGCAAAGGCATATGCAGCAAAAGCTGCAATAGTTATTGGAATAATCGTAGATGGTATTGTTATTGCTAATGAATTATAAAAAGATCGACTAAGATTTTCGGCAAAAAATACTTCGCTATAGTTTTGTAGAGTTAATTCTGTCCAATATTCACCTGTATAAAGGGATTCCCACCAAGATGTTCTTTTAATTGCTTCAGGCGGCCTAAATGAACTAAGTAAAAAACCAAAAATTGGAAATATCCATGTAATTGCAATTGCAATTAAAATCAACTTAGTAAATGGCTTGTCATACCATTTTTGATTATTTCTTGTCATAAACTATTACTTTCCTTCTCTCTCAATGCATTTCCTACAATTATTGGGATAACACAAACAAATATGATTACTGCTACTGTCGATGATCGTCCTATATTTCTATACTTTGAAAATTCATCTAGCATTTTTACTGCAAGAAGATTTGTTTCAAGGTCACCTCTAGTTGAAACATAAATTATATCAAATGCCTTTAAAACAGTTACTACCATGTAGGTGCCTACTACAATTATTGTGCTTTTGATATAGGGGATAACTATTGAAAGAAATATTCTTATTTCTGATGCTCCATCTATTTGACCAGCTTCCATAATATCTGCTGGAATTGCTTTAATTCCTGCAGAAAATACAACGGCTGCAAAACCAGTATATGCCCAAATCATTATCACAAGTAGTAGAACAGTGTTAAGCGGAAAATTTACAAGCAAATTAGAAAGCCATCCACCTGATTCTAATGTTTCACCTATCTGTAAATTAGATAAATCTCTTTGTTGTAGCCATCCAATAGCTCGATTACAAGAAGGATCGGCATAGTCATTCAAAACACCTTCAATTATTCTATTGTTTGAACATTTTTCTCCTGCAGATACTCTTATTCCGTTTATGATCCCAATTTGTGTGAGAGGTGGGGGCCTATATTCATAAATAAATTTAAAAATTGCTGTTGCACCTACAGCTGAAATTGCCATTGGCATAAAAACAATAGATTTAAAAAATGCTTCCCCTTTGTTTAATCTGTCCGAAAGCCATCCAACTATAAGCCCAATCAATAAAGTAAAGAAGACAACAAAAACCAGCCAAACAATTTGGTTTCTTATCGTAACCAGCATCTCTGTATCACTAAAAGCCCAGGAATAGTTTTCAACCCCATTAAATGATTTTCCATATCTGTCTTTAAAACTTAAATAAATTGTCCTAATTGCCGGATAAAACAAAAATAAGCCAATCATAAATAATGATGGACCGGCAAACATTCTAGCTTCTAAAGAGTCTCTTCTCTCTCTTGGTGCTAATCTAATCAGTCTTTCCATTCCATTAAACAATAAAAAAACAAATGAAGACCCAACTATTATGCCTATAACAACTAAGACGTTTCTTGATACAATCTCTGTTAATTCTCTAAATAAAATTGCTTGAGATAAAAACCAAATGAGAGGAAAGGCTCCTAATGCAAGCAAGGAGATTCCAAAATTAAATAGTTTCTCTCTTTGGGTTAATTTTTTCATATTTATTTACATATAAATTATAGATGGCCACCTTAAAAGGTGGCCATCTAAATCATTAAAATTTCTTAGCTTACGGCCAAGATGTTTCAATATTGTTTAATGCTGTGTCAATGTAGCCTGGGCCTTCAACAGCAAGGTTCATCATTTCTTTCCAGAAAGAACCTGCTCCAACCTCAGGTGGCATTAAGTCAGATGCATCAAATCTAAATGCATTTTCAGCTAAAGCACCAGTAATGGTGTCAGCCAACACTCTAGTAATATCCTTTGAATACAAAGAAGTATCAAAATCTACGTGACCGTAAATTCTTGAGTTATCTGGCCTTTGTGCAGCTGCTTCAAAAAAGTCGTTGCTTAACATATAGTTAACAACTTCTATAGTTGCATCTCTATCGTTAAATACACCGAACATGTCACCAGCTCCTAAAGCTGCCTTTGGAAGTCCATCATCCATTGCTGGGAATGGGAAGACTGTTGTCTCCGATCCAGCACCAGCTTGTGCGGCCTCAGGCCAGAAACTGGTTATAAATGATGCCTGTCTGTGCATAAAGCAACCAGGATTTCCATTTGCATCTTTTTCAAACATTGGGTCTTGTGCATTACCAAAATATGTTGAAACGATAGCATCTGTACCACCTACAACATAACCTTCAGTATGCATAATTTGACTTAAAAATGTTGCTGCATTCTTAACAACTGGATCGTTGAACGGAATATCATGACTTACCCATTTATCATAGGTAGCTGTTCCTTCGCCTGTACGAAGCATGATGTCTTCCATCCAGTCAGTTGCTAACCAACCAGAAGCACCGTTTGAATACATACCAAAACAGAATGGAGTCATTCCGTCAGCAACAATTTGATCTGCAAGTGCAATCATTTCATCCCATGTTGATGGAATGGAATATCCTCTTGCCTCAAATTCTGCTGGTTGATACCAAACAATACTCTTAAGGTTAAATGCATGAGCTCCACCATAATGTGCACCGTCTACTTCTCCTAGACCCACAATATATGATGAAAAGCTTGCTCTATATTCATCCATGTCTACACCAAGATCTTCAAGCGAAACAAGATAACCTCGTTGCGCTGCATCAACTACAGCTCCAGGCTGTGGCCATAATGCAATATCAGGTGTGTCTCCAGATTCCATTTGAATTTGAACTTCCTGCTCAAAGTTATCTGAACCTTGGAAGCTAACAATAATTCCTGTTTCTTCTGTAAAGGAATCAAAGTTTTCTTGGAATCCTGCTGCGTCATTACCAACTAAGGCACCAGTGATAAAGACTTCTTCTCCTTCGAGACTACCTCCACCACATGCTGCAGCTACCATGGACAAAATAAGAAGTAGTCCAAAAATAGACCTTTTCTTCATTATTTATCTCCCTTATATATACGTACGTATGCTAAAAATTAGGAAACTCTTAGCACTACTTAGATTATTAAAGATTTGAAATATTTCTATTTTTTATTAAAAAGTTTTAAAGTTTGAGTTGAATTTTTATATAGATTATGTATAAAAAGTGCCCGAGGGGGGACTCGAACCCCCACATCCTTTCGAATAACGGATTTTAAGTCCGTCGCGTCTACCAATTCCGCCACCCGGGCTACCAAATTAAAAATATTTTAGGATGAGTCCTTCTAAAATATCACTTTTTGAAACTTTTAGTTGATTAATTTCATATTTTTTTAGCAGATTTATAACTAAAAAAAGGCCTGAAGTTATTGTTGCTGCCCGTTTTGGATCAAGACTTGGATAAAAATTAATAATTTGAGGGATTGTTAATAATTTTAAATTTTCATAAAGACGATTTATTGATTCATAAGATATATCGATTTTATCAATTTCATCCTCACTGTATTTTCTTTGATTTAGATACATTGAACCAACCGAAGTGAAAGTGCCTGATACACCTATAAAATTTCTATTTGAAAAATCACTGGCATAAAATATTTTATCAAAGAATTGAAATGCATTATTTTCATGAAATACTGAGATAGGGTTTTGATTTAAAAAATTTTCATTCATCATTACTACGCCTATTTCTTTTGAATCAACATTTACTCTTTTATCAATATCGTAAATTAATTCGGTGCTCTGGCCGCCAATATCAACAATTAGATAATTTTCTAAATCTTCAAATGAAGATTGAACACCTATACCTGTAAGATAACCTTCTTCTTCTCCTGAAATTATTTTCAAATCTAATTTAAATTTGCTTTTCACATCATCAATAATTTCATCAGAATTTCTAGAATTTCTTAATGCTGCTGTTCCAATACAAAGAACTTCTTCAACGTTATTGTTCTCAATAATTTTCAAGTATTTTCTTAAAACTTTATAAAATCTTTTTTTTGAGTCATCAGCAATTTCGTTTGTTTGTATTAAATTTTCACTTAATTTAGTAACTTCATGTTGTTTTAAAAGAGTCTCTAATCTTCCGTTTTCAACATTTGAAATAAGCAATCTAGTAGAGTTTGAGCCACAATCAATTGCTGCAACTGTTACCATTCAATTCGCCATTTATCATTCTTAGAACCGTTAGTTATGCAGGGTTCATTACAATTGCATCCTCCTACACTTTCAAGGACAATCTTTCCTATAACATTTTTTCCACTAACTAATTCATCAGCAAGATGTGAATGTAAACATTTTATGGACTTTGTTGTTCCTCCAACTCCACCAATTGGCGAAATTGTATTTGAAAGAGTTTTATATTTTTTATTTCTTTCATTTTCATAAGATCTCTGCCTTTTACGCCATAATTTATTTAATTTTTTATTATCTACTAATTGACTATCAAGATCTTTAACCATCCCGTTTGATTCTAAAGTGCTGACTTTTTTGACATACATTGGACACGTAAGCCAATACATAGTTGGAAAAGGCGTGCCGTCATCTAAATTTTTTGGAACATCAACAACAACTGGCAAGTTAAAATGACATTTTGCAACTACATCAATATTGCTTCTAATTTTTCTATCTAACTGAATTTCTACAGTCTGTTTTTCATTAGTCACTGTTTGTACCGACAATGAACTCTACAACAAACTCTAGGAGACCTTTACTTCTTTCACGTTGAAGAGTTTCTTCAAGAGGAGTAACAGGTTCTGGAACTTTAAAGCGATATATGTTTTCACCAGGTAATCCGTATCCATGTTGTCGTAGAATAATATCCAATTTTTCTGGATCCTCAAGATCGTCTATTTTTTCTTGAATAAAGTTGATTTCGCTTTTTAACTCATCAGCTTTTTCAATACGACTTTCGAGTTGTGATTCTAAAGATTGATAATCTTTGAAGCTCAATTCCCATGTGTCAAAAATAAAGAAAACAAAAATAAATGACGTTATTAAAAATATAACTTTCGAAAATAAATTTTGTCTTAACATATTTATTTTCCCCAATTGCTTATATTGAACGAATCAAAACCAACTACCTCGCCGATACGAAGTAGCTCATTATACTTTGAAGTTCTTTCAGATCTTGCAGGAGCACCCGTCTTAATTTGACCACTAGATGTACCTACACATAGATGACTTATAAATGTATCTTCTGTTTCTCCTGATCGATGCGATACTAAAGAGTTATAATTATTTTTTTCAGCAAGCTTCATGGTTTCTATAGTTTCAGTAACACTTCCTACTTGATTAACCTTTACAAGAATTGAATTTGCACATCCATCATCAATTCCTCTTTGGAGAATTTTTTCCTGAGTCACAAATAAGTCATCTCCTACAAGTTGAATGTTTTGTCCAAGTTTGTCGGTAAGATATTTCCACCCTTCCCAGTCATCTTCACCTAACCCATCTTCGATTGAGAAAATCGGATAATTTTTAGTTAGGTTAACCAAATAATCAGCCATCTCAATATTGGTAAGTTTTTCACCTTCAATGTTGTAATAATTATTTTCATAGAATTCTGAGGATGCAACATCTAGTGCAAGTGAAACATTTTTACCAGGTGCATAGCCTGCTTCTGAAATGGAAAGCATGATTTCATCTAAAATTTCTTTTGAAGATTTAAAATTAGGGGCAAAGCCTCCCTCATCACCAACATTTGTTGCTAATTTATTTTCTTTAAGCCTTTTTTTTAGAATATGATATATTTCAACCCCTGCCCTAAGTGACCTATCAAAAGTATCAAATCCAAACGGAACAATCATAAATTCTTGTATGTCAACGGAATTGTCAGCATGGGCGCCACCATTAAGAATGTTCATAAACGGTACTGGTAAAGATGGCGAGTTGTAAATATTTGGAAAGAGTTCAAATGGTTGTTTTTTTTGTAGGTTTGCATTTGCTTTAAAAGCAGCCATTGACACTCCTAAGATTGCATTTGCACCTAAATTATTTTTATTTTCTGTTCCATCTAATTGAATCAACTTCTTATCAATAGCTTCTTGGTCGGTAATATCAAACCCTATTAACTCTTTAGCAATTATTGTTTCAACATTTTTAATTGCATGATTTACGCCTTTTCCACTGTAAGCATCATCGTTATCTCTTAGTTCATGGGCTTCAAGCGCGCCTGTAGATGCACCTGATGGAACTGCTGCGCGTCCGAAAATTTCGTCATTTAAGTATATTTCAACTTCAATTGTTGGATTTGCTCTGGAATCTAATATATGTCGAGCTTTTATAGCTTTTATTTTATTATTCATAACCCTGTTATTAAAAATCTAACAGAAAAAATAATCTTTACGAATCTATTTGATTTTTCTTTGCTAGAGACCAAAGCTCATTTATATCTGAATTTTCATCTAGATTGTCCTCAACATATTTTGCACGACCAATGAAGGTTTGGATTGACTTTTTTAACTGAATTTCTGGATCAGCTTCTAAAAATCTTGATACGTTAATCAAGGAAAAATAAACATCACCTAGTTCAGATTTTTTTTCTTCAAGAGTTTTGGCTTCTTTTAATTCATTAATTTCTGAAATTAAGTCATCTAAAGCTTCATCATAATTTTTATAACTTAAATTAATTGTTTTTGCTTTTCGTTGAACCTTGAAAGCAGTATTCACTGGAGGTAAATTAGGATTAATATCATCAAAAATTGAATTGTTATTCTCTTTTTTTATTTCCTCCCATTGCTTCTCAACTTCGTCAGATGATTTCAAGTTTTTGTTTTCAAATACATGAGGGTGTCTTTTTATCAATTTTTTTTGTAATGAATTTATAACTTCAATAATGGAAAAATAATTTTTCTCTGATGCTATTTCGGCATGAAGTAATATCTGTAGAAGCAAATCTCCTAGTTCATCTTTAAATTCATCAAAGGTTTTTTTTGAATCATCTAGTCTCGCTAAAACATCTAGTAGTTCATATGATTCCTCTATCAAATGCTTTGCAAGGCTTTCATGAGTTTGTTCTTTATCCCATGGACAATCTTTTCTTAGTTGAGAGACAATATCTAATAAATTATCAAATTCATTCATGCGAATTTACATTTACGTTTGCTAAGTTTTCTTTATTTAGCCATGAAATAGTTTTTGATATGAATTCGTCAACTGTTGTATATTCAAGACCTAATTCTCTATTTGCTTTTGACCCATCATATAAATGTCCATGAGTCAAAACTTTAATTGTTTCACCACAAATAATTCCTCCTAGAGAAGAAAATTTACCAAAGATATCAAAAACAGGACCCAGGCCACTGAGAAAACTTTTTGGAATATATACTGGAGAGCCTTTCCAAGTTGTAAGATTTTTTAAATGTTCAATTAAAGTTTCAACATTTAATCGAAAACTATTTAAAACATACTTTTCATTATTTTTACCCTTAATTAATCCTAGGTAATGACCTTCTGTACAGTCCTCAATATCAACTACGGAAACAGAGCTTTTTATAAGAGGAGGAAATTTTTTATTTAGGGTAGATATCAATAATTTTGCTGTTCCAGATATTCTTCCGGGTCCTTGAACTGATGAGGGATTAATAGACACAAATTCAAAGTTTTTATTGAATGCAAAAGCTAATTGCTCTGCAAGAAATTTTGATTCCTCATAATCACTTAAAAATGAGCCTCTATGTTCTGATTTCTCATTTCCAATTTTTCCTTTTTGCTCACCAAGTGTTACTGCCGAAGAAGTGTAAATAAATTTTTTTATTTGTAAATTATTTCCAAGTTCTAAGATTTTCTTTGTACCTTCAATATTTGTTTTATGCATTGAAGACGGATCTTTTTGACATTTTTGATTTGCTCCAGCTACATGAAATATTGCATCAATCGATTTATCCTTAAGTTGGGAATAAATATTTTCACTAAAGAGATCTCCGTTTACAACTTCAGCTTTATTGGTTCTAATAAAATCCTCATTTTTAGTATTTCTTGACAAAGCAAAAACATTATGACCTTGATTTATTAATTTAAGGAAAATGGGCTTACCAACAACTCCGGTAGATCCCGTTATGAAAATATTTTTAAATTTCATTCTTTGATTGAAAATAAGATATTACATATTGGTATGCAGAGATGTATGAAAATATGAGTGCATGCATAACAAATAATTCTGCAATAGTCAGGCTAAATATCGTAAATGATAAATCTATCATTACAAAACCTATAGCCCAAAATTGAAGACTAGCTTTTGCTTTTCCAAATCTACTTGGAGGAATCATTATTCCGTCATTTCCTGCCAAACCACGAAGGCCCATAATCATGAATTCTCTAGCAATTAGTAATACAGTTATCCAAATACTTACTCTGCCAATAATTGAGAATCCGGCAAATACGAAGGTTACAAAAATTTTATCAGCAATAGTATCTAAAAATGCGCCTAACTTACTACTTACATCCCACTTTCTTGCAAGATAACCATCAAAATAATCTGACCATGCTGCAATAAAAGCAAGTATTGCAGGATATAACATTAATCCTGTATCAGATCCATCATCTAATATTAGAAATAATAAAACTGGAGAAGATAAAAGCCTAAACCATGCGAGTAAATCAGGTAATTTATTTTTCATTAGACCACATCAATAATTCTTCTTTCAGATGCTTTCTTTATTGCAAATTCAATGTCCTTAAAAAATAAGTCAATTATCTCCATGCTGTCCTCAATTATAAACTCAACTTCCTCGGTCTGATCATTATTAAATTTCGACAATACATAATCTGCTGGATCTTGACTTGTAGGTGGTCTTCCCAAACCAATTTTTAATCTCCAATAATCATTAGTTCCAAGAGCACTGTCTAGAGACTTAATGCCATTATGTCCTCCATCTGAAATACCTTTTTTTAAACGAAATCTACCAAATGCTAAGTCAATATCATCGTGTATTACCAAAAGATTAAAGTCTTTAATGTTTTCGTCTATTAAAAAGGATTTGAGGCCTTGTCCTGAATTGTTCATAGACGTCATTGGAATAACTAATAATATTTCCTGATTCATGATTTCAAACTTTCCAAATTGGAACTGGCCTGAATTATCTAAATCTATTTTTAAGTTATTTTTTTGACTGTACGAAAAAAGAATGTCTGCACCAATATTGTGACGAGTATTGATATATTTTGGTTGAGGATTCCAAAGACCAACTAAAATAGTTTTTGGTTTATTCTCCACTTTCCTCTGCTGATTCAGTATCTTCTGAAGCATCTTCACCAGATTCCTCATCTCCTTCACCAGCCTCTTCATCGCCTTCTTCTCCTTCAAGGCCTTCATCCAAGACCTCTTCCTCTTCAACAACAGCTCTTGGAATAGTTATTGTCACAAGAATAGATTCATCATCTTCAGAAGTAAGTTCTACACCGTCAGGCAAGTCTATATCTGTTGCAGTAACATTATCACCAACATTTAATTCTGATATGTCAATGTCTATAGATGAGGGAATACTTGTAGGAAGTGCAGTAATTGATATTGTGTTGTTAACAGTTTGCACAACCCCACCCTCTTCTTTTACACCTAGAGGCGTGCCAAGAAAGTTAACTTGAACATCAGCTTCAACAGTTTGTGACAGATCAATTCTTATTAAATCAACATGTACGATTTCATCTTTGAATGCGTGACGTTGAATTTCTCTTGCTAAAGCTGGGATGCTGTCTTTACCAACATTTACATTTAATATTACGTTAGAGCCAGCTTCTGTCTTTAATGCATTATTAAATTCTCTTGCATTTATCAGTAATGACTCTGGTTCTGAACCTAAGCCATACATAACAGCAGGTATGAAGCCTGTTGATCGTAATCTTCTCGATTCAGCTGATCCTGTTTTGTCTCTATTTGTAGCTTCTAATGTAATTTCCATATTTTCCTTACGAAGTATATAGATTATTAGGTTTTAATAATTAATTAAAGTCTTTATTTATCCTTTTTCATTTACTTTCTTTGCTGATGAAACAGCGTAAGCAAGTGTAATAAGAGCAAATATTCCACCGACTATTAATCCAGGTAAAATCACATTAAAAACCCATCCTTCAATTAAAATTCCTCTGATAGCCTCTATAACGTAAGTAGTCGGGTTAAATGCTGCTGCAGTAGACAACCATCCTTTTAACGCTTCTCTTGGAACAAAAGTTGGAGCTATAAACAAAGCTGGAAAAAAGAAAAAAGAAGCAGCCTGAGCCCCTTGAGATGATCCTGATTTTACACTCGCAGCAACAGAGTAACCTGCGAATCCAAGTCCCCATAAAAAACCAAAACCAAGCACAGCTAAGTAGCCACTAAAGCCTGTTGCAGGATCTGCCCCAATGAAACTTCCTATAAGAAGAATTAAACTTGCTTGAATTAATACTCTGATTGCACCTATGACCATGGGAGCAAGTATTATTGACCATTTTGATATTGGCATTCCCTGATATCTCTTAAAAACTCCCGATTCAATATCTTCAATAATATAAAAACCCGATGCAGAGCCACTTAAAGATGCAGAAACAATTGATACGGGAAGGATGAAGTTTACAAAATTTCCTTGAGCAAAATCCAAAGAAGTTCCTACAGCGCTTGCTCCAAATACTCTTCCTAAAGCCCCGTCATATATAAAAAGAAAGAATGCAGAAATAATTAAATTTGGAAGCTCACTTAGGGGACGCCTAAGGACTCTCAGAAGTAATCTTTTTGTTAATATTCCCAATTGGGTAAAAAATGGAGCTTGGTGATCAGACATTTATTTTCTAATTCTCCTTCCTCTTTTTTCATAGTTAGATTTTTTACTTTGTTTTTTTTCTGATTGATTATCATTTTCCATGCTGAATCCTGTGACTTTTAGAAATACATCATCCAAAGTAGGCTTATTAGCCGAAACAGATTTAACATTTAACTTATTTTCTGTAAATGTTTTCATAAATATTGGGATATGCTCTGCCCCATTCTCAACAGTTATACGAAGCTGCTTCTGATTAACTTTTGCATTATCAATTAATCGTTTTGCCACTTCCACATTTTCTTCTTTTTCGAAATCAAAAGTTACAACGTCGCCACCTACACTTGCTTTGAGCTCATCAGATGTTCCCTCTGTGGCCACTACACCTTTGTCTATTATCAATAACCTATCGGAAAGTTCATCTGCCTCTTCAAGATATTGTGTTGTTAGGATGACAGTGACTCCATTATTGTTTAGTCTTTTAATTTCATCCCAAATTACTCTTCTTGATGCTGGATCAAGACCCGTTGTAGGTTCGTCTAAAAATAATACTTCAGGTTCATTTACAAGACTAAGACCTAAATCGAGTCTTCTTTTCATTCCCCCAGAATATGTTTTGACTCTTCTATCTGCTGATTCCGTTAACCCTACTAATTGAAGAAGCTCTTCAGTTCTTGTATTTGATTCTTGTTTGTTCAGACCCCAAAGCCTTCCAGTAGTATAAAGCAATTCTCTTGCTGTTAGTAATAAATCAATCCCAGTATCTTGTAAAGCTACACCTATCTTTGTTCTTACTTCTTTATCTTGTTTCTCAACATCTAAACCCATAATTGAAGCAGTCCCTTTACTGATACCCAATAAAGTTGTAAGCATCAAAATTGTTGTACTTTTTCCAGCTCCATTTGGACCTAGAATGCTAAATACCTCACCCTGTTCGACTGAAAACGAGACGCCTTTGACAGCTTCTACTGATTCTTTTTTTGAAGTAAAAGTTTTATGAAGATTATTCGCTTCGACAGCTTTCAACTTTTAACTTTCATAGAATTCATTATATGAAATAATACTTAAGTCTGCTATTAATGGCCGCGTAGCTCAGGGGATAGAGCACAGGTTTCCTAAACCTGGTGTCGCAGGTTCGAATCCTGCCGTGGCCGCAAGAAAGCTACTTTAGATTTTCTGCTGAACTTTTACCGTTATTTTCAACAATTTCAAATTCAAGTTCTTGACCTTCATCAAGGTCTTCCATTCCTGAATCTTTTACTGCTGAAATGTGTACGAAGACATCTTTATCGCCTTCTTCAGGTTCAATAAAACCATAACCTTTAGTTTTGTTAAACCATTTAACTTTACCTTTTGGCATTTGCTTCCTTTTCTTAAATATCTTTACGACACAGTAACAGTAATGTTGTTATTTTTTTAGTGTGATTATTTTTAAAAAATACTTTTTTGAGAACCTGAATTCAAATAATTTTGTGCATATATGCCTGCTAAAGACACTGACTTTATTTCAAGCCAAGTAAATGGGTTAGGGACTTCATTTCTAACATAACGTAAAAAAGTTTCAATGGCCTGTTTATGGCCTTTACCATCAGAAAATACTTTACTTTTATCGTTTGAACCAATTAAATATCTCATTAGTTGAAAATCTTCAACAATAAAGGAATTATCACTTCCATGAATCTCCAATCGTTCTTTAGATAAATTGTTATTGGTATCTGAAAAGTATTGAACAGCAGCATGTGCACCATTTGCATAATTTATATTTATAAAAACTTGGTTATCTTGAGCCTCATCTAATTTTTTATCAATTGGAGAATGAGAAGATATGTTCTGTGGTAATGAATCAAAAAAATAAGTCCCGAGATCAATAGCATGGATAGCTTCACCTACAATTCTTCCTCCTCCAATTTCTTTAATGTTTGTCCAATGGTCTCTTTCAAGTTTTGGGACACTAAATCTAAAATTTAATGCATTGGCTGGTGAACCATTTAATTTTTCTTTTATAAACTGAGATGCATTGCTGAATCTTCTGTTAAATCCAAGAAAAATTTTGGGATCTTCTGCGTTGTACATTGCTTCTTCAATTCTGGTTATATCGTCAACTTTTAAGGCAAGTGGTTTCTCTACATAAACTGCTTTGCCAGAGTTTATTGATTTGATCACTAAATCGGCATGATTGAAATGTTGAGTCAAAACAAATATTGCGTCTATTTCATCAGATTCAAATATCTCATCTTCAGTTTGGTATTTGTTTTTAATTTTAAAGTTTTTTGCTAATACTTCAGAACTTAATCCACCTGATGAGGCAACCCCTAAGATCTGACAAGATTTTTTTAAATCTTTCAAAATAGGAATTATTGTTGTAGATGCAAAATTTCCTGCACCAATCAGGCCAATTTTAATTTTTTTATTTTTTTCAGGGATGAGTTCATTATTCTCAAATTGAATTTTCGGTTGAGTTTTAATATCATATCTGAGCAAAACTGACAGGGGTTTTTCTTCAGAATTAAATGAAGTGTAAATATCTGGAGATTCTGTAAATTCAACTTCCTTCGTAATTAAATCTTGAATACTGATTTGATCCTGTGACAAGAGTTTTAAAAATGCTTCGAAATTTCTATTTTCTGTCCACCTAACATACTCTATAGGGTAATCATTGCCAAGAACCTCATACTGCTTATCATATCTTCCAGGCCCATAGGACTTTGATACAACAAGCTCAAGTTCTTTGTAATAAAACTCGTTTCTAGAAATATTTAATGGAATATCGCCCACAACTACAATTTTTGCCTTATTCCTCGCAATTTTTGTTGCGGCCTCGATTGGTTCGTTACTGTCTGAAGCAGCAGTAATAATTACCGAATCTACTTCATCAATTGGTAAATCATTAATTGAGGCAAAATAGTTTTTATTATCTCCTCTCCTCAGTTCATCAGGATCTATGCCAAAAACTTCTGACCCTTGTGCTTCACCTAGCCTGCAAACTAATTGACCAACAATACCCAAGCCTACAACTACAATTCTTGAACCTAACGATGTTTCTGACAAGCGCAAACCATGTAAAGCGATACTTCCTAAAACTGTATAAGCTGCTTCTTTATCGCTCGTTGCAGAAGGTATTCTTGAACATAAGTTTTGATTTACAACAACATATTCTGCATGATTACCATTCGATACAACCATGTCGCCTACATGGAAATTTTTTACACCTTCGCCAATTTCAACAACTTTTCCACATGAACTATAGCCAAGCTGAATTGGAAGAATATTTTTGGGAAATACAGCATTCCATACAGCCCTAACACCCTCTTTTTCAAGAAGCTCAAGTCCTTTTTCAATATTTGATGAATTTTGTATTTTTTTTGCTACAGACTTATTTGCAGACTCAATTGTTGCAGTCTCAGTTCCTGTTGAAACAACTGAATAATGATTTTGAATTAATACCTCACCAGGTCCCGGCTTTGGTACAGGAGTTTCCCATAAGATTGGTTCAGGATTATTTTTTTCAACAACTAACTGTTTCATTTAACCTCTCAAGAATTAATGATAACTATATTATCTCGCTTATTAGGGGTGAGGTTAAATTTAATAATTCACCTGAAGGTGTTTCTATTTTCAATGATCCATCATCATTTATATCTTTAGCCCAACCCCTTCCATCTGGGTATTCAACAAGCTTTCCTAAAGTAGTAAGTTTTAATTTATAATTTTCAAGACTGAAGTCTTCTTTTGTTATATAGTCCATTACTTTTTTTGCCCATTCTTCAGCATCAAGAAAAATTTTCTGTTCATCTTGTTTTTCTTCATACAAGCTTCCTGCGCCTGGGATTAGAGGATTGTTCCAAAAATAATTAATTCCTAAACCTATACAAATCAAATCATTGTTTTCTTCTACAAGCACTCCTCCAACCTTATCTTCATTTAAAGTTATATCGTTTGGCCACTTTAATTTAAGGTCTTCAATTTGATGTAGGGAAACAAATGAATAACCTGCTATTAAAGGGACCAAAGTCTTTTTAAAATTAACAATATCTTTGTTAAAAGCTAATGAAGTAGCCAAACTTTGATCTGCATTTTCCCATTTATTTTTATTTGTACCCCGACCTGCGGTTTGAGCTTTACTAACAATAAGCAAAGGTTCATCTTTAAACTCATTTATTGCATAATCTTGAGTATTTTCAATTTCATCAAAAAAAATAGATTTCATAGTGTTACTTCTTTACATATACATAGGTCAAATATATAGGTTTAATAATAATAAGAAAGTTAGGCATGTCGGAAGAAAATTTAGCTAGCTTACGTAATGAGAAAGCAAAAAAAATTCAGCATCCTAAGGGCAAATTAACTGCATATGAAAGGATTCATCTTCTTTTAGATGAGGATTCATTTTCTGAAATTGATGAAAATGTTGTATCAGAAGAAAATCCCGATGGTGAAGCGGTAGTAACAGGATCTGGAACAATTCATGGAAGACCTGTTTTTGTTTTCTCAGAAGACTTTTCTGTAATGGGTGGAAGCCTTGGAGAAATAGTTGCAAAAAAAATTCTAAGAATAATGGATTTAGCTCTTGAAGCAAAAGCTCCAGTAATTGGAATCAAAGATTCAGGAGGTGCAAGAATTCAGGAAGGTATTTCATCTTTATACGGTTATGCTCAGATTTTCAGAAAAAATGTCGAAGCATCTGGAAAAATTCCTCAAATATCTGTAATTGTTGGTCCGTCAGCTGGCGGAGCTGTTTACAGTCCAGCCTTAACGGATTTTATTTTTCAAGTAAAAGATATAGGACAACTATATGTAACTGGTCCTAATGTTGTTAAAACAGTCACCGGAGAAGAAGTAAGTTATGAAGAACTTGGAGGTGTCGAAGCGCATGGAACCCAATCAGGAGTAAGTCATCAGGTATGTGAAACAGAAGAACAAGCTTTTGAAGAAGTAAGATACCTGCTTAGTTTTTTTCCACAGTCATCAGACCAAAAGCCCCCAACTTTTATAACTGAAGATGACCCATTAAGAAATGTAGACTCTCTAGAAACCTTAATTCCAGAACACAGAAACCAACCGTACGATATGAATGAAGTAATTAATTCTATTGTTGATGATGGAGAACAGTACCCAGTACATGCAAACTATGCATTAAATATCATTACTTCATTTGTAAGAATAAATGGAAATACTATTGGCGTCATTGCAAATCAACCTATGGAGCTTGCAGGAGTATTAGATATTAATTCATCTATAAAGGCCTCAAGATTTGTTAGATTCTGTGATGCATTTAATATTCCCCTTTTAACACTCGTTGATGTACCAGGATTCTTGCCTGGTGTTGAGCAAGAACATGGAGGAATTATTAGAAGCGGGGCAAAACTTCTTTATGCTTATTCAGAAGCCACTGTTCCAAGAGTTTGTGTAGTTATACGTAAAGCATATGGAGGTGCTTACATTGTTATGGATTCGATGGGTTTAGGGGCAGATAAACTTTTTGCATGGCCTACTGCAGAGATTGCTGTAATGGGTGCTGAGGGTGCTGTAGATGTCATTCATAGAAAAGAATTAAAAGACAGTGATAACCCTGAAGAGCTTAAGAAAAAATTTGTTGATGAATACAATGAGAAATTTAGCAATCCTGACAGTGCAGCAAAACTTGGATTAGTAGATAAAATAATAAAACCCAATGAAACAAGAAAAATTGTTAGTGAAGCATTCAAAGAATTAGTTAATAAAACAAACGTAGGAGATAAACATGGAAACATTCCCCTCTAAAAATATATCTATTTCTTGGGTTGAAAAAGGCTCTTTGCTTAGAAACCTATCATTATCTTTTGGCTTTGCAATATTAACTGCTTTAAGTGCACAAATAAGATTTGAGCTTCCATTTACTCCTGTTCCAATAACAGCTCAGACATTTGTAGTTATTTTGTCAGGCTTGCTTCTTGGAAGTAAATTTGGTTCATTAAGTATGATTTTTTATTTATTTACAGGTCTTGCAGGTTTTCCTTTTTTCTCAGGCAGTGTTGCTGGATTAGCTATTTTAAAAAGTCCAACAATTGGTTATATTATTGGTTTCTTTATAGCTGCCCAAATAATAGGAAATATGTCGCAAAGACCAACAATAGGTATAGCAGCAGGAACATTCGCAATATATACGTGTGGTGTAATTGGTTTAATGATTACATTAAATATATCGCCAATTGAAGCAATTGGAATTGGTGTTTATCCATTTATTATTGGAGATCTGATTAAAGCAAGTTTAGCAATAGGAATTGCACAAAAATTAAAATAAATTATTTATGACAAAAAAAAGAGTACTAATTGCTAATCGTGGTGAAATTGCACTAAGAATTATCCGATCAGTAAAAGAAATGGACATGCATGCAATTGCTGTTTACTCAGATATTGATAGTGACTCTTTGCATGTAAAACGAGCTGATGAATCATTTTATTTAGGCGGATCTCTTCCAGCTGATAGTTATAGGAACTTAAAAAATTTGATGAAGGCTGTTGTAGAAACAAAAGCAGATATGGTTCATCCAGGATATGGCTTTTTGGCAGAAAATGCAGATTTTGCAAAAGCAGTTCAAAAAAAAGATGTAATTTGGATTGGACCCAACCCAGAAACAATAAAATCAATGGGAGACAAAATAGAATCTAGAAAATTAATCTCAAAGGTTGGTTTAATGCCTGTTCCAGGACAATTGAAACCATCACGAACTAAAAGAGAAGCCTTGAAAGATGCAAATAGTTTTGGCTATCCAGTTGCCCTGAAAGCTGCTCACGGAGGTGGTGGGAAGGGGTTAAGAATTGTCAGTAATGAAAAAGAATTAAATGAAAATTTTGAAATTGTAAAACGTGAAAGTGAAGCATATTTTGGATCAGATCAAATTTACGTCGAAAAGTTTATAAAACCAGCAAGACATGTAGAGACGCAAATATTAAGTGATAAGTACGGAAATCATATCTATTTAGGTGAAAGAGATTGTTCTCTACAGAGAAGGAATCAAAAACTTATCGAAGAAAGTCCTCCTATATGGTTGTCTGACTTCGGCCGAGAGGAATTAAAAAAAGCAACGATTAAGATTGCTGAGTCATCAAATTATATTAACGCAGGAACTGTAGAATTTTTAGCTGATAATGACGAAAATTTTTATTTTTTAGAAATGAATACAAGATTACAAGTTGAGCATACCGTTACAGAAATGAGATATGGTATTGATCTGGTCAAAGAGCAAATTAAAGTGGCGCTTGGTAATTCTTTAGAAGATTTCAAAACTGAAGCTAGGGGTCACAGCATAGAATTTAGAATAAATGCAGAAGATCCGACCAATAATTTTATGCCAACTCCAGGAACCATTACTGAATATAGAGAACCTATGGGGAACGGTGTAAGAGTTGATGGTTGGGTAAAGACTGGTACATCAATATCACATTTTTATGACAATCTAATTTCAAAATTAGTTGTATGGGGAGTTTCTAGAGAAGAAGCAATTTCAAAAGGTAAGAGATGTTTAGATGAATATATAATTGGAGGGATACCAACAACAATATCTCTACTTTCCGATGTTATATCTACTAAAGAATTCAAAGAAAGCCAGATTCATGTTAAATTTTTGGAAGAAAATTTTGAAATTAAAGATGTTTCTGAAGATGAGGCATTTACGGATAGACCAAGCAAGGTCAATATATCTCTTAACGATAATGACAGTCCATCATTAGCTCCACAAAGACCAAAGAAAATCGGTATGGATCTAACTGGAAATATCAGAAATCCTGGAATCATAAAAGCAGATATGCAAGGAACAATTATGGACACCATGACAAAGAAAGGTAAAAAGGTTAAAAAAGGTGATTCATTGTTCGTTCTTGAAGCTATGAAAATGGAAAATGTAGTAACTGCCCCTATTGGTGGTGTTATCAAAGAATTCAATATAAAAAAAGGACAGCCTGTAAATAAGGGCGATATATTGGTTGAAATAGGATAGATATGAGTATTTATGGAATTGGAGTAGACCAAGTTGATCTTAAAAGGGTAAAAAGATTGTTAAATAAGTCTGAAGATAAATTCTTAAAAAGATGTTTTACTGAACAAGAAATTAAGTATGCTAAAAGATTTTCAGATCCATCAAAGAGGTTAGGAGCAAGATTCGCAGCTAAAGAAGCAGTAATGAAATCTTTAGGAAAAGGATGGAGAGAAATAAGTTGGAAAGATATAGAAGTTACGGGCGGAGGTAAGCCAACAATTAATACTTTTGGTAGAGCGTCAGCTACTGTAAAGGAAAAGAATATTACAAATATTCATATATCACTATCACATGAAAATGAAAATGCAATTGCATTTGCCATCTCCGAAAAAGAGAATTAATTATGCAGTGGGTGGGAATGTTTCCAGGTCAAGGCTCTCAAGAAATAGGAATGGGTAATGAGCTTCTTGAAAAGTATGATGAACTATTAATAAATACTTTCGAAGAAACGTTGGGATGGAGCCTAAAAGATATCATAAATTCTGAAGACCCTGAGCTCATTAAAAAAACAAATATTGCTCAACCTTACATATTCTCAGTCTCTTATTGTTACGGAATTGAAACAATAAATAATTTAGGCAATCCAGCTGCACTGATTGGACATTCTCTTGGTGAATATACAGCTTTATGCCTATCAGGATATTTAGATTTTAAAGATACATTAAAAGTTATTGCAGTAAGAGGTGAAGAGATGCAGAAAGCTGTAGAAAACTCTAATACAACAATGGCAGCTGTTTTAACAAGTGACCTGGAAACAACAATTGAAGAAATAGAAAAATTAAATAATCAAGGAATACAAATATGGATATCAAATTTTAATGATCCTTCACAAATAGTTATTAGTTCATACATTGATGATATGAACTACCTAAAGTCAAACCCCAAAGCACTTGGTGCAAAAAGAGTAATTCCACTCGAAGTAGCAGGTGCATTTCATACTGAAATTGTAAGCTCTGCAAAAAAACCACTTGAAGATACTTTAAATGAAATTGATATCTCCAAAGGAAACATCCCTGTTTATATGAACGTTGATGCAAAAAAGGTTGAAGTATCAACTTTGAAAGAAAATCTTGTGAATCAAATAGATAGTTCTGTCTTGTTTAACCAACAAATTGAGTGTGTAAACAAGGATATAGATCCAGATTTGTGGTGTCATATTGGGCCCGGAAATGTAACTGCTGGAATGGTCAGAAAGTCTATATCATATAAGGATTTAAAGGTAATAAACTCTTTAGAATCATCAAAGTAAGGGGAAATTTTGAAATCAGCAATAACAGGTTGGGGTAAATGTACGCCCGATAACATTATGACTAATGATGATTTGTCAAAATTTGTTGATACTTCTGATGAGTGGATTCAACAAAGAACAGGGGTAAAAGAACGAAGATTTAGCCATGTAAACACATCAGATATGGCAGAAATTGCAGGTAAACATGCAATAGCCTGTGCTGGTTTAAATCCAGAAGATATTGATGTTGTAATCTTGGCTACATGTACTCCTGACAGTATTGTTCCCTCTGCAGCAGCACACGTTCAAAAAAAACTTGGTGCTATAAATGCCTCAGTTTATGACGTAAATGCGGCTTGTGCAGGTTTTCTATATGCACTTGAACAAGGAAAAGCATTCGTTGAAAGTAATCTTTATAAAAGAGCGTTGGTAATAGGGGCAGAGCATATTACTTGGTTACTTGATTGGTCTGATAGAAATACCGCGGTGCTTTTTGGTGATGGTGCAGGTGCAGTAGTTATTGAAGAAAGTAAAAGTGAATCAGATGGTGAAATTTATTCGTTCTCAAATGGCCTAAGTTCAGACAATTTAGAAATCTTAGAAATTCCTAATTTTGGTTCAGCAATGGATCGATTTAAAACTGATGAAGCAGCCAGAGTACGGTGGACTTTTGATGGACAGGAAATATTTAAATCTGGTGTTAGAGCTATGGCACAAGCGTCTGCAGAAGCTATTGAAAAATCAGGATTATCAAAAGACGATGTAGACATTTTTATTCCACATCAAGCAAATATCAGGATCGTTGAAGCACTTGAAAAAAAACTTGGACTTCCTAATGCAACTACAATCAAAAAAGTTCATCGATACGGAAATACCTCGGCAGCATCTATACCAACAGCATTTGTAGATGCTCTTGAAGAAGGTGAGATAAAAGGTGGAGAAATTGCAGTATTTACGGCCGTCGGCGCTGGTCTTGCTTGGGGAGCTTGTGCGGTTCGACTAGGAGATCGTGTAACTCCAATAAATAAATCAGATGCAAAACTTCCAGATTTTGATGGAACTGCAACCGACACAATTAAAAAAGCAATCGAGTATCAAGTTCCAGACAAATTAGACAAAATATGAAAACAGTTTTTGTAACAGGTGCTTCAAGAGGTATTGGAAAATCTATAGCTTTAGAGCTTGGAAAAAATTATCAAGTTGTTGTAGGTTTCTCAAATTCTCAAGATAAGGCTGACGAAGTTGTAGAAGAAATAAAGAAATTAGGTGGAGAAAGTCTTTCTGTTCAATTAAATATTGAAGATAGAAATTCAGTTGATAAGGCATTTAATTTAATTGAAGAAGCATATAAACATGTCGACATTTTGGTAAACAATGCAGGAATTACAAAAGACAATATTTTACCAAGAATGAAGGATGATGAGTGGAATGATGTTATTCAAACAAACCTAACTGGAAATTTCTATACATCTCAAAGAGCCATAAAAAAAATGATTAAAAATAAATGGGGAAGGTTAATTTTTATATCCTCGGTTGTAGGTATATCTGGTAATCAAGGCCAGGCCAATTATGCTGCATCAAAGGCAGGTTTGATAGGACTATCAAAATCAATTAGTAAAGAAGTAGGCAGCAGAAATATTACGTCTAATGTCGTAGCCCCAGGTTATATAGAAACAGACATGACATCATTTATAGATGATGAAAATAAAGAAAATATTATAGAACAACTTTCAATAAAACGCATGGGTATGCCAGAAGATATTGCAAACATGGTATCTTTTTTATGCAAAGATGAGTCAGAATATATAACAGGACAAGTAATACCTATTGATGGTGGTCTAACAACTTAGTGGGAGAAATTATGGAAGTAAATGAAGTTTTTGAAAAGGTTAAAGGTCTTTTTGAAGAAGAATTAGGTATTGATTCTGAAAAAATAACTATGGAAGCAAAACTAGAAGAAGATCTCGAAATAGACTCATTAGGAATTGTTGAAGTAGTAATGGCATTTGAAGATGAGTTTGAGATAGAAATAGATGATGAAGAACTCACAGATGTTGGAACAGTTGGTCAAGCTGTAAACTTGCTGCACTCAAAACTTTAAGCCATGACTAAACAACGTGTAGTTGTAACAGGTTTAGGAACAATAAATCCACTCGGAAATAATGTAATAACTACGTGGAATAATCTAATAAATGGAGTTTCCGGTGTCGACTATATTACTTTATTTGATGCATCAGATTTGCCTGTGACGTTTGCAGGAGAAGTAAAAGATTTTGATCCAAATGATTACATGGGAAAACAAAATGCAAGAAAGTTAGATCGATCTGGTCAGTTATCTATTTTTGCAGCAGAGGAAGCTTTAAGAGATGCTGGATTTGACATTAACCAACCCTTGGGAGAAGAATTTGGAATAGTATTTGGAACCGGGATAGGAGGAATTGGAGCTACTGAAGATGCTGTCCGAATATATGATGAAAGAGGTTCAAATAGAATAAGTCCACTTGCAATTACACAATTAATGCCTAATTCAAGTACAGGTCAAGTTGCAATCAAGTATGGAATACAGGGCCCATCGTTAACAATTACAACTGCTTGCGCAGCATCGGCGAATGCGATTGGTGAAGCAAAAAGAATGATTGAGCAAAATATAGTTGATAAAGTCCTTGTTGGCGGTACTGAATCTGGAACGACCTCAATGACAATTGGAGCCTTTGCACAAATAAAAGCACTATCCAAACAAAATGAAGAGCCTCAAAGAGCCTGTAAGCCATTTGATAAAAATAGAGATGGATTCGTGATGGCTGAAGGGTCTACAGTGTTGATACTTGAAAGTGAAAAGTCTGCTAATGAAAGAAATGGAAAAATTTATGGTTTTGTTGAAGGTTATGGATCATCCACAGATGCTTATCATATTACCGCACCATCAGAGGGTGGAGTTGGTGCTTTGCGAGCGATGGAGCAAGCAATTACTAATGCAGATATAAATGCAGAGGAGATTGACTATATTAATGCTCATGGAACCTCAACTATAGCTAATGATGTTAATGAAACATTAGCAATTAAATCTCTAATGAATGATTATGCATATAAGGTTAATATTTCTTCTACTAAATCTATGACTGGACATTTGCTTGGTGGAGGAGGGGCTTTCGAGGCTATGGCATCACTGTTATCTCTAAAAAATAATCAAATACCACCAACAATTAATTTAAATGATCCCGATGAAGAATGTGATTTAAACTATACAGCAAACAATTCAATAGAAAAAAACATTAAGTATGTAATGTCTAATTCATTTGGGTTTGGTGGACACAATGCTGTGTTAGTGTTTAGCAAGCAATAATAAATTAATCAGCTAGCATACTCCCACCAATTGCATGAGCTCCACCATCTACATGGATTATCTCACCAGTTATGGCTTCTGAGTAATCAGATAACAAAAAATTTATCGCTTTAGCGACTGGTTCAGAATTTTTTGTATCCCATCCTAGAGGTGCTTTGTCATTCCATTCTGAATTCATTATAGAAAAACCAGGAATATTTTTAGCAGCTGTTGTAGCTAATGGTCCTGAAGCAACAGCATTTACTCTTATGCTATTTTTTCCGACATAAAAAGCCAAGTATCTCACAATAGATTGCAATGAAGATTTCGCAACACCTTGCCAATCATATCCTGGCCAAGCTTGAGAATTATCAAAATCTACAGCAACAATTGAGGACCCTTCGTTCAATACTGATAAAAATTCATTTGTAATTGTTTTTAAAGAAAAGGCAGATACTTCAAAAGATTTTGTTGCATCTTCAACTTTTGTATTTAAAAAATTACCACCCATTGCCTCTGTTGGTGAAAAAGCTATTGCATGTAGAATTCCATCAATTTTTCCATAATTATCTTTTACAAATTTGGCTACATCTTGAACTTGTTCAGTGTTTTGAATGTCCATTTCTAGAACTTCAATTTCCCCATCAAGACGTTTTACAGCCCTCTGAGTTATGCGCAATCCATCTCCAAATCCTGTTGCGATGATGGTTGCTCCATTTTCTAATGCAATTTTTGCAGCAGAAAAGGCAATGCTTTTGTCAGTAAGTATGCCAGTAATTAGAAAAGTTTTATCTTTTAAATTCATAAGTTTATGTTACTTATTGAAAAATTACTTAGAATATTTTTTTTAATCTTCGGTGTTTGGTGTGTAACTCTCGCTACCGGTTGATGGTCTTAATTGTCTCCCGGTATAAAGAGCAAGTGCAATTTCAGTGACACCAAAAATCAAAAAACCATTAAAGTTTGTAAATACTGCAAATCCAATTAATAATAATCCGCCAACATAACGTACTATATTTATTTGTCTAGCATTTTCCTCTTCTCCGCCAAGCAAAACAATTAAAAGTGCAGCGAATGTAACACCAACACCATTAGCCCTTGCCAGAGTCGCTTCAGTAGTAGATAAGACTGCATCAGGATTAAGTAGAAATAGTTTATAAACTTGTTCCGGAACAATAAACCCAACAACAGATAAAGCTAGATAAAGAATTGGATCAACTTTATTTATTATTTTATAACTCATAAAAGCAATTATATCCTATGAAAATTTTGTTTGTAATCAATAAAAATTAAGATATTTCCGCTTGTGCAGCAGCTAATCGGGCAGTTGGGATTCTAAATGGAGAGCAAGAAATATAATCAATATCTAGAGTGTTTAAAAATTTGATTGATTTTGGATCACCAGCATGTTCACCACAAACTCCAATTTTTATATCTTTATTTATTTTTTTTCCATCAGCTGCTGATGAAGCAACTAATTTTCCAACAGTAATTTCATCAATTGAAACAAAAGGATCAACATCAAAAATATTTTTCTCTACATATTCATTCAAAAATTTAGATGCGTCATCTCTTGATAAACCAAGGGTTGTTTGAGTTAAATCATTTGTTCCATATGAAAAGAAATCTGCATGTTCTCCAATTGCCGATGAATTCAAGGCAGCACTAGGTAGCTCAATCATAGTTCCTAGCTGGTAATCAAAATTAAAGTCAGGTTCTTTATTCAAGCTTTCAATTTTTTTGGTTATAATCTTTTTCATTTTTGTAAATTCACTTGCATTCATTATTAAAGGAATCATTATTTCAGGTTTAATTATGATCTTTTCTTTTTGATAAATTTCATAACTAGCTTTAAAAATTGCCTCAACTTGCATCTCATAAATTTCTGGATAACTTAAACCTAAACGTACACCCCGATGACCTAACATTGGGTTACTTTCACTAATCTTCGATAAAACTTCAGAAACATATGCGGTTGAAACTCTTAAAGAACTAGCTAATTCAGAAATTTCAATATCACTTTTTGGTAAGAATTCGTGCATTGGTGGATCAAGTAGTCGAACAGTTATCGGTTTGTCTTTTAAAAGCCTAAATATTTCAACAAAATCATTTATTTGAAAATCAATAATTTTATTTAATGCTCTTTTTCTACCTTGCTTATTGTTTGCCAAAATCATCTCTCTCATAGGAAGTATTCTTTCACCTTCAAAAAACATATGTTCTGTTCTGCATAAACCAATTCCATCAGCACCAAACTCTAAAGATTTGGCTGTGTCATTTATTGTTTCTGCATTTGCTCTAATTGAAAGTTTTTTAAAATCATCGCACCATGCCATCAAAGTATTAAATTCATCTGTCAATTTTGCAGACTCTAACTCAACTTCCCCTAGAAAAATCTCACCAGTAGATCCGTCTAATGAAATTAAATCACCTTCTTCAATAGTTATTTGACCATTAGATATTTTTCTTTCACCTTTATCAATTTTGAGATTTTCTGCTCCAACTATGCAAGGTTTGCCCATTCCTCTTGCAACAACAGCTGCATGGCTTGTCATGCCACCTTTTGTTGTCAATATTCCTACTGATGTAAACATTCCACTTATGTCCTCTGGGCTTGTTTCATCTCTAACTAAAATGACTTTCTTTCCCCTTGCCGCTTCGATCTCTGCTTTTTCTGGATCGAAAACTATTTCACCTACAGCAGCTCCGGGTGAAGCATTTAAACCTTTTTCAAACAATTTTTTACTGGCTGAGTTAACAAACTGTGGGTGTAGAACTGAAGTAATCTGATCTGCATCAATCATATTGATTGCTTCTTGTTTGCTTAATATTTTTTCATTATGCATATCAACCGCAATTTTTACACTCGCTTGGGCTGTTCTTTTTGCATTTCTAGTTTGAAGAATGAATAATTTTCCATCTTCAATCGTAAACTCAATATCTTGTGCGTCTTTATAGTGAGTTTCTAATTTATCTCCAATAGATTTAATTTTGTTAAATAGAACCGGGTTTTCTTCCTCAAGAGAAGATTGAGTGTTCTTTTCATGTTTTCCTATCGGATATGGTGTCCTTATCCCTGCAACAACATCTTCTCCTTGAGCATTCATTAGATACTCCCCATACAATTTGTTTTTTCCCGTAGATGGAAACCTTGTGAAAGCAACACCTGTTCCTGAAGATTCATTTAAATTTCCAAAAACCATAGATTGAATAGTTGTCCCAGTACCCCAATTGTTTGGTATATTATTTATTTTTCGATAAGTAACAGCTCGTTTGTTTAGCCAGCTTTTAAATACTGCCTCGATTGCCCCTTTGAGTTGAATAATAGGATCTTGTGGAAAAGGGCTTCCATAAAACCTTTCAACTGTGGTTTTAAAAGCATCGATGATCCATTGCAATTGTTCAGAATCAAAATCATTATCTTTTTCAACTCCATCGATCCTTTTTTTATTATCAATAATTGCCTCAAATCTGTCCATTTCAATTTCTAGAACAACATTTCCATACATTTGAATTAATCGACGATACGAATCAAGTGCAAATCTTTCATCATTAAAGTTAGATGCTAAAGCATCTACATTTTTGTCATTAATTCCAATATTTAAAATAGAATCCATCATTCCTGGCATTGATACTTTTGCTCCCGATCTAACAGATAATAAGAGAGGTGTTTTATCGTCATTAAATTTCTTTTTTGTTAATTTTTCTAAGTTAGTAAGTGCTGTTTCTAATTCTTTATCAAATTTATCTGGAAAAGATTTGTTCTCTATGAAATAATTACAAACCTCTGTCGTTACTGTAAACCCTGGAGGGACATTAATTCCAAGACTGGACATCTCGGCCAAATTTGCTCCTTTGCCTCCAAGCAAATCCACCATAGATCTATCTCCTTCAGTTTTGGTGGAGGAAAATTGATAAATGAGTTTATTATTCATTAGGTTTGATATTCTTATCTTAATATAGTGATGAAAAATATATTAGTCGTTGGCACTGGAACAATTGGGGAACCACTAATTGGTCTTCTTGCTCAGCATAAAGAAAAACTGGGAATCGACAACATCTCGTTTTTTAAAAGAACTCCACTTTCAGATGAAAAAGGGAAAGTAGAAGCTTTGATTAGAAAAGGTGCAAAGCTAGTTGCTACTTCAGAAGCAAAAAATGATTTTGAATCTATGGGTTTTAAAGTTGAAGATTTAGAGAAAAGTTATGAAGAAAACCAAGTAATTATTGACTGTACTCCATCTGGCAACAAAAACTGGGATGAAATTTATTCAAATTTAGATAAAGATAAACGTTTTTTAGCTCAGGGTTCCGAACATGGGTTTGGTCCATTTTTTGCATGGGGTATAAATAACAATGTCTTAGCAAATGATCAAAACAAATATCTAATAGCCTCTTGTAATACCCATAATATTGCGTCTATCCTTAAAACTTTTGTACTTGACACAGGAAAAAATTTGAATGAAGGTCGTTTTGTATGTTTAAGAAGAGCCAATGATGTTTCTCAGAATGATTCATTCTCTCCCTCCCCAACAATTACAAAACATGATAATCAAGAATTTGGGACTCATCATGCACGAGATGTCTTTGAATTATTTAAACAGGAAGGAAAAGAATTAAATTTATTTTCTTCAGCTATAAAGTTACCAACTCAATACATGCATACATTATGGTTTAATCTATCTTTTGAGAAAAACACTGAACTAAAAGAGGCTCTAGGTTGTTTAGAAAGTAGTGAATTTTTGATGTCTACTGAGAAATTATCTTCAAATAAGGTATTTTCCTTTGGGCGGGATCATGGTTACCACGGTAGATTGCTTTCCCATGGAATTATTGCAAAGGATTCACTTCACGTAAAGGAAAATAATTTAACAGGATATTGCTTTACCCCACAAGATGGAAATGCATTATTATCTTCTGTTGCAGCATCTGTAAATTATTTTTATGAAGACAGTTGGATTGAAAAAATGACTGTTTTTAATAAGTACATATTTAAGAATATTTAAAAGTAGTGAAAGAAACAATATGGTCTGGAATGGGAATAATACTTTTTGTAGTTGCAATAATTTGGCTAATTGTAACTTTGAGCAGAAAAATTAATAAAGCACTAAAAAAATCTGCAGAAATATTAAATTTCCAAACTGATATTCCAAGAAATATATTAAGAAAGAAAAAAATCTTTGGTGAACTAGACGGTTATAAATGTGAGGTTGAAGTTTATACAAGAAGTCATGGCAGATCTTCTACAACCTATGTTTCTTTCTATGCTTATTTCCCTAATAGCTTAGATATGGGTATAAAAATAAATTGGAAAGGTGAAATTGATGGTGACGATGAGCATCTAACAGACTTATTTGTTCAAAGAAATGATCGAATAGTTGAAGAAGCTCAAAAAACTTTGAGAAAATTGAGGATATCCGATACTGTTGTAAATTCCAGAAAAATATTATTTATAAAGTATTACAAACCTGATGAAATTGTTAAAACTATGAAAGATGTAGTGAGCTTGGCAAAAAGTCTAAAATAGAAAATTAAATTTTAAGAATTTGTTCAAGTTTGTCGTATGCACGATTTTCAATGTTTTTAATTTTGGTTAAAAGTTCAGAATCATATTTTTTTGCTTCTTTCCAAACTGGAACCATGCCGTTCCACACTCCCTCACCTTTTAGTTTAGAATAAAAAGCTGCTCCAATGTGCATAGCAATTAATACATAACTAAGTAATGCAGAGAATTCATGTAATGCGACAGCGAAATCAATCCCTCCAATTCCAAAATTAAATAAAGCTGCAATCAAAAGGCCTGTGGTTGGCAACATTATCAAAACAGAGTAGATGAGTCTATGCATAGCCTTTGCAAGAAATAAATGGCCTGGCCTTATCTCTTTGGTTGCTCCAAGAAGTGTTGGTGCATCTTTCATATAGAAATACCTTATTAAAACAATAATCAAGAAAAATATTGCAAATATTATTTCAAGATTAAGTAGTGAGGGATCCTCAAGCTCACTCAAATCATCAACTTGCTTAAATATGCCGTAAGAATATAACAAAGTAAACGTCCAGTGAATAATTTTTGAAGTTTTACTGTGTGACATCATAAAATGTTTTAAATTTTATTACTTATACTAACTCGAAAGACTTGATTATATTTTCCAAACCTTCTTTTGCATCAGCGAAAAGCATTTTTGCATTTTCATTTATAAATAGTGGATTTGCAATGCCTGCGTATCCAGGTGACATAGATCTTTTTATAACAATGACTTGTTTTGCAAGGTCTACATCAAGTATCGGCATTCCATAAATTGGAGAATCTTGATCAGTTCTAGCTAACGGATTGACAACATCGTTTGCTCCCAAAACTAAAACTACATCCGTTGAGGAAAACTCAGAATTTATATCTTCTAAGGTAAACATATCCTCATAATCAATATCAACCTCAGCTAAAAGAACATTCATATGACCTGGCATTCTTCCTGCAACTGGATGAATTGCAAATTTCACTTTAATATTTTTATCTTTTAACGTATTTGTTAATTCCTTTACTGCTGATTGTGCTTGAGCTACTGCCATTCCATATCCGGGTACAATGACTACTGATTCTGCATAACTTAAATGTATTGCAACATCTTCTGGAGAAGTGCTAATCGGATCTTTATCATACTCATTGTTAGTAGTTGTGGTTCCAAAACCCCCTTTAAGAACATCTAGAAGTGTTCGATTCATTGCAGCACACATGAGTAGTGTAAGAATAATTCCAGAAGCACCTACTAATGCACCAGCCACGATCAAAATAATGCTATTTACTATAAACCCTGCTGACATAGCCGCAATTCCAGATAGCGAGTTTAAGAATGCTATGACAACTGGCATATCTGCTCCACCAATAACAGCGACTCGTATGACTCCAGCAATTAATGCAACCAAAATAATAAATTCATACAAAAAGGTGTCCATTTCTAAAATTGCTGGAATTATTAAAATTGTAGGAAGAAATACTGAAAATATGTTGCCTAATTTTGTACTGAAGTTATTTAATTTGCCACGGAGTTTCAATACAGCAATAAGACTTCCCGAAAAAGTGAATATTCCAATAACCATTGAGAAGATTGCTACGAAAACATCAGAAATTGGTAAGGAAGTATTAGATAACTCAACATAGGCAATTGCACCAGATGCTCCTCCCCCAAAGCCATTAAATAATCCAACCAATTCAGGCATCTGTGTCATCTGAACTCGTTTTGATATTAAAACTCCAAGAAGTCCAGAAACAACAATTGTGATGTAAAAAGCAGAATCATATTTAGAAAAATCAAAATTAAAAGCACTAAATACAGCTAGTGCCATGGCCAGCATCGCAAAAGAATTTGCTCTATGTGCAGTTGACGGTCTTCCAAAGAGTTTTAAAGCAAATATAAATAAAACAGCAGAGATCAATAATATTATTTCAATCATTTTTCTTGAACATTCCTAATATTCGACCAGTAACTGAAAACCCACCAACAATGTTGAGAGTTGCAAATGCAATGGCAATTAATACAATAATTTGAAGTATCTGAGAGTCTCCTACTTCTGGATATATAAGAATTGCTGCAATTAATGTAATTCCAGAAATAGCATTTGAACCAGACATTAGAGGAGTATGTAATGTCTGAGGAATTTTAGATATAAGTTCGTATCCAATGAAGCTTGCTAGAAAAGTTATTAACAATGTAAGTAAAAAAGTTGCTTCCATTATGAACTCATTTCTACAAAAATCTCATCATCACTATTTTCTATAAATAATTCTATTAAATTTCTGACATTCTCTGAATACAATTTTGTAGCCGCATGTTTTACAGTATTTAGAATATCTGTTTCACCAACTATCTTTACATTATTAATTTGAACAACTTTGTTTACCTCTGTACCTTCACAGTTTCCGCCTGTTCCAGCTGCTAAGTCAATAATCACAGAATTTTCTCTCATATTTTTAATGGTTGACTTTTCAATTAAGACAGGTGCTTTTTTTCCAGGTATTTGAGCAAATGTTAAAACAATATCACTATCGAGAACTTGTTTCTTTAATGCTTCTTGAATTTTCTGATTTTCTTCTTCTGAGATCTCTTGCGCGTATACGCTATCTTGAGCTTCTGTATTTGCTTCTACAAATTTAGCACCTAAAGATTCAACTTGATCCTTAGCTTCTTTTCTAATATCAAAAGCCCAAACTCTGGCACCAAGTCTTTTTGCAGTTGCAATCGCTTGAAGGCCTGCAACTCCGACTCCAAGAATTAACACTTTGGTCGGTTGGATGTTTCCTGCAGCAGTTGTCATCATTGGTACTACGTCGGATGTCTCTTTTGCTGCTCTCAAAACTGAAGCATATCCAAGCAAGTTGGCTTGGGAAGAGAGAGCATCTAAATTTTGAGCTCTTGAAATTCTAGGAAGTTTGAAGAAACTTAGTACTTTGATATCGGGCCTTAAGTTTTTAATTTCTTCAATCTTTTCAAAATCAAATATTCCAATGAGCACTGCTCCTTTTTTAAGATCCTTTATTGTTTTACTTTCAATATTTTCTACACAAGCAACAATATCTAAATCACTTATTTTAGAAATAATTTTCACATTTTCTTGATTAGATTCTTTGTAGTTTAGAGAATTAAATATATCTTTTTCTAAATACACATCAGATAGATATTTCTCGATAGATTCGGGGTGTATTGGAGCCCTATATCCATAGACATCTGTTAAAAATCCAATATTCATTATTTTATTTTATTCCTATTAAGAGTTATATATAAATAAAATTAAAGGATGGGAATTGCTGTATTTGCTGATAAATTTTCTGGAACTCTTTCCTCTAATGAGGTCATTAATGAAGTTAATAAAATATTTAAATATAACAATATAAAAGCTTCTTTTTTCCCTGTTACGGATGGGGGCGAAGGTTCAACTGAAATATTTAAACAATATGGTTTTAAAACAAATGAAAATCTTATGCTGCAAGATTTTACTGGTAAGTGGATCCCTGTCGAAACTTTGACAATTAACAAACATATTTATCTTGAAACATCACAATTAATTGGTATAAACAATTCTGAAATTAATACTTTAGATCTAAATTCATCCTGCATCGCAAAAATAATTGATAATGTAGATGTTCTATCTATGGGTGGATCAAAAACAAATGATGCAGGTATTGGGCTGCTTAGCAAAATGGGTATTGATTTTTTAAAAAATGATGAAATAATTAAGGATCCAAAACCAAGAGATTTTAAATTAATTAATAACGTCAATGTAAATGAAGATTTTAAAACACTTAATAAAAAAATTCTTATTGATACGACCATTCCATTGTTGGGAGAAAAAAATGCTTTTAAGATATTTGGTCCTCAAAAAGGACTTAAAAAAAGTGAAATAAAAAGTATAGAAAAAAATATTGAAAGAATTTTTGACTTACTTGAAAAAGAACTTGAGGTAAAAATTAATCCTTACAAAGAAGGAACTGGTGCCTCTGGTGGCCTTAGTTTTGCACTCAGCGAAGTATTGGGTTGCGAAATAGTATCTGGTTCTGATTTCTTTCTAAATGAAACGAAAGTAAACAAAAAAATAAAAAAATTTGAAAATCTGATCCTGTGTGAAGGTAAGTTTGATTTTTCATCAATGAATGGAAAAGTTTTAGGTGAAATCTTAAAATTACATACCGGAAGCGCTTATTTCTTAGGTGGAAAGTTTGATTACAATGATGAGAGTGTTTTTAAAGATGTTTTTGAATTAGGAAACAAGGGTATGAAAGACTCTAAAAAAGAATTAAGAAATGCTACTTATAAATTGGCTAAAAAAATGAAGAGTTAGTATGAGTATTGTCTCTCCTTGTATTAATGTTTGTGTCAGTGATCCAGAAACTGATTTATGTTATGGATGCTCAAGAACCACAAAAGAAATTAAAGAATGGTCAAAATACAGTGATCAGGAGCAATTAGAAGTAATCAGAATAAGTCGAAGCAGAATGGATGGATGGCAACAAAAATCTTTTGATAAAGCTTACAAAGAAAAAGTAGAAACTGGTACAAGTCCAATAAAAAAACAAAAACTTCAGGATTAAAAATTCGGTTGTTCTAATCCAAGGCTTAGATAAACCATATTTAATAAATCTTTAAAAGCCTGATCGAAGTAAGAATCAACTGTAGAATCTTGATCTAATCCATACCACCAAAACCAATCTGAACCTTCAGCAAGTAATATATATTCATAAGCTTGATCAAGTTGTTCTTGTGAAAAATTTCCAGATTTCTTGGCTTCTTCAAAATCTGATCTTGTTCTGTATAGATTGTCCCAAGCTTGATTTTCATCAGATTCGCCAATCCAGGTTGCGTAGTTTGGTTGGAACCATGAGGCTGGATAAAGTTGGTCAATAGTATCTAAATTGTTTCCATACAGTTCAAGATATTCAGAGGGAGTAATTGTTTCTAGCCATTCATATTTGGTAAGTACTGAATACATTCCGTTCAGAAAATCAATTCCATCATTTGAATAGTTTTCCCAAAAGTTTTCTCCATCAGCAATGATTGATACGATAGGTACGAAATCTAAGTCAGATGTTTTTTCACGTAATTTTAGAATTGTATTTTCAAATTCATCAATTGAAAGATCTGTTCTTTTTTCTGAATAACCAAACATCTTGTCAGATAAATAATTGTCTCTAAAAAATATAGGAACTGTCTCACCGTTAGGAAGGATTGTATCCCATGGTCTGTAAAGTAGCTCTGGTTTGGACGCAACTCCCCCGACCCATCGCTGGATTCTTACGTCTAATGATTTCTCAAGAGGGTTTTGCCCAGTTGCTATCCACGAGATTCCTTCATCATTAAAGTAAGGTAAAACTTCTTGCGCAACAGCACCCTCGGCTGGCCACATTCCATTAGGGTAAAAGCCAAAATTTTCAAAAAAGACATCTTTTCCTTTTCTAACATGTGCTTTTGCATCATCCTCGAAACTGAAGGTGTTGTCAGGAAAATTTGATGTGATATCGCCTATTTTTCCTAAATTTGTATTGTGAATCAACGGAAGAATAGGATGGGCATACGGTGTTGTGATTAATTCAATATTGTTATTTGTATATGCTTTGAGATGTTCTGGAAGGACTTTATCAATTATTTCTTTATGGACTTCTAAAATTATTTGCTTATCCTCTTCAGAGAAATTATTTTCTTTTTTAACAATTGAAATTAATGGCTCAGATGCCAAATAGCTTGGGTCGGTCCACCCTAAATTAAAGAGAACTTGAAGATCTATATAATCTTGTGTGTTCCATTGATCTGGATTTTGTCTGAGATTTCTAAGTTCAACATAACGAGGATATGTATTAATAATTCTTGAATTAATATCAAAAAATCTATCTCTAAGAAACTTTTTTTCATTGTCATTTAGTTCGTCACCTTTTATCTCGGTATGAACCCAGTAAGTATCTTTTAATCCACCTGATAGTTCATTTAATTGCTTCATTAACGTTGGTGTTAAATTAAAAGTAACCCTCAGATCCTCATACTTTTGAACCATCTCAACCATATCAAGATAATCTTTTGTTGCATGTAGCCTAACCCAGGGTTTCGAAAAATTTCCATCAATATCTTTTGGATAATATGGCTGATGTTGATGCCATAATAACATTACATATAATTCTGGTTCTTCTAAAGGTGTTTCAACAATTGGTACAACCGTAGTTGTTGTCTCTTCCTCTAAAACTTCGATGTTTGAATTTTGTGAACAAAAAGTAACAAACGTTAATAAAAATATTGCGTACTTTTTCATTTAGCAATTATAAATAATTTCTAAGAGTTATAAAGGCCTTAATTTTGCAGTGAAGTGTCTTAGCTGTTTTGGTTGCTCAATTATTTCATATCCTTTAAGTTTTTCTTTATTTTCAGCTAATTTTTCAAGAACCTCAGCAACATAATCAAAATGACTTTGTGTATAAGTTCTCCTAGGTGCAGCAAGCCTGACTAGTTCATGAGTAGAAGGTTCGTCTGGCTTTCCATCTTCACCAGCTACTCCAAAAGCAAGAGTCCCTAGTTCAACTGTTCTTACTCCACCAATAAGATATATCTCACATGCAACTGAATGCCCCGGGTACTCATGAGAGGGAATATGAGGTACAAATGTTTTTGCATCAATATACAAAGCATGTCCACCTGCTGGCTGGACTATAGGGATACCAAAACTTAGAGCCTTTTCTCCTAAGTATGAAATAGATCTTGCTCTATATTCAAGATAGTTTTTATCTGTTATTTCTTTTAGGCCTTGAGCCAATGCATCGAGATCTCTACCTGCCAGTCCCCCATAAGTTGGAAATCCCTCAGTTAAAATCAGTAAGTTTCTTGCCTGTTCAGCTAAATCATCATCATTAAAGGCTAAAATTCCTCCAATGTTTCCAAAACCATCCTTTTTGAGACTGATTGTGCAGCCATCTGCAAGTCTAAATGCCTCTTTTGTAATATCTCTTATTTCAACATCTTTGTATTCATCTTCCCTTTGTGAAACAAACCATGCATTTTCGGCAAAACGACAAGCGTCAAGTAAAAACATTTTATTATATTTACCACAAAGCTCTTTTACTTTTTTTAGATTTTCCATAGAAACTGGTTGTCCTCCACCTGTATTGTTTGTTATGGTCATAAGTACAAATGGAATTTTTTCATTTTTCTCTTTGAGTATTTTTTCAAGTTTATCAAGGTCTATATTCCCTTTAAATGGAGATGGCGATAATAAATCTAATCCCTCCTTGCAGAGCAGGTCTAGTGCTTCTGCTTTAACAAATTCAAAATTTGCTCTTGTTGTATCAAAATGACTGTTGCTGGGAATAATATCTCCTTCTTTAACAGTTATCGTTGCTAAAATTTTCTCGCTTGCTCTTCCTTGATGAGTAGGAATTATATGCTTATAACCTGTAAGATCTGAGACTACATCATGAAATCTCTGCCAAGAATGGGAGCCAGCATATGACTCATCTCCACGCATGATCGCTGCCCATTGTTCAGAAGACATTGAACCGGTTCCTGAATCAGTCAGTAAGTCTACAGTTACTTCCTGTGATTTGAGACCAAAAACATTCCAATGTTCACGTTTTAAATATCCTTCTCTTTCTTTAGGTGTCGTTATAGGCAGAGATTCAACAGATTTTATTTTAAATGGTTCAATTATTGTCTTGAACTTCATACAGGGATTGTAACTGACTTTAATCACGATATCATTATCTTTATGGTTGAAATACATCAAAATATTGCAAATATTTATGAAGAAAACATTGATGAGCTTGAAGCTTTTGAGTGTGATGATCAATTTTCTGATACACAAAGTTTTTGTGATCATTATGGTTTTAAAATTGAAGATTCATGTAACGCAATACTATTAAAATCTAAAAAACCTGAAGAATTCTTTGCTTTATTTTGTGTACTGGGCTCCAACAGATTGGATGTAAATCACAAAGTAAAAAGTTTGTTAAATGCAAAAAAAATTAGTTTCGCATCTAAAGAAGAAGCTGAATCAATAACGAATCAAATATATGGTGGAATAAGTCCCCTCGGACTACCAAGCGAAATCAATGTATTTATTGATAAGAATGTTATGGAAAGGGAGAAAGTCTTTATTGGTGGTGGAAATAGAGTTAGTAAGTTCTTTCTAAAGCCAGAGATACTAAAAAGCTTGACAAATGCAACAGTAGAAGACTTAACTCAATCCATCTCTACATAAACTTGCAGCCTGTGGTGAAAACGCTTTTCCATTTAAGCCTGGGAATCTGCCAGCCTGTAGATAATACTTAAGAAATGTTCTCACATTTTTAAAGTCTTCATTAGAAATTTCTTGAGGGGTTGTTAAGACATTTAATGGATTTGGTAAATTTCTTTCTAAAAATGATTGTTGATCACTGTCTAGTTTTTCAATATATTCAGAAAGGAGAGATATTGTAATCTCATAATCTTCAATAGTATTAGTACAGTTTTCATACTCGTTTACGGAAAGAGGGCTTACGTCTACTTCATAATCAGTCCTGTACTGAAAAATTAAGACAATTATTAAAAATAATAAAACTGTGTAGAAAAAGATTTTAATTGGGAAAAAAATAACTTTTCTAATAGGCCATAGTATTGCTTTAATTATCCTCACAAATTTATTGTAATGTAATCACAAGACACTGACAGGCTCCTCCAGATTTCATAAATTCTGAAACATTTGAAATTTCAATATTACAACCTAATTGTGCAACAGTCTCGATAATTTCAATGTTTTCAGAGGGAAATATAACTGATTCATTAATTACTACAGCATTGCATGCAAGTTGATTCGCATCATCCTCATGGATTGGAATCAAATTAAATAAATCGGAAAATTCAGAAAGAGATTGATCTTCAAATGCAGGAGGGTAAAAAATAGCATCATTGTTTTTTGTAGGAAGCTGTTGGAAGCAGGTATCAAGGTGATAGAATTTTTCATTAACTAACTTTGTAATTTTTGGAATCAATTGAAAATGATCAGCTATGAACAAAAGCGCTTCTTTATCACTTCTAATTCCATATGAGCCTATTAAGTATTCCCCATAAACAAAAGCATCGCCGCGTCCTTCAAATTTATGTTCAGATGGAATTCGAGTAACATCATACCCGTTCTTGCGAAACCAATTCTCATAGATAACTTCCTCGCCCTGTCTTTCTTGATATTTAAAATTAGATATAAGAACAGATTTATCTTTTATTATTCCAGAATTAGCGGTGAATACGAGATCTGGATAAACCGTATTCCCAGGAATTACATTTACTTCAGCACCACATTTTTCTATAGTAGATTTGAGTCCTCCCCATTGATCTTTCGCTAACTCTAAATTGATCTCTACACCCTCAATCATCCAAGGATTAATTGAATATTCAACTCGAAAATATTCTGGAGAACTCATTAAAACGGAAGTGTTTTGCATGTTTATATTTTACATTTTTATACATTAAATGTATATTTTCATACATGGATAACATCATATTTTCAAAAATTGATGAAACAAATATTGAAGGCTGTTTTAATTTAAATCAAGACAATGTTCCAGAAGTAGGATCAACATCTATTGAAGAATTCAATAATTTGGTTCAAAATTCAGATTTCAATCTATGTGCTACTTTCGATGAAAGGATAGTAGGTTTTTTAATCTGTTTCCAAGATACTTCTAAAACAAAATCTTTCATGTACAAAATAAAACATAAGAATTTTAATGAATTCAAAAATAGAATAAACAATTTTATGTACATTGATAGGATTGCAATTGCTGTTGATTACAGAAATAATGGGCTTGCAACAATATTCTATGAGCATTTGTTAGAACACTGTCTAGAAATAGATGTTGAAAATCTTACCGCAGAAATCAATTTACTACCAACTGAAAATGAACCATCTCTAAAATTTCATGAAAAATTACAATTTATTCAAATTGATACAAAAAAATACAATGATGAATATGAGGTTTCCTTACAAAAGAGGATTCTTTAAGTAGTAAGATATTTATATTAATGAAGTTTAACTTACCAAGAAGACAGCGAAAAAGCTTTGAGTCAGTATCTGGAAAATCTTTAGATAGCAATTTAAATAAAAAAGAAGCTTTAGAAATTTTTGAAAATGTAAAAAAAAGTTATTCCTCAGCTCCAAATTCTTTTGGTTCTAAAACAGGAAAAAAAGAAGAGGTCTTAGAAATGCTTCTAATAATTAGTGATCAAATCGCTTCAGAATATAAAGACTGTGAAGTTGCTTTAAAACAAGGTGTTCCAGAAATAACAAAGGTCAAAGAGAAATGATGAAACTAATAATTGATGCAGATACTGGCTCAGATGATGCAGTTGCACTATTAATGGCATATCGTAATTTGCCTTCAGATCAAATACTAGGGGTGACTGTTGTTGCAGGAAATGTTCCACTTGATCAGGGTCTAATCAATACAAGTTATGTAAATGAATTATGTGAGGTTGATGTTCCAATATTTAAGGGTGCAGATAAACCAATGAAGAGAAACTATAAAGAGGTTTATAATTCTGAAGAATCTACAGCTATTGCCCTTAGTTATGGAAATGATTCTACATCGGCCCAAAACGTTCATGGAATAGATGGATTAGGTGACATAGGCATAAAGCCTAAAAGTCATAAAATCGAAGCTGAATCCGCTCAAGATTTTTATAAGAAAGTACTTGGGGAGGAAGATGAAATTGAAATTGTAACACTTGGCCCATTGACAAATATTGCTGGCTTAGTAAAAAACAATGAAGAAAAATTGGAGAAAATAAAGCACTGCTACATAATGGGTGGAAGCTCAAATGCCTTAGGAAATATTACAAAGTTTGCTGAATACAACTTTTGGGTTGATCCCGAAGCAGCAGATATTGTTTTAAATTCAGGAATTCCTATAACTGTGATTGGCTGGGACCCTTCGCTTTATGATGCAATGATTGATACAGAAAAAATCCAAGAAATAGATGCTATCGGTACAAAGTTCTCAAAATTTACCAACGATATTCAAGTTGTTTTAAGAGAAATGATGAAAGACATATTTGGAAGCGATAGTTATGATTTACCAGACCCCCTTGCAATGTCTGTTTACTTAGATAATGAAATCATAAGTCAATCCGTTGAAGTTAATGTAAGAGTTGATACTAGAGATGGAATGACTAGAGGAGGCTGTATTCTTGATTTTCTGAATTTGGAACCTGAGGCCCCAAAAATAAGAGTCGTACAAAGATGTCATGGAGATAAGTTTTATAGTCTATTAAAAAATAGTCTTGCTTAATGGTTGCAAGTGACTCAGTAATTGAATTAATTATTCTACAAGTTAGTGTTGCATTCAGTCCTGGATTAATAATTGCCTTAATTGTTAATGAATCAGTTCAAAAAAGTAGAAAGAATGGACTTGAGGTGGCTACAGGAGCAGCAGCAGGAGCAATTTTCATAACAATAATTACAGCGGGCATCGTTACCTTTATCTTTAATTTAATCCCACAAATTTTAACAATGATCTACATTGTTGGAATTATCTACATTGTGTACAAAGGAATTGTCACTATAAAAGCTGAAATAAAAATAAATGATACAAATATTAATGCAGGATCCTTTAACTCAGGAATGCAACTTAACTTAATAAACCCTAAAATGTGGGTATTTTATCTTTCTGTCTTGCCGATATTCGTTACTGAAAATGAGAATGTTTTTACGCAACTTATTATTCTTGGAGCTATAACGATATTTGTTAATCTAATTGCCGACATTAGTTATGCATATATGAGTAGTTATTTTTTTCAGGATTCTTCAGTAAAAACAAAAAAAGTAATCAATGCAGTAAGCGGTTTTTGTTTAATTCTGATTGGTATTTATTTATTTTTTAGTAGATTTCTTTGATTCCTTTGAATCATCATCTTTAAATAATTCAGCAACTGCACCAATACTTCCAAGAGTTGCAGAAAGATCAGCAGGTAAGAAAATTTTAGTAGCTTTACCGTTTGCAACTTTTTCAAGAGATTCAAGATATTTAATTGCAATCAAGTCATTTGTTGGGTCGCCCTTGTGAATAGCATCAAAAACTTTTTGTATAGCTTCTGATTCACCATCAGCAATGGCAATTTTTTCATATTTTTGAGCATCAGCTACTGCTTTTAGTGCTTCTGCTTCACCCTCAGCACTTAAAATTTGGGACTGTCTTTCGCCTTCTGCAGTCAAGATAGCTGCTCTCTTTTCTCCCTCAGCTTCAGTAACAGCTGCTCTTCGATCTCTTTCAGCTTTCATGACTTTATTCATTGCATCCTGAACGTCTTGTGGTGGATCAATTCTTTGAATCTCAACACGAACAACTCTAGTACCCCATTTATCAGTTGCTTCATCAAGAATGATTTTTAAAGATGTATTAATTGTTTCTCGAGAGGTAAGTGCTGCATCGAGCTCTAGATCACCAATAACATTTCTCAGATTAGTTTGTGCAAGTTTTGTTGCAGCAGTTATAAAGTCACCTACGTTATAAACTAATTTTTTTGGATCAGTTGGCTCATAGTAAATGACTGCATCAACTGTAATTGTAACGTTGTCTTTAGTGATTACTTCTTGTGGTGGAACATCTATAACTTGCTCACGCATATCTACAACAATTAATCTTTCTATACCAGGAATTACTATATTTAAGCCTGAAGTTGCCTCACGATTATATTTACCAAATCTTTCAATTAAGCCTTTTTCAAATGGCCTTAAAATTCTAAATATTCTAAAAGCTACAAATAATACAAGACCAACTAGTATGACGCTTCTTACGATTGAAAATATAAATTCCATAATATTAGTTTATTATTGATAAAGTTATACGTTGATTTGTTTAACTATTTGTTTCTTCTGACTCTTTTTCTTCTTGTTCATACCTACTCAAAGCAAGCATAAACATGATGAATAGAATCAATGAACCTGCAAAATACGTAAGAGGTATGATTCTGATCTCAAGAGCATTTAAACCATCGATTGATGCAGGAGCAGGGCCTCTTGGTGCATAAAGAAGAAAAAGGAAAGAATTGATTACTAGCCAACCAAAAGTAGCAGCACCAACAACTAAAAATCCTAGCCTTCTACCAAGATTTGTTGCATTCAAAACAAAGGTTGAACCAAAAAATGAAAGTACGAAAAATATAAATAAAACTATTCCTGTAAATGTAAGGTTAGATGATAAAAGTGTCCTCATTATCTCACGCATCAGGTGTCATTCCTCTCAAATAATCTATTACTAATTCTATATCGGACTGTGGAAGCACTGCACCAAAACCAGGCATTTTTCCACCACCAACTCCATTCACTCCGTACCCTTTACCGTTTACGGAACCATTGACAATAAAGTCAATAAAATCATCACGTTCTTTAAATTGAATGTTTACTCTTCCACCCCTTAAAGCAGGTCCCAAGCCACCGGACCCAATTTGTTTGGTGTAAGCTGCACCAGCAGAATAACCTGCAGTATGACATCTTGCACAATACGCGTTAAATATACCTACGGCTCTAGTTGCTTTATCGTAGTCTCCGTCAAAAGTCGAATCTGCAATATCTTGGAAATCGATAAGCCATAGCTTTAGTTCGTATGCATTTTCTAAAAATGCTAAACCTACTTCAGCTTCATCCATAAACTTGTCATATCCATCGGTAAGTATTCCAAGATTAATAACTTTTGTTTCGAGTTCAGACAAGAAACCTCTAACTATAGAAGCATCTTTCCTGCCAGGAATAGATTCTTCCTCGTCTGGATTAAGATTTAATACTGGCGTTCCTAACATTTCAGTTATAGTTTCACTATATGCTGAGATGTCGGTTTCAACACTGTCATACAATCCATCTTCATCAGTATCAATACCGCTTTGTCTGGAAATCAATGCTGAGACTATCTCAACTGCTTCAATTGCGATTGGTAATCTAATTGGTGCCATTTCTATATCATTTATTAATTCATTTTGTTTGGCTATTTCACTTTCAACTTGTAAATCAGAGTTTTCTATTCTTAATAAAGATGAATTTATATTTCCTTCAATTTCAAGCAATTCTTCATTTTGAGGAATCTGAAAGGAGTGTAAATACTCAATCAAGTCACTTAATTGGCCGTCGTTCATGGGTCCACCGCCTTTAAGACCCCATGCTGGCATTGGAGAATTTGCTCTTCCGTAGATAAGCCAATATAAAACTTCTTCATCATCGTATCTGTAGAAAACATCATTAATAGCAGGGGCTGTCCATGTAACACTTACCCCACTTCTTTTTTCAACATACGATGCAGCGCCACCACTTCCATCTACACCATGGCAGTTGCCACAACCAAATTCTTCATATAAATGATGACCTCTTTCTACAGAAACATCATCAAATTCTTCTACAAAGCTTTCTTGTCTAGCTGGTTCGCCTAAATAATATAAAGGAATCATAATTGTTAAAAGAGAAGCTAAAACAACAGCAACTGACAAAATTTTATCTAGGTGAGTTGTCTCAAGCTGATCATCAGGTAAATATTTTTGAAGATTTCTTGGTACTTTTTTAATCTTTCCTGCGCCACGAAAGCCAACAGCAGAAAAGTATGCAATTGCACCAATGACGGCTAAGGCAATAAGTGTTATGAAAAATGAACTGTTCATTATTATTCCTCAGGTGCAGCAATAGTAATACATGAAATACCTTGGGGATATTTAACTGACATTGCGGTAGCACGTGGAGATTCTATGATGGAACCTGTATCAATAATAAATTTTCCGGATGGATCTACATTTACTATGAACCTATCAAGGTTACGAGGTGCCGGCCCAGCGTAATACTCGCCAACCATATTGTATTTTGATCCATGACAAGGACATTCAAATCCTTGCGAGGTGTTACACCAAGGGACTCTGCAGCCAAGGTGTACACACCTTTGATAAACAGCAACAAGTCCATCAGCAACTGTTCCGCTGTCAGAGAATTGTGTATTTCCTGATTCTTCGAATGGTAATACGTAAGCTCTAGCAGATGGAATGAAAGCCGGAATTACAGATCCGTCCGATTGAAAAATTTGGTCTTTTAGATCTTGTACTCTTCCTGCGTCGATCTTAGAACCAAAACCTCCGGAGACTGTTGGATAAAAGAATCCGAGCCATGATATTAATTGAATTCCAGCGAAGGCACCGAAAGTAATTCCTAAGGCTTTTCCTAGGAATTGTCTACGAGTCATTCCAGCTTCTTCTTCTGATATTTCTTCGTAGATAATCTCTTCTTTTACTTTTATTGACCCATCTGTTTGAATGTCATCTTTTTGTTCAATTTCTTCTGATAAATTTTCTTCCTCATTTTCAGGTTCATCAGGAGCTAAAAAGTTTGTTTGTGATTTATCTACTTTTAATGCCCTTTTGTCTAAATTTTTCTTCCAATTGAGCCTTTTGTTAACAGCTTTAGGTGTTCTACCAGTAACTACTGCAATGATTCCAATAACGCCAAATAAACCGATAAAAGCAATTGCGATAAATGAAAGTTGTACCAGACTCATTCGAAATGGACCCAGTCAAGTAAGTCATCGAACCATACACCATCAATCCATGGATATGTCCAGTTCCAACCTGGGCCTCTAAATAATATACCGATTAAACTTAATGTTCCCGCACCTGCCAGAAAAAATGTCCAAAGCATAATTGCATATTTTCTTTTAGATGGTTTGTTATCTTTGTTTCGATCAATATAAGGTATTGCCATAAATCCAACAACACCAATGACTCCAGGTATCATAATGCCTGCAATCTGTGGATCCCAGTAAGATAGAGCTTCTTGAAGACCTAAAAAGTACCAGGGAGCCTTTGCAGGGTTTGGAGTTATGTTTGGGTTTGCTTCTTCAAGTAAAGGTGCCTGCAGGATAGCGCTTATAAATATTAAAAATGCCGTCATAGCCATTAAAGAAATAAATTCTGGAAGCATTAAATGTGGCCATGTATTTACTTTATCTACAGGTTCGGATGTAGGTTTTTGTATTGGTTTGGCCTTTACAACTGTCAATAGTCTCTGGGTAACTCTTGTTTCTGGAGCAAAATCAACTTCAGCCGGGACAT
>CACASI010000003.1:0-135880 GCA_902535055.1 uncultured Candidatus Actinomarina sp.
GTATGTGATATTGCTTTTCACCATCAAGCATTGATTTCTTTTCTGTCATGATTTTATGTTATCAATGTATTTGAAGATGGTCACTAAATATTTTTTATAAATCTATAGAAAAATTGGCTAAAACTGATACTTTATTGTTATGGGTATTCCAGAAATTATGTTTCCAAATGAAGACATTGAGTTTATTAAAGATCCTTACCCTTATTTGAAAGACTTGCGAGATGAATCACCAATTCATTATGACAAATTATCGGGATTAAATTTAGTAACACATTTTGAAGATGTAAAAGATATACAAAAAAGTAAAAATTTTTCTTCTTCTGAACCAGCAGACTATGTAAAGGATTCAGATGAATTATTAATTAACCCGAAAAATTATGATTATTTTTGGAAGACTGAAGAATTTAATTTATTAAATCTTGAGGGTAATATTCATGATGAACTCAGAGGTTTAGTTGCTAAAGCTTTTTTAAATAGGCAAGTACAAGAACTAAAACCATTCATGGAAAAAAAGTCAAGCGAGCTTCTTAATAGTGTTAATAATGATAAGTTTGATCTCTTGGCTGATTATGCACAGCCATATTCAATAGCTGTAATTGGAGAGCTTTTAGGTGTGCCTCAAGTAGATTATGATAAGTTTCTTTATTGGTCACACGCCATAGTAAAAATGTATGACCTAAAAGTTTCTGATGAAAGTGCATCAGAGGCTGAAGCAGCTGCAAAAGAATTCTATATTTATATGAATAATTTAATTGATGAGAAAAACAAGAATCCTCAAAATGACATGATCTCAAGATTATCCCAAGTTACAGAAAATGATCAGAAACTAACTAAAGACCAGATAATTTGTACAGTGATATTACTTTTAAATGCTGGCCACGAAGCGACTGTAAATACAATAGGAAATTCGATAGTTGCATTATTACAAAATAATATTCCTACCAAGAATTTAGACAAGGATCACGATATTAAGAATATTATTGAAGAGCTCATACGTTGGGATAGCCCTCTGCAATTTTTTCAAAGATGGGTATTAGAGGAAACGGAGATCTCTGGAATCAAATTACCTAAATTTTCAAAAATTGCAATCCTTTTAGGGTCAGCAAACAGAGATGGGGATGCTTTTGAAGATCCAGAAGAAATAAATTTCCAAAGAAGTAATTTGAACCATACAAGTTTTGGAGGTGGAGTACATTATTGCTTAGGTGCTCATTTAGCAAGATTAGAATTAGAGGTATCATTTAAAAATTTATTTCAAAATAATATTAGTTTGAATGAAGAGCCTGAGAGAACTGGGGCTTTTGGTATTAGAGGTTTTAAAGAAATTAACGTATCAATCAATTAAAAAACAAATAATTATTAGTGCACTGATCTTAAATCATATCTAAAATTTAAACATGGCTGATTCGAAAAGATATGGAATAAATACAAGAGCAATTCACACTCAAAAAAAATTCGAACTACCAACTGGAGATGTTATGCCTCCATTACACATGTCAACAACATTCGAAAATACTGAACCTGGTGAATCAGAATATTTTTATGGAAGAATGGGAAATCCAACTCGAGAGATATTTGAAAGAACAATAGCTTCTTTAGAGGGTATTGAAGACTATGAAAATATGCATGGATTTGCAATGGCTTCTGGTATGGCTGCAGTAACAATGATTGCTGAACTAATTGAACCTGGAGAAAATGTTGTTATTACAAATGAAGTATATGGGGGAACAACTAGATTTTTTTCAAAAATTGCACCAAAACGCGGAATAGAAGTAAATTTTTGTAATTTTTATGACACAGATAAGTTAGAAAGTTTAATTAATGAAAAAACAAAATTAGTTTGGATAGAATCTCCATCCAATCCAAATATTAATCTTTATGATATTTCCTCAATTGCGGAGATAGTCCATCGAAATAATTCAATACTTGTGGCAGATAGCACCTTCTGTACCCCATTTATAACAAGACCTTTTGAACACGGAGTTGACATTATTATGCACTCAACTACAAAATATATTGGTGGCCATAGTGATACTCTTGGAGGAGTCGTAATAACTAATGATCCTGAATTACACGAGAACCTCTATTTTGTTCAAAAGTCAAGTGGCGGCGTAATGTCTCCTTTTGATGCATATCTTGCTCAAAGAGGACTGTACACACTTGGACCACGTATTCAGATTCATTCAAAAAATGCACATGAACTTGCTGAATATTTATCAAGTTCTAAGCACATAAAAGAAGTGAAATATCCAGGCTTAACAGATTTTAAAAATCATGAAATTGCTGTAAAGCAAATGGATTATTTTGGTGGAATGCTTAGCTTTTATACAGAGGACCATATCGATAAACAAAAATTATTTGATAATTTAGATTTATATAAATTAGCTGTAAGTTTAGGTGGGGTGGAGTCTTTGATTGAAGTTCCTTCATTAATGACACATGATTCAGCTGCTGGAACAGATGCTGAAGCTCCTGATGACCTAATTAGAATATCAGTAGGACTTGAGAATATAGAAGACCTTATTTCAGATATGGATAGATCATTAAATGCATCTATTAAATCTCTTAATGAATCAAAAAAATAAATTAAATAATTTTTTCCCTCTGAAAGTTGCGATCTATTCTGTCTTAGGATTTTTTACTATTTATATTCTGTTTGGTTTAGATGGCTGGGGTGATAGAGCTTCAAACGAAAATGCTGTTGGTCAGGTTTCAAGATGGTGCGAACGAGTAAGCGATGGATTACTAAGGGAACCTTCAAACACATTAGGTAACTTGGGTTTTATATTTGTAGGTCTGTATATGTTTTATAAACTTTCTCAAGATGCAACGTCTGAAAAAGGAATCACAATGTTTGGCTCATCTAGTATTGCAGTGATCTATGCTGGAGCCTCAACTTTTTTAGGTCCCGGCTCGATGGCAATGCATGGTACTAACACTGAATTTGGGGCATGGCTTGATAACTTATCAATGATTATGTACATAATTATTTTATGGATTTATAACTTAAAAAAACTAATTGGTTTTTCAACAAGAATATATTTGACCATTTATTTCTTACTAGTAACGTTATACGCCCTTGACTCATGGTATCTAGGCGGTGGATTTGGTGTTGGAATTAGTTTGTTTGAATTGAGCATTGGCCTCTGGATTGCCACAGAGATTGTTGTAAAATTTCCAAACATGTATGGAAGAATCAGTTCAGGTATTTCTGTATTAATTATTCAACAACTATTTGGCAGTCCTGTATCAGATTCTTTTCAAGACTTCCAAAATAATTGGGAGATGCTTCTTTACTTTTCTCCTGCATTAATTCCAAACTTAAAAAAGCCATCAGAAATAAAGTACTCTCCTTGGTTTTTCTTAGGATTTCTCTCATTCTTTGGTGCGTTGCTTATTTGGGAAACAGGAGTTCCAGATCACCCTTGGTGTAACCCCGACTCATGGTTGCAAGCTCATATGATATGGCATTTATTATGTTCAGCTGCTACGTTTTCATTTTTCAAACTTTACAGAACTGAAAAATATTTGACTTAAAAATCTAATTGATCAATCCAAGTACTTATATCTTTAACCGTTTGATTGTAGATGTCCATGGCGTGTTTATCTGATTCATATGATTCTTTGCTCGGGTCTTCAAAAGAGTTATGTATCTTATTTTTTGCATTATGGAATGTTGGACAAATTTCATTTGCAGAATCACAAACTGTTAAAACATAATCAAAATCTTGATCAACAAAGTCATCTACTAATTTTGGATAATTATCTGATATATCAATATTTATTTCCTTCATTGCTCTTATTGCATAAGGATTTACATTGATTTCCGGTTTTGTTCCTGCGGAGTGTATCTCATAAGCTGGAAATTTTGATCTGAGCAATCCTTCAGCAATTTGAGACCTACATGAATTCCCTGTACACAAGACAATAATTTTCATGATTCTATATTAAATCATGATTATTCTTTAAGTATGAGTTCTGAACAAACAAAAGAAGAAAAAGTTACTAGAACGTTAGAAAAAGTAATCATGACATTTATGTATTTACTTTTTGGATTTATGTTTTTAGGTGTAGCGTTTAGTCGTGAACTTTCTGGTCTGTTTGTTGTAGTCCCACTTGGTGCTTTTAGTATTGGTCTAACTAAATGGGGTTTAAAGTGGCAAAATGATCGATATTTAAGGTCTGCAAAAAATGTTGATGACATTCAAGAACTTTCCAAAAAAATAGATGATATTCACACAAGATTAAATAGACTTGAATCAGAAGAATGATATCCCTTGAACTTTTAACAAAGCACATGGCATGGGCAAATCAAGAAATTTACAAAGAAGTAAAAAACCTTGACCCTGAAGTCCTTGACTATTTCGTTGTTGATAAAGAATGGACAGTTAGAACAATAATGGTTCATATAGTTGCTGCTTCTTATCTTTATAGTCAGAGACTCATGGGTAAACCATTTTCAAAATTTGAATTTGACTTAGATAGTCCCAACTTAATTGATGACCTGATGTCAGAACTCGAAAAAATTGATAAAAGTTTAATTGAACAAGTTTATAGAGAAGATGAAGAGGTTACGTTTGAGACGTCAAAGGGAGAAAGTTCTGGAAAAGTCTCAGTTATATTATCTATGATGATATTTCACGCCACAGAACATAGAGCTCAAATAGTTGCTGCTTTGGATAAAAATAATGAGAGAAGTATAAATCTTGATGAATATAGTATTTTTGGATATCTTCGAGATAATAATTAAATAGTTTCTTTATTTACCCAATCATCATATTCAGGCAAGGTATAAGTGGGTTTTATCGAAGTAATCTTTGGAAGTTCATAAGTGTGCTTTTCTTTTAATGTTTCAATCAATTGATCATGTAGTGACTCTTTTGTGTAAAGATTAATTTCATATTCAGATTCTTGTTGGATTTCCTCTTCCCATTTGTAAATGGATTGAATCTTAGTAAAGGTCCCACATGCAATAAGTTGTTTGTTGACAAGATAATTTGTTAACTCTCTTGCGTCCTCTTCAGAACCAATTGTTGTTTGAATTATTATCACAAGATATCTTTCATCCCTATTTTATCTAGAGTATAGTTCCATAATGTTTCTCTCTCTTGAAGGTTATAGGCAAGTTTGTTTGCCTTATAGGTTGAAGGTTTTCCATATTGATGGATTATTCTTGGTGCATAAACTCTTTCTTTTTTAAGTGAACTAGTTGTACTGGCTTCGATAACAGGAGCTACACCGGTTGACACATCAGTTTTAAATTTATCAATAATCCTATAACCTAATGTTGGTTTACTTCGCCTGTAAAGTCTTGATCTGGTAACACCAGGGTGTGCAACTGCAACGTCTGTTTTGAGTTTATTTATTTTTCTATCAAGCTCAAATGAAAACATTGTTCTATAAAGATTTGAGTAGTTGTACCAAGTCCACGGACTATATATGGTTTCATCTTCTAACCCTTCGTATCTCATCTCTTTTATAAAATACATCGCGATGCTTGAAATTTGAATAATTCTTGAATTATCTACATCTTTCATAAGATCTAGCATTTTAAGGGTTAGATATGAAGAGCCAAAATAATTTGTACCAAGGGTTGATTCATGTCCTTCTTTAGTTATTGAAAAAGGAACATACATGATTCCTGCATTGCTATAAAAAAAATCTACTTTATCAAATTCTGCTTTCAGATTGTCATAAAAGTTGTTGATGCTTTCATAATCAGTCATATCTATTTTTAAAAATTTTGATCTTTTTCCAATTTCTTTCTCTGTTGATAGACCTTTTTTTTCATCTCTACAACCAAGAACAACAAAATAACCATTGCTCTCATATAGTTTTGCAGCTGCAAGTCCAATTCCTGAATTTGCACCCGTGATAACAACAACCTTACTCATGTAACTTGATTGTAATTCGTGAAGTGCTTTAATTTATAATATGTATTATCTAATAGTTGCTGTTTCGATAATTCTTGTATTAAGGACATTTAATCTTATTCCGAAATTATCTAAAAAATTTTGGAGGTATGTTGATTACGCAATTGCTGGTATCGCCTTTCTTTTATTTCTTGTAAGAATCCCCCCATTTTTTTCTGGAATAATTCTGAGTGCAGCAGCATTCTATGCTTACAAAAAAGGCTTTTTTGACAAATATCGTTAAGGTATGATTTTTAATAATTCATCTACAGGTTGCTTAATCCATTCGTCAAATTCACTGATTAATTGATCGCTTCCCATACCAAAATGTTTTTTAAATGATTCTTCAAATCCAAGGCCATCAAGATCTCTGTAAAAATTAACCCTAAAAGTTTCTTCTCCAACTTTATCCACTATATATGCAACTAGCCAAGTACCTATATCATAGGTTTGTACTGGATCACTATAAGTAAGGTCTTTTAAAGGTTTTCCATAATCAAGATACTCTCCAATACTGTAAGCTTTTCTATCCATAATTTCTTTTAAATAGTTGGACCCGACATTAGGTTGCCTTGAATATAAAAGTTGTGCCATGTACTCTGCTCCACCTTCTGCGAACCATGGTTTGTCAGCACCACCCATTTTTTCGTCACGTATAGCACTACTAGGGCCCTCATCGTCAATATTTGATATATGTGCATGTTGATAAATGTGAAAATACTCATGCATAGTAACAACTTTGTAATCATCTTCGTCTGGAGAAGGATATTTTGGACCCATAGTTACAAGAAAGAAATGGTAATCAATATAGTCTCGATAATATGTTGAAACAGCTGCTCCTCCATCATCAACATATCTGGCAAATGGTGACCAATACTCATTTGCACAATCCCATTCTTTGTTCCATTTAGTATCTTTTTCTGTTCTAATATCGCACCAAAAATCTTCTAAGTCTGAGACTGTCTCTTTACTGTTCCCAACAATCCAAATTTCAGCTGGGCCAAATTCACCCCAGGCTGAAGAAGCTATTTGGTACCATTTTAAAGTTTTATCAATAGTTGATTGAGAAACATCTGAAGCCGCGTAAATCATTGGAGGACCTTTAACATTCGCCCAGGATCCAGATGTGCTTGTGTCCTCAGCTTGAGTAGTAGTAGTTGTGTCTTGAGCTTGAGTAGTAGTAGTTGTGTCTTGAGCTTGAGTAGTAGTTGTGTCTTGAGCTTCTTCTACGGTTTCAGAAGTCTCGGACCCTCCTCCACAAAGAGAGAAAATTAAAAGTAATATTATGAATTTATTTATTCGTAATATTTGCTGTTTTTTATTAACCAATTAACTCCTAAAACTACACCAATAATACCAATAAAAATCGAAAAATCTGGAAAATTTCCTATGAGGAAAATAGAAGCAATAATTACGAGAAATATAACTAACAATTTAGTTACTCTCTGGTTTGTAAAATGTTTTATTTCTACCTTCAACCATATGATATATTTCCATCAATGCATTTTTGTCATCTTCTAACGAGTCGGTGAGATAATATTCTTTCATAAGTTCAAATCTTCTATTTTTGTAGTCAATTTTTGTTGGAACAACAATTGCATCTAGCTCTTTGCCAATATAATAAAAACCACTTTTAATTGTCTGATTAGTGTGCATGAGTCCTTCAACAGTTAAATACAAAATAAACTTATCTTTTGTTTTAAGTTGATCTACAACTTGTTGCGTGACCCCTTGTGATTTTGCTCTCCATACTGGTATCCCCCCAAAATTTAACATCACTCTTTTTTGTATAGAGCCAAAAGGATGTGGGATTCCTAATTTATCAGGATTCTTCTGGAAAGGAATTGGAATAACAATTCTTGAAAACATTGAAATGGATCCTAAAAAAAAGAATCTTAAATCTGAAGCTAAGCATACAAAAAAAGCATAAATACTGTCAAAACTAGATGAGTGAGGAGCTGAAGCGATGATAATTCTTTTTTTATCAGGAAGGTTTCCGATTATGTCCCAATTAATTATTTTTAATATAAATCTTCCTAGAGGTCCTAAGATATATCTCTTTCTGACTGGATGATTTTCAGTGATTCTTATGTCTTTCATAAATTAATAGGTAGGCCTTATTTTTTAAGTGTCGCAATAACTCCAGGGTTCTGTTGGGTAATACATAGACATAAGTTCATATAATGCTGGGTTGTTTTTTTCTATATTTTCTCTAGTTCCATATTTTGTGTCAGGTTGATCGTTTTGAAACCATCGTTCTGTGCTAATTGCAAAAAATTCTCCAATCATATCATCTTTTGACACACCTTCTTGAAGAGCAAAATTACCTGTTTCCCAATCTCCACTTTCAAGACCCTCCAGTGCCAATTTAAAGATATTTTCATAAAAATATAATTCACCAATTTGTTCAAAAACTATATGGTTTAACGTATGTGCCATCTCATGAATGACTGGGTCTCCACCCATGTCCATGTTCCCTTCATAACAAAGCCAACTTGCGTTTGCAGTGTAAGAAACATCGGTATTCATCATTGCAAATCCTGCTGGTTCACAATGATCTGTGTATTCAGGTAAAACACATGAGTCTTCGTTAGGATCTCCTCCAAATAAAGAAACTCTTACATTACTTTCTTCAAGAATTGGGTGAAAGTCTGGTCTAGCTGATAATTGAAATTCGAGAGCCCTCCTAGCTGCCAACATGGCTTTGTCAGGTACATTTTCACCACCGACTATGATTACTCCAGACGTAGATGTATATTTCGTATAATATTCAAGTCCACTTGGGCTTGGAGATGCAATAACCTCTTGACCGGTTTCAATATAAGGAAAGGGGTCCCAATTTCCTGCAAATGCTTTAAGTTCTGTGTGTCCAACTAATGAAGCGCCTGTAATAGTGACGTTTCTAATATTTTTTCCAGTTGTGTAGGTTTCGCATAAAGCATCCGTAAAGTTTTGATACTTTTCCCAAGTAATTTCATTTCCAAATTCATTTAGAGTTCTAAAATTATCCTCTGGGACTATCTCTTTTAGAAGTTCAACGGCAGCTTCATACTGCCAAAGAATAAATGGCCCATTTCTAACTTCAAAATTATAGTTGTATATTGAATTCTCTTCTAAGTCTCTAAAATTGTCATGTAGTTCACTAAAAAAATCATTTGGATCAATCTGTTTAGAGTTTGTAAATATATCACATTTTATGTTTTCTTCTTTTGTACCAGGTTTTTCATTTGGTTCTTCATTAGATGAATTATCATCTGATTCATTTTCACTGACTGATGAGTTATCTTCATTAGCTTGAGGTTGTTCATCTACTACTTCATTTACTGGATTGCTTGAACCTTCTCCTCCACAAACTGAGACGAGTAATGATAAAGTAATTAAAATTACTATTTTTTTCATGTTTTAAGGGTAGTACAGCTTGCCTGTATTTTCTTCCACAGCAGGGATTACAATTTTTCTCTCCTCTTCTGAAAGATAGATCCATGAATCAAAATCAGCAAAAAATTCATCTCTAGTCATGCCAAATGTATTAGCAAATACAAGTTCTGGATCACCTAATTTTTTTAATTCTGGATAATAAACATTTTCAAAAATATAAGGATCATTTACTTTATGAGTTAAATAAGCAGCTGCCCAAGCTCCCCATCCATAAACAGCCCGTCTGCATGGATCACTAAAGGTTATATCTCTTATTGACATTCCTGGACACTGCTCCATTACTCTTTGTCCATCAAAATATTGATTATTAAATTCTTGAAGTATGTCTACTTGAATATTGTTTAAATTACCGATCTTTATCTGTTCTAGTAAAATCGTTATTTCTTTAAATACTGCCGTTCCTTCTTGGAGCCACGTCCCCCCAATAAGATAGTCAGGTGGATCAAAATTATATTCGCATGTTGATCGAACATCTTTATCAGAACAATCATAAAAATCCATATGAGCAATTTGAAATACATGCCAATATTCATGGAATACCCCTCTAAGTTCTATCTGGTACCCCTCACCATTTTCTACTTCGAACCCAATTGGTTTTGACCAAACAAGTAAGTGGTATCTCTGGTGTGCTTGACCATTATGACCTTTATTACCACTGGCTTGAAATCCTCTTTGTTCGGTTTCAAGACCACTTCGAAGATACTCTGAAAAATATCTTTCATCGATAAAGTTCATACAATCGTCAAAATCTCGAAAATTTAGACGAAGGTCATTTGGGTCAAAATTTCCGGCTTTTTCTCGATTAGTACAAAAAAGATTAGATAGATTGTCTTTTTCATTTTCATCAGTTCCTACAAAGTAAACTTCAACTGGATATTTTCCAAGCTTTTCTTGAATTATTGAAAAGGCAAACTCTGCTCGACCATGCACCTCAGTTGGGATATCTCCTGCAAAATAAAGTTTTGCTGGGTAATCAACTAAAGTCATATGATCGATTATTTCTTCTTCATTTTGTGTAGCTTCATTGCTTTCTGATTGCTGTGTAGCTTCATTGCTTTCTGATTGTTCTGAGGTTTGCTGCGAATCTGAGTCTCCTCCACAGAAAGATAGAAATAATATAAAAATTACAAATTTTTTCATAAATTTAATTATATACCCAATAATTATTGGGTTTTTCATTAATAAACCAATTAATGCGCATCTTTACAAAAAATTAACATTCTAAAAGTTTTAGTAAATTTATCTAAATGCTATTATTTTTAAAACAATGAGTGAAAAGGTAACTAAATTCTTAGAGTTTGAAGATAGGGTTTTTAGAGCCCCTTATAACTTTTTAAAGAAAATTGGACTTATTGACAAAGTTAAAGAAATCAAACAGCGTTTCGTAGAAATCTATTCAAAAGACGAAGAAATTCCATACGGTGGAAATCAAATGTTTTTTGGTGACGATTAAAAAATTTAATATCTATCTTTACTATCGTTCTTTAATCTCTCTACTTCCTTTTCAACTGAAAAAAGGCTATTGCTAGTTATACCAACAAAGTGTGAGAGCAGTCCAATTCCCCATCCACCGACAACAAAATACCACCAGTTTGAACCGGTAGAATCAATAAAAATATCGAATAAAGTTAGGGCTAAACAAACAACAATATAAATTACACTATGAACTCTAAATCCGATCCGAGCTTTTGCTTTTCTAATTAGCTTTTCATCATTATTCATAATTAAAATAATAATATGACTCTCGCATTAATTACCGGTGGATCTGGACATGTTGGAGCAAATCTTTCACGAGAATTAATTCATCAAGGATATAAAGTACGGTGCATAGATTTTGACAGAGATTATCGGGCCTTTGAAAATTTAGATATTGAATTGGTCAAAGCTGATATTACAGATAAAAGTTCTCTGAAGCCAGCCTTTAAAGATGTTGAGATAGTTTTTCATACAGCTGCTTTTATAAGTCTTGATAAAAGATATAAGAATCAAATAAGAAAAATAAATGTTGAGGGAACAAGAAATGTGTGTGAAGCATCTGTAGATGCAAATATAAAAAAATTAGTTCATTTTTCTTCTATTGATGCATTTCAAAGAGAACCAATGGACGAACCCTTATATGAATCTAGGAGTCTTGTATCTGATCCTAAGTCAATTCCATATGACCTTTCTAAGGCTGATGGTCAAAGAATCGTTTTGGATTTTACAAAAAATTATCTAGATGCAAGCATTATTCATCCAACATCAATAATGGGTCCCAATGATTTTAAACCTGGACTAAATTGTCAGTCGATGATCGATATTGCAAACCAAAAGAGACTTTTGAACATAGCTTTCGGATACAACTATGTAGATGTGAGAGATTTATCAAAAACTGCAATTAATTGTTCAATAAAAGGAGTTAATGGTCAAAATTATCTCGTAGGTGGAGAGTTTTTAATGTTTCCAGAAATTGCAAAAATGATTGGTGGATTATTAGACAGAAGAACCTTGCTTGCAGCTTTACCCATATCTTCAATGTATTTAAATGTTCCATTTGAGATAGTAAAGTCAAGCTTTACAAAGAGACCAAGACTTATGACGATTGACACTATTCATACAATAAAAACTGCACACAAATTAATACCTTGTACGCTCGCCAAAAATGAACTTGGTCACACGAATAGACCTTTTATTGAAACAATTACTGATACAATCAATTTCTTTATTGATCTAGGTCTGATAAAGAATTAAGTATCTTGTGCAAGAGTATCTTCAAAAGACTGTCTTTTAACTAAGTCGAAAACCTCATTACTTGATATACCAATGACTTTAGCCTTTGGAACCCGATTGTAATTACTAGCCATAGCAAATGTGTAAGCTCCGGTAGATGTTGACATTAAAATATCACCTGGATTTGTGTCTGTTGGAAGATTTGCTTCTTCAACTAAAAGATCTCCTGATTCGCAATGTCTTCCAGATACTGCAAAAACTTTTTCTTCCTTTTTTTTGTTTCCTGATATATTAAATAGCTTGTGTTCACTACCATATAAAGCTGGTCTTGGATTATCTGACATTCCTCCATCAACCAAAATATATGGTTTATCTCCTCTGTCTTCTTTTATTGCTCCTGCCGTATATAGAATTAGCCCAGCGTTATTAACAACTGCTCTCCCTGGTTCGATCATTACTTTGTAGTCTGAACTCCAGTTTTCCTCAATGCCAGACTTAATCGCATCAGCGTAAACTTCAAGATCTTGACTATTCTCATCACCTTCGTAAGGAGAAAAGAAACCACCACCAGCGTCGAAAACAATCTCTCTTTCAACACTAGCTTTGTTCTTTTCTAAAAATAAAGAGCACTCTTCCATTGCTTTTTTGAATCTCTCAGGTTCTTTAATCTGACTTCCTATGTGGACATGAATTCCTGAAAATAAAAGTGAGTCAGAATTATAAACTTCTTTTAGGGCTGTATCAGCAATATCAATTGAAAGTCCAAACTGCTGATCATAACCTGATGTCAAGACCATTGGGTGAGTTTCGGCACCAAGATCTAAATTGATCCGTAAAATAACTGATTGTTTTCTTTTATTTTTTGAAGCAATATCTTGGAGTAATGAGATTTCATTCAAGTTATCAATTGATATGTGTCCACCATTATTAGATATGAAAAAATCTACTTCTTCTTTAGTTTTATAAGTCCCATTAAATAGTGTGTTTTCGAGTGTATCTATTGAAGATAAAACAGTTGCCATTTCACCACCTGAGACTACATCAACACCCCATTTATTTTTATCCAATAGTTCTACAAGCTTTTTGCAAATAAAGGCTTTTGCAGCATATCGATATAAAGTATCTTCACCAAAAGCATTTGTGAATTTAGATATATTGTTTTCGATATGATTCCAATCATATACATAAAGAGGTGTTCCGTGTTCTGATGAAATATCTATGAGTGAAAAGTCATTTATAAAGGCAACTCCATCGTCAAACGTTAGGTTTTTTGGTAAATAGTTCATTTCTTTAAACGTCTTCTTATCCAAGCAATATCTTTTTTTTGTGCATCTAGTCCATTAGGTGTTTCCACAATAATATCTGTTTTTGCATTTTTGATTACATATTCTAATTCTTCTTTTGGGATTTTTCCTTTTCCTAAGTTTTCATGTCTATCTCTACTGCTCTCAAAACCATCTTTAGAATCATTAAAGTGTATTAAATCTATTTTTTTGACTAATTTCTTGAATCCCTTAACAGCATCAATGGTAGGTATTCCTCCGGCCCAGGTATGGCAAGTATCTAAACATAGTCCCACATTTAGATGGCCAATTTCCTCCCATAACCTCTCAATTGAGTCCATATATCTTGCGACTGAATTTTTACCCCCTGCAGTATTTTCAACCAACACTCTCATACCTGTTTCCTCCACATGTTCTAGGGCTTTTCTCCAGTTATCGTAACCAACACTAATGTCTCCACCTTCCCCAACAGATCCTCCATGAACAATTACTCCTTTGGCACCAAAACTTGCAGCAACTTTACACGTGTCTTTTAATAGTTTTCTGCTTGGATGGCGAACTTTGTTGTTTGGAGTAGCAACATTAATTAAATATGGTGCATGAACATAAATTGGGCCGTCATACTCTTGTAAAATATCAACATCTTCACGGGGTTTTGGGCTTTTCCACATTTGAGGACTAGAAATAAATATTTGAAAAGTATCTCCCTTTCTTAATTTTATTTCCTCCATTGCATTTTTCGAGGGTATATGTGCACCAATATTCATGGGTTAAGTATAAATGAAAAAATGATTATTTAGTTTGATATATTCTATGGAAGAATTAGCTGTGCCGTAAATAATTGATAAGTAGGATTTTTCATTGGATCAGCCATTTCATTTGTTGCCCCACTCATAACCAGCAAATATGTTCCATTATTAAGTGGTACTCCTGTTGGGTCTAAATAACTAAAATCTTTTTCAGATATTCTCTCTTTACTAAATTCCCAATCTAAGCCATCTATTGAGGTTGCGTAAAATAAACTTTGGGGTATGTCGGGAAGGTAGTGTGGTGTGTATGACATTACAGCTCTCCAGTCTCCTTCTTCAGCTTTTAAAACTTCAAAGTCTACGTAGCCATTATCAATTCTGTAACCTGGGTCAAGTGTAAACTCAATCCCTTTTGTTGTATTTGACGTTGCACTCGCAATTTTCTCAGGTGAGAAATTATCCTCTGTATACACCCAATAGACTCTTATCAAGCCATTTGGCATAACTACTGTGTCAGGAACACCCCAAGCTACTTCATCTTCTCTAGCTGTAATACCCAAAGGTGTTTTCTCAGTATACGAAAGCCCATCTTCAGAAAAAATTCCAGTATAAATACCACTTTCCATGGTATTTGGATTCATTTCCACAAAATAACCCCTTCTTTCACCATCTATAGTTTCAATCAAAGTTAGATCTGTAATAAATCGAATGGTTCCCTGTTTTTTACAATCAAAATCGTAACTACAAAGAAAAACTACAACACCGCCAAAATCATTGTAAAAAAGTCTTAAAGTAGAGTCATCTACGATTTCCATATGCGAACTTGTACCGTAATGATCTATAGGTTTTATGTTTTCAATCGTTACAGCTGGATTTTCCTTACTTACTGAATCAGATTTATTATTTGTGTCAGTTTGGGCGGTTTCTTCCAATTTTTCAGTTGCTTCTAAATTGTTCACGTCAGTTTCTATATCTTCTTCTACAGGTTCGTTTACTTCGATTGATGAACCGCTACCACACATACCAAAAGCTAATATTAAAAAACATAAAATAAACTTTTTTTCTCTCATGGCAGTACTAACTCAGCAGCAAACAATATGTGTTCTCTAGCTCCCATGGTATTAGGAGCAGCTGAACCTACGACTAAAAAGTTTTTGTCATCAATTTGAATAGCTGTAGGGTCGAAGTAAGAATACCCTTTAGGAGTTATTCTTTCCTCGATTAAATCCCACTTTAACCCATCTTTAGATGTTGCATAAAATAAGCTCTGAGGTATTTCGGGCATATAATGAGGAGTGTACGACATTAGACCTTTCCAGTCTCCTTCAACAGCTCTTATTACTTCAAAATCTACATAGCCATTTTCTAACCTGTACCCAGGATCCATGACAAACTGAATACCCTTGGTAGTTTTAGATGTTGCACTTACAAGTTTTTCATCAGAGGTCTTGTCTTCTGTATACACCCAATAAACTCTTACCAAACCATTTGGCATTAATACAGCATCTGGCACTCCCCAGGCAATCTCATTCTGATCTACAGGAAACCCAAGCGGTGTTTCATTACTATAACTCAATCCATCTTCTGAAAAAACAGCAGTAAAAATATCTTTCTGTTTGGTTTGAGGATTTAATGCAACATAGTATCCTCTTCTTACCCCGTCTAGTGTCTCGATTATTGTAAGGTCTGACATCCTCTCAAGAGCTCCTTGTATTTCACACTTTAGCTCATAATCACATAATGATACTGCTATCCCTTTTACCTCAATACTGCTGTAAAATAATCTGAGAGTCTTGTCATCAACTTTTTCTAAATGAGGACTTACCCCATCTACGTCCAAAGATCTAATGTTTTCAACGCTTGCAAATGAAGTGGCGTAATAGGTCTCTTGAACAATTTCAGTATCATTAGAGGAAGTTGCTTCTTTTATTCCTATTCCAGGTGGACCAGGAAGATTACATAATGTGAAATAATCCATATGCTCCTGAAGAATTGCCCCTTCCTCCATTAAGCTTTTTTCCATACTTTTTAGAGATTCTGTGGTTGAAATTTCTGATATACATTGCTTTTCATTGTCTGCTAAAAACGAAAGTGCACCTTGCGGGAATTCTTTAAGGACTTCTTTAATATCAGCTATTTCAGTATTTGCTTCCGGTTTTGATTTTTGTTCTTTTTCTTGGACTTCGTTTTCGATAATTTCATTTTCAACTGGATTTTCTAATACTTGAGGTGAGTTTACAGGCGATTCAATATTTTCTTCGCCAGAGCATGCTTGAAGTAAAAAAAGTAAGATAATCGCTGTTTTTATTGACTTTTTCATGATTTAATTATATGAATTTTTTCCAAAATTTAAAAGAAAATCAAAAGAATATTAAACTACATGATAAGACTTCCTTTCGTGCTTTGAGCCACTGCTAAAAGTGTGATAAAACAAAAATAACAGCCACAAGGGAGTCTTTTTGCTTTTTTTGATAAAAAATGGTCTAGAAAGCAAAAATCCCGATTGATCTTGCGACCCTTCGGGATTTTCTGTTCTATCTCATTTTCGGTCTTGCGACTTCTTTTTTGATAGTGTGTATTAAATTTACATAATTATCTGTGTTTTGGCAAAAAATTTAAGATCTTTTTTTTCGCGAACTTTTTAAGGTAAAACCCTATGAAACTTGAATTTTTACATCTTTTCTAGGGTTTGGTATCGGTGCAGGGTTGATTTTAAGTTCTTCAGTTGTACTAATTACCTGAAAATTATCTACAAGTTTGTAGACGACGTTTTTAAATAAATAACTTGCAAAAAATTTTCCAAGACAAGTATGAGCTCCTCCAGCAAATGGAAAATATGCCTCATGTGTAATTGTTGGATCCTCAAATCTTTCTGGATTGAAAGCTAAAGGATCTTCCCAATATCTTTCATCGTTATGTAGAACTAAAGGTCCAGCAGCGATATAGGTATTTTTAGGTATTTCATAACCATCCAGTTCTGTATCTCGTACTACCCATCGTGGAGAAAAAGGGACAGGGGGATATTTTCTTATTGCTTCATTAAATAAAGCCTCACCTATGATTCCATTTTTAAGATCAGATATATCTGTTTTTGACAGTGTAGAAGATTCAGTTTTTACTTTGTTTTGATAATTCTCATCTCCAGCTAAAAAGTGAATAGATGAAGTTAGAGTGCTTGTTGTTGTGTCATGTGCAGCAAGAAGTAAAAAAATCATATGCTCGGCTATTTCGAAATTTGTTAATCCAGCCTCCTCATTATTTGTTTTCACTAGGTCTGCAAACAATGTTTCCTTTGAAAGATCAATCTTGTCAGATTTTTCTTGAAAATATTCTAATAACTCAACCCTAGCTTTTAATCCTTTTTTCATTCTTGTCATTGGATAAGGGCTACGTACAATTGTTGTTGCAGGTTTGATTGAATTTATAAAAAGTTGATTTAAGTGATTTAATTTTGTATCGTCTACTTCATCAAAAAATAATTCAACAGCAACGTTAAACATAAGTTGTTTTATTGACTTATATAAATAAAACTCTTTTTTTTGTTTTACTTCTTCAATCCATGAATCAATTCTTGGTTGAATGATGTGTATATATTTATCTAACGCATCTCTGCGGAATGAATTCTGCAAAAGTGATCTATGATATTTATGATCATCAAAATCACGAAGCATTAGACCATTTTCAAATGTTGGCCCTATAGAGAACTCCCAACCATGTTTTGAAGAAAAATTATCATCAGGATCTAGAAAGATTTGTTTTGTAGCTGAGGGAGTTAAGAATAACAGTACGTCTTCATTTAAAATGTTAAGTTGAAACACATCACCCTTTGATTCCTGAAGTCTTTGGATTAATGCCAGTGCATCATAATTAAATTGTATAGAGTGACCCACAACAGGTGGGCTTCCAACTACTGGTGCTTTCATATTTTAATTTTAGATTGATAAATTGAAGGTACAAAGCAAAAATCCCGATTGATCTTGCGACCCTTCGGGATTTTCTGTTCTATCTTCTTTTCTATCTTGCGATTTCTTTTCCGATAGTGTTCTATAAATATACGGCAATTTTGGTTTATACGCAAGAAAATTACTAATGTATTTTTCGCGAACTTTATGGGCTATTTTCTCTTTTTATTTCACTCAAAATAAGATTTAGTTCGTTATTCTCCAAATGTTTTGAAATGACATCATAAGAACTATCTTGGAATACGAAGGTAAGAGTGAAGTCTTCACTTTCCTTTATTTCGATAATTTCATTTATTGGTTTGATTACGGATAATATTTTTTGTTTGGTTTTTATCGCAATTTTTCCATTTTTAAGTTCAATAACTGGTTGAAAAAGATTTTGCAGGGAAATAACTATTTGAAATATCCCAAAAAATAAAATTATAAAATATAAACTTTCTTCTCTTGCATTGGAACCAAACTCCCCAAGATCAAAATATTGTTTTAATAGCTCCCTTAATGGCCCCTCAAGAATATTATCTAGCGCTGAATAAGACAGGAATACTCCACTCAAAAATTGTGGTACGAAGATTTTTTTATACCTAAAAAGTTTTTTTTCCATAAATTAATCTTATAACTACAAGAATACTCAAGTATAGTTATTGTTTAATATGGAAATTGTACTTATCAGACATGGTCAACCAGACTGGGGAAGTGGAGTTAATGCTTACACTGCCGATCCGGAATTAACTAAGCTTGGAAGAATTCAATCAGAAAAATCATCGACTGTTTTTGATAAAAGTAGCGTTGATGAAATTTGGGTATCACCCCTTACGCGAGCACAAGAAACACATACTCCGTTTAAAGATAAAAGTATTTCTAAAGACATTCATGTCTTTGAGTGGCTTAAAGAAATGGAAGATGAAGAAGAAAAAGCTTTATTTGGCAAGAGCCAAGAAGAAGTTATGGATTTTTTCGAAAAACGAAATACTCAATCTTTTGAAGAATGGATTGGTGGTAATCATGGTCAGTATATGGAAAAATTTAGAGACAATATAATTTTAAATCTTGAATCCGAATTAAAAAAAAGAAGTATTAACCCTTTAGGTAATGAATACGATAGGCTCTTTGAATTAAATAATTCTGAATTACAAAAAATTATAATTATCTCCCATGCAGGAACCATGTCGGTTCTAATTTCATATTTCTTAAATATGCCCCTTTATCCATGGACTTGGAGAAAATTTCTACCAAGACACGCTGGTCATACTACATTAAAATCTACAGAAATTTCTTCGGGACATTTTTTTCGACTAAAGGAATTCAATAATGTCTCGTTTTTAAATTCTGAAGAAGAAAAAACATATTAAAAATTTAAGTAATAAAATTCTTTATATGCCGTATACAAAAATACTCCCTGAGGTAGTGATACCCTCAAATACTCCCAGAAAAAAACGATTTTTCCTTCAGAAACTAGCATATTTTTTACTACTTTTTGAGGACATTAGAGCGGTTGGTAGTTTTTTAGATAATAAAAGAGTAATAGTTGTTGCGGCACCCCATCAGTCAGCAAAAGACGAATATCTTATGATTCTCATGATTCTAGCTATGGATATTAAAGTAAGTTATTTGTCAGCTAAGTGGACAATGCGCAAACTACCAAATCCATTTATTAAATCGAATGATATTGATAAACAAGGTCTTAGATGGCCACTTGGTTGGCTACAAGAAAAGCTATTCAAAAGATTTGGTGCAATACCTGTTGATAGAAAAGAAGGTTCCGGTCAATATGATTCAGTAATTGACGAACTAAAAAAAATTGATAATTTTTTATTGATCATAACCCCGGAAGGTAGGTTTGATGCTGATAGATTCAGATCGAGTTTTGTATATCTTGCGAAAGAGCTTGAAGCAGAGGTTATGCCTGTTCAAATTGATTACAAGAATAAACAATTAAAATTTTTGCCCTCGTTCAATATGGCTGGAGAAAAGGAAGAAATCATTAAAAGAATCCGATTAGAATTTGATGGTATAAAGGGTAGAAAAAAAATATTTAGAGCTTGATGGAAGAAAAAATCTTCAACCTTATTAAAAGTAGAGGACCATGGTTCTTAAAAAACAATATTTTATCTAAAGCAGTATTCAATTTCTTATCAAAGTATTTGAGAATTAAGGAATCAATTTATGTTGGTGATCATATTCAAAGTATGTCCGGACCAGAAGCATTTACATGGCTAGGAGAAACATACACAAAAAGGTGTGAGATTGATGGATTAGATAATATTCCAAAAAAAGGAAAGTGTTTAATAGTATCAAATCATCCAATGGGCCCAGCAGATGCAGTTGCTCTGTATCATTCTGTTTCTAAAGTAAGAAAAGATGCATTCTTTTTTGCTAATGAAATATTTGTTTATCTACTTGGAGCTTTTGATAATATGATGGCTCCTGTTGTATGGGATCAAGAGACTCAACTTCACACAGCTACAAAAAAAACTATTGAAAGGATGCGGAATTTTTTCTCTGAAGAAAGAATAGGAATTTTATTTCCATCTGGAAGATTATCAAAATTTACACTATTTGGACTGAAAGAAAGAGCTTGGCAAAAAACTCCATTGAGCATTGCCGAGAGGCATGAGTGTTTATTAGTTCCAGCGTACATAGTTGGTCGAAATTCATGGTTTTTTTATTTTGCTTCAGTAATAAATAAACAGTTAAGAGATGTCACACAATTAAATGAACTATTAAATAAAAAGAATAAAAAAATAAAGATAATTATTGGAAAACCGGTCTCTAGAAATCAGCTAAATGAAAATGATGGTGATGCAATTAAACAACTTAAGAAATTGTCTGACTCTTTAAAAAAGTAACTTTAGGAGACTGTTTCACCTGTTGTCGGACTAACGCCTAAATTGCCAACCATGTATCCAAATAGCAGGGGAGTTGTTATCAATCCTCCTAATCCGTAAAATCTCCAAGGAAGATCATACCCCCCATTAGTCGCAATGAGTAATATGTACAAAACAACTGTTAAGCCATAGATTGCACCTACTAAGGCAGTAGATATTTGAATTTTTCTATCATGATTAGTCCTGTAATACCATGATGATATTTGATAGATAAATAAAGAAACAAATCCGCCAGCGATAAGAGTTCCAAATAAAAGTTGAGAGTTTCCTAATAGAAAAATTAGAGATTGGTACATAAAAGAAATAAGATAAATTAATGCCATATTTCTTGGTAAGACGTTAAATCTAATAGCATATACAAAAACAACCGAACTCAACATTGCTTGAAAAAAAACAGAAGATGCAGAAAACGCCTGATAAATAAATTCATTATTTTGAAAAAACATATATGGCTCAAAAAATGGGTTTACAAACTGTGTTATGTAAACGATCAGTGCGTAGCTCGATGCTAGCGCAAACAATGATGCAGTATCTAGAATCTCTTTATTTGGTCTTGATGCAAAAACATGATCAAGCATTAAGAAAGCTCCTAAGAATAGCATTAAATGAGAGGGTGTAATTAGTGGTTCAATCCCAACTTCTATTCCTAAAAGTGAATGCCATATTGCGTCGGACCCACCTCCAACTGCAAAAATACAAGCGCCAAGTATTCCAACGTCAAAATTAAAATCTCTCATTTTGTTTTTGACATAGAGTGCCGATAAAACAACGACACCAAACCCAGAGTATAAAATTCCATGCCATGGCGTAAAGAAAGACTCAAGTTCATCAATAATATATCTATGAGCACTTGCGTCAACCCATGCTCCAATAAACATCCAAAGCATAGCAAAGATCATTAGCCTGCGATATTTAGGTTCAGTGATAGGAAGAGGAGCCAGTTTATTGAACATAAAAATATCTTATCATGAAAGAATTTAAATTTTGGTTTGTATTTTTTATCTTTAATAAAATAAGGAGATGGACAAATTTAAAAGAACCTTAACCTTCAAAAATTCAATTTTGTTAGGTTTAAGCTCCATGATTGGTGCTGGTCTGTTTTTCAACATATCACCAACATCAAAAATTGCTTCTTACTCATCAATATTAGGGTTGCTAATTGCTGGTACGGTGGCTTATGCCAATGCTAGTTCATCCGCGCAACTTGCAAGAATTTACCCTCAAACTGGCGGAACTTATCTTTACGCAAAGAATGTTCTTGGAAACTTTCCATCTTTAATTGCAGGATATGCATTTATAATCGGAAAATTAATTAGTTGTGTCGCCGTTTCTCTGACTCTTGGCAATTATTTGTATCCAGAAAATCCAAAAATAATCGCGTTGTTGTTTATTTTTTCAGTTACATTAATTAATTATTTTGGAATTTCAAAAACTGTAGATATTGCTAAATGGTTCACATATACAATCATTCTCATAATTATCTTTTATTTAATATCGGTGACAAGTTCTGAAAACTTTTCAATGAACATACCAATAACAAAAGGTCTATCTCTAAAGAATTTAATTTTGAGTGCAAGCATATGGTTTTTTGCATTTACAGGATACTCAAGACTTGCAACATTTGGTGAGGAGGTCAACAATCCAGAAAAGATCATTCCAAAAGCGATACTTACCGGTTTAGGGATAACATTATTTTTATATGTTTCTACTTCTTATGCAACACTCGGGATCGTTAGTCCAAGTATCATTGAAAATTCTTCTACACCTTTGAAAGTGGCCTTTGACTTGAGTCGTTTTTCTGAATTTTCATATCTAATAGTGATTGCTTCCACAATCGCAACAGGTTCTGTGTTGCTTGCTCTATTGCCTGGAATAAGTAGAGTGTTGGTTGCAATGTCTAGGGATAAAAAAATTCCAGATTATTTTAAGACAATTCATCCAAAGCAAAATTCTGCTTATATCTCCGATATCTTTGGTGGCTTATTGGTTGCAGCAGGTGTTTTGACTTTTGATCTTCTACCAGCTGTAAAGTTAAGTGCGATATTTATTTTGATATACTATTCAATCACAAATTTATGTGTTATCAGACTTGAAAAGTCTGAAAGAATATTCTCAGTTATGATCTCGATTTACGGATTAGTCTTCTGCGGGACGCTTGGAATCTTTCTTGTAATTTATTTTTAAATCGGATCGTAGTTAATCTTATATATATGGATGTAAAAAGAATCGTAGCACTTGCCTTCACATTATTAATACCAATGTTTGTTGGATTTCTTTATCTAATGCTTTAATTTCACATTTATAGTCTACTTGTGAAAAAATTATCACAATCTTGCAGGCTTGTGAATCAAAATCTATACTTACTTTATAGGCTAACTGCAAGTATGCGTTATTGAGTCACTCAAACACTCTTCCAAAAGTAGTTAGCCTGTGCTCTAATATAATCTTATGAATAAAATTTTATCTGTAAGAAGAAGTAAGAAAATGAACTTCTCAAAGGATGAAGTTTGGGATGTAATTACAACTCCAAACTATTTAAATGAAACCCATCCCTTTTGTAAGGTTAACAATGCTATTTCTTGGCCAGGTGTCGGTTCAAAAGATACATTGGAGTATTTAAGCGGATTAACCTTCGAAAGAGAATTTACACACTGGGATGAAAACGGATATGATTTAATAATTGGTACGGCAAATGGAAGAAAGTCTAAGGTTCGATGGAGATTGAATGGTAATGATCAAGAATCTGAATTATCAATTCAAATAAACACATACCCTTTAAAAAAATTTCCCGGTCCACTGTACGTGATACCGTTTGTGTTCCAAGTAAATCCTCAGTTAAGTAAATATTTAGATTCTGTACTTGGAGGCATTGAGTATTTCTTAATAAACAAGAATCCAGTTCCAAGAAATTATTTTGGAACCCATAAGTGGTTTTCTGAGATTAAGTAACTATCTCATCAATTTTAATAATTGATCTATTTTCGTTTGAGCCTCTTATAAACATCTTTGACATTGAACCATACTTTTTGATTATTTTATTTAATGCTTCTTGTTTAATATCCTCATCTTCAATTAATGATGCTTTTACATTAACTGGCTCTGATAAAGCACTACTTCCCATTTGATCTGTAATATAGATTGTTGCTTTGCCATTATTTTTAATTCTTTTTACTTTCCCTGCGGATTTACTGGATGTGATCACTAGATAATTGTCATATCTAGCAACCCATACGGGAGTTTTTACAGATGTATTGTCTTTTTTATAGGTAACTAGATTTACATATTCATGATCAGCAAAATCTAATAGTTCCATAATTAAAAATAGTTTAATAAAAGTGAGGGTAGCTGAACTAATCTTTTTGCAATATAAGAATCAGAAAATACTAAAAAAAGTATAAATATCACAATCAAAATGATCCTGTAGGGTACTTTATTTAGATTCATTATTTTTTTTGTTTGTTAATCCAAACAGCGGGCGAAGAAATCTAAAATTTTTCACAGCGTGGTAAATTGTAAGACTTACGAAGCAAACTAAAAATAATACCAAAGGAAATTTTATTAAAAATGGAATGTTTAGATCTGAAAAAATGTACATAATACCCATTTGGACTGGCATATGAACTATATAAACAGGAAATACTGCCTGTTTGTAATATTGCAATTGAGAAGAATCTTTGTTTAAATATTTTGCTCCAATCCCAAGTATTAAAAATATAAAATTGAATGATTCGAAAGCTATCAACGTATTTGCAACCTCAAACTCATTTACAAATCTATTAATAAGAAGTGGTACACCAATAAGTGCATGAGTGTTTATATTTTTGATATTATATTCCCAAAAAGTATCGCCTTGAGAGGTCAAAACTATTCCAATAAGAAACCAAATAAAACCAAGTAACAGGCCATGGTCTGTTCCATAGTATTCTGAATAACTATTGCCATAACCTATATCTTCTTTATAAGCTGTAAGATCTAAAAGGTATCCTTCTAAAATTATTGGAATTGAAAATAAGAGAACACCCCCTCGTATTTTCAAAATTAAATCAACAAATTTATATCCTCTTTTTTTGTTTGATATGAAACCAATTATTGGAATAAAAAGTAAACAATAAATTAATATATTTATCAAAAACCATAAATGTCCCCCAGTAAATATGGAAGTGATCAACACTCCTATGTTGTCATCTAAGCTCATATCTCCATAAATGAATTGAGCAGAAATTATTATATATAAAGGAACAAATGTAACTGCTCCAAAGAGATAAGGAATTCCTAATCTTTTAAATCTTTCTTTAAAAAGTTTGCCAACACCTCTGTTTTGATAGGAAAATCTTAATGCAATACCCGCAATTATAAAAAGTAGCGGGATTCTCCATATGTTGAATATGCTAAGCAAGCTCCATATATTATCTATTGGCTCATTGTTCGGAACAAAAAGGATCCACTTAGCTACAGATGTGAAAGATACAGCCAAATGATAAAAAATTAAGAGAAAAAGAGCAATAGATCTAAGTGCATCTATATCGTATCTTCTTTCGTCGAACATAGAATTGATTTTAAAAGACTATTTAATTTATTGATTCACCGGACTTAAAGTCAACAAATTGCTTTATTGCGTAAGGATTTCCATAATAATCATCAAACCCATTCATCAATGGCATAAATTGTTCGTATACATTTCCATCAGCATTAAGTTTTTCGTCGAAATCATGCTTTGCGTCATGAGATGTCCAAAATTCAAATAACACTAAATTGTTTTCATCAGATTTGAAAGCTCCGTAAGAGATAATACCTTCATCCTCTTCAAGTTTTGGTAAGTAGATTTCCTTTTGAAGATTCATATACTCATCAGCATCTTTGACATCTAATTTTGCAAATGCCAAAAACATTGTCTCTTTTGAATCTTCAATTAATGAATCTTTTAAAGTCTTACCGGTAATCAATTCACCTTCATAGACTCTTGGAAAGCTATCAAGAATATCTTGAATTTGCATTAAGTTTTCGTTTCTAATTTCTGCAAATCTATCTGCAGTCTCTTTGTCCTTCATAAATGCAATACCAAGATTTACATTATCTTTTGGGTTAAAAAATGCAATAGAATACATATCACCTCTAAGAGGCTCTAAAGCCGGGAACCCTGAGGTTTCAAAAAAGTCTTTGAGCTCTTCAAGCTTCCCGTCTTTAAATAAAATGGTTACTGCTACGGCATACATTAGCTTGCGTAAGCTTTTGATATTGCAAAAAACCAAGCAGGCGTCAAAACTACTCCAAGAATTACATTCAAAGGTATGAATGCTGCATCAGGAAATAATCCAGCAAGGAAAACTATAGTTACTATTCCAATTCCATAGCCAACTGTATTTCCTACTGCTGGTCCCCATGATGGCAAAATATCTTTTCCATATTTTGCAAATTGTATATTCCAGGGTGCTATAAAAAGAAAAACTGCTGGAGTTACATAGAAAACAAAATCAGCAGCCATATCAGCTGTCAAAGAAGTTTCATTAAATGCATTGTAAACTGCAGAAGGAACAAGTGCAGTTACCACGCCCACAGCCGAGACTGTGTAGGCTAACCCAATTGATCCAGTGAGTAACGGTTTGTCTTTATCGTCAAGAAGCTTTCCCGATAATCTAACAACTCCCATTCCAGCCATAAGTTGGAGAGAGCTTGATATTCCAATTATCGGTCCCCAAGTTTCATTGTAACCTGATGCATCTGGTCCTAATACAAATACTTGAATAAGAAAATTTGCAAGCAACAAAGTTAATGCTCCTAGTGCAAATCTCCTCCCAAGATTTTTTTCTTCTGTTGTTATCATTATTAATTTCTCCAATCTGATAGTTTTCCTGGAAGAAAACTTACATTTTTAATATTCTTTCTTCTAATTACTATTTGAGATTTCCATACCACCTATGATCAGCTCCATCTCTTTACCATATTTTTCATCTGCTTCTTCAGATGTCATTCCAATTCTCTCGGAAAATCTATCTTGAAACTCTTTAGTTCCAGCATCTGCATCATAAGACTCCATCCATTTATCTCTTGCGTCTTTTGATGGAAACATATTTATGGATACATAATAAACACCATCATCTTGTTCTTGGTATGCCCACAAGAATTTTACATCTGTCGCATCTACAAACTCTTTAGAATATTCATTCCAAACTTCTTTCCAAGCTTTATAGACTTCTTCACTATGTTCTTTATATTTTGTTATATTGACTGTCATTTGTTCCATAATTATTTACTCCACTCTGATAGTTTCCCCGCAGGGAAGCTAGCCATATTTCTCCAGATACTACATTCGCCAGTAACGATTGTTGGAGGACTCTTAATGTAGTTTTGTGCATCAGCCATAATTTGTTGAAATGACTCTAACGATGCGTCAAGTGCTTCCTGGCTGTCCCAGTTACTTAAAGTAACGAACTTTCCTCCAACGTCAACTGCGAATGCACCAAGCAAACCTTCGGTTCCTTCATATCCTGCATAAACAGTGTTTTGTAACCAATCCATGCCCTCATCATATTTTTCTTCAATATATTCTGAACCATATCCAATTCGAACAACAAAAGATTGCCCTTCTCTATCTCCTTTCATAATATTTACGTATTGCTGACCAGCAGTCATTGGTCCAAACGAAATCTCAGGTGGTCCCGTGACAAAGTCTTTTAAACCTCCAAGAGCTTCTGCTAATTGTTCACTTGATCCGTTCATTGAATCTTCGCTCAACCAGGTTGACCAAGACATAAGCTGACCATCGCTATTTTCACACAATGCAACTTGCAATAATCCAGGTATTCCTATAAATTCGTCGACTTTTTCTTCTGCGAAGGACATCGCATCATCCATTTTTCCTTCTTGAATAGGTACAAGTGTTAATCTAAAAAATAACATTTATACTCCTTTCTTTTTTTATAATTTTCCTACAGGAAAGTCAACATAATTTTTCCATACATTACACTCTCCGGTTAATTCTTGGGGTGCTTCTTTAATTAAATTTGCAACTGCGTCTTTTACAACTTCTGTAATCACACCAGATGCTGCATGTGCAGCGTCGTGATCAGTCCAGAAGTTAAAACTAAAACCCGTGTCATTATCTACTTTGCAAGCAGCAGATGCATAAATTCCATCAACATTTTCATATGCTGGATAAACAGTGCTTGTCATAAAAGCGCCAGCATCATCATATGTTTTACCATCCTGCATGCCACCTCCCATGACAAATCTTGCGAAGAAAGAATCTCCTCCATCTTTTGGAACCATAATGTACTGTTGAGCTGCAATCATTGGTCCTTCGAGAATTGTTGGCGGCTCTGTTATTAAGTCTGCCAAACCAGAAAGGTTTTGTTGAAATTCTTCCATTGCAGCTTCCTTCGCCTCATTGTTAGCCCACATAGTCCAAGCCATGAGTTGTCCTTCATTGTTTATACAAGCTCCAGCTGAAAGTATTCCACTTACCTGATCGTAAACTGGAATTGCTACATCTCTAAAATAATTTAAAGCATCTTCAGTCATGCTTTCTTTAGGGTTTGCTAACCCAAGTCTTACATACATTTTTCTCCTAACGTAATTTTTGCGTTAGTTAAGTTTGTTACAAAGCCCTATCTTTTATTCCAAGCAAGCAATGGTCCTACTCCAACACCAGCAATAAATGTTAAGAAAGCAACGAACCCAAGAGGAGTATCCGCAATGATGTTGGTTCCTGTAATAAATTCACTTCCACTTCCAACAATTCCAAACAAACCTGCAAGAATCGCCGCATATCTCCAAACATTGTCAATTACACCTTCTGAGGTTACACCCAGACCCAAAATTGCAAATGCAAATAATGTAAAGATTCCTGAGGTATTTATATCTTCATTAATACCTAAAAGAGATGCAACAGCAACTGCTGCAGCTATCATTGTATAACCTTGTCTCCAATCTTCAGGAACCGTATCTCCTTGGAGGTCCTTCAATCCCAAGAGTATTTGCACAAGCGAGATGGTCCAAAATAGTTGAAGTACATTATCAAAATTTCCATAATCAATTTCAGCAACTCCCCCAACAAAAAAAATAACATTTATAGCTATAAACATATAAGCTGCTTGTTGTGATCCTTCTTTAACATCTTGTATAAAGAATTTTTTCATTTTATCTCCTATTCTTCTATTTTTCTTACTTTAAACTTTTTACTCATTTGCACTTGAGGCTAACTTATCCCCCCAAGCAACATAACTACCAACGCCAAGTCCAATAATCATGGCAATCCACCCAATTCCAAATAATGGTTGAAGTGACTCGGGTAGTGTGTAGTCAAAGAAGAGCTGTGCTCCTGAACCAATTAAAATAAAGGTAAAAGCAAAAATGCTTAGGTATTCATAGACCGGTCTAAATACTCCAGTACCTCTAGTCGTCAGAGCAAAAGTTAACGTGTTAAATGCCCATAAAAAATACATTCCAGCAAATCCATTTTCTCTAAATTCTGGAAATGATATTTCAATTAGTGTCCCAAGAATTATCACAGCACCTAAAATACCTGTAGCCATTTTCCAATAATCGGGAACTTGATCTTCAATTAAATAATATCCTCCTAGGATTATTCCTAAAAGTGTAAATGCCCAAGCAAAGTTGAATATTCTATTGATCCCTTCTGGCCCCTCATATAGCCCAAATCCATTACCAATAAGATATAAATTACAACCAATAAATCCAATACAGTTTTGTCTTGCCAGTTGACCTACAGGCTGTGTAAAAAATTTTTTCATAAAACTTCCTTCCTTAAGTTTTTTTAAAACTAAAAATATGAGCTTCCCCCATACTCAATCCGAGTATATAAAAAAAATAGTGAGCGTGTTGGTGATTTCTAAATTTTAAGTAAATTTAACAATTTGTTAATAATTTGAAATAGCGTCCGTAAGACTATCAATAAGTCTTTGAATATCACTTATATTTACGCTTTCATTAGGGGCATGAGCATTTCCTTCTTCATCACCTGCACCTACTAAAACTATCTCAGAATTAGGAAACTCATTAATAAAGACATTTGCAAAAGGAATTGAACCTCCTACACCCATATATGCAACTTCATTTTCCCAGTGTTTATTAAATGACTCTATTAGTTTTGAACTAAATTCATTTTTGGGATCAACTAATATTCCTTTTCCTTTTGCTTCAGGTATGAATTCAACATTTGCATTAAAAGGAGTATTTTCTTTTATATGTTGTTCAAGCATATTCATTGCATGATCTGGATCTTCAGTTGGGGGAAGCCTTAAGCTAACTTTTGCTTTTGCTTTAGGAATGAGTAAATTTACAGATTCAGCTACAGGAGGAGCATCAATGGCCAATATACTTAATGCGGGTTCCAGCCATAATCTTTTTGAGTAACTATCCATTTCAAACAAGTTAACACCAGTGGAAGAAAGTGAGCTCTTTACAAATTCATCAGATAGTTCAAATACATCTTGTTCGGTTGGAGTAAGTCCTTCTATAAGTAATTCCCCTTTATCATTATGAAAAGAAGAAATGATTCGACTTAAAATCATAAATGCATCTGGAACAACGCCTCCACCTAATCCAGAATGTACAGGTTCCATTTGTTGATCAACAACTATGACACCGTCAACTAGTCCTCTTAGGGATGTTGTTATCGTTGGAACGCCTGACTTAATATTTCCTGAATCTGCAATAACAATTACATCTGCCTCAAGATCTTCTCTGTTTTCAGCGATAAATTCAGTCATGTATGGTGAGCCTATTTCTTCCTCACCTTCAATAAAAATTTTTATATTCACAGGTAAGGTTTCAAGTAGATTTTTTACCACTTCATAGTGAGTTACAACTCCTGCTTTGTTGTCTCCTGACCCTCTTGCAAAAAGTCTTCCTTCAATAATTTCTGGTTTAAAGGGATCTGTTTCCCATTTTTTTATATCTCCAACAGGTTGGACATCGTGATGAGCATAAAGAAGAACAGTTTTTTTTGATGGATCTATTTCAGTCTGGGCAAGTACGGCAGGTTTACTATTTTTACTTGATGCAACCTTCGAATTTAATCCCAGTTCTTTAAATAATTCAGCAATATAATTTGCTGAATCTAAAACATCTTTTTGGTTTGCCTCAAGAGAACTAATAGAGGGAATTTCAACTAATTTTGACAATAATTCAGTAATAATAGGGTTTTTCATATATATTCATTGTAAAAGATATATGGTTTTTTACTAAAAAGAGAGCTAAAGATTAGCTCAATCAACATAGAACCTAAGAGAAATTTTGTCTAGGATTATGACTATAGACATGAAATGTAAAAAAAGTTTTGCAATTTTAACCATTCTTTTTCTGATTCTTTCTGCCTGTGGGGGTTCAGACGACACATCAAATGAAACGGTAGAAGTTACTGAAGAAACCACAACAACTACAGCTGCAGATGTAGAAACGTCTTCTGGAGAAGTGTATAACGAAGCAGATTTGGTCGTTCCTCCAATTTTATTGAAACCATTAATAGGTGCAACAGGAATACTTACCAGCACTTCTGAAGACTGGGAAGTAGTTAGTGAAATCGTTCCGCTTGATATGGGTGTAAAAATAAGAACAGCTGATAACGGTACAGCTCAAATGACTTTTGAAGATGGGTCTTCTCTTTTAATGGGGGGAAATTCAGTAATCAATATTAGAAGCTTTGATTATGACGAGGAGGAAAAGGCAAGAGTTTTAACAGTTGATGTAATTTCTGGAAGTATTGCTTATGACATCAGGAGTGAAGGGCTATCAGCATCTCTTGCAAAAATAGTTACTCCTACTGCGGAGCTCTCTGTTCATGGAACTGAGGGTGTGTTTGAATACGATGTGACAAGTCTTTCAGCAAAAAGCACAGTTTTAGAGGGTGGGGAAGAAGCAGACGACGCTGTATTTAGTGAATTGCTTCCTAACGAAGACGGAGTACCAGTTTTAGTAGCTGTTTCTCAAACTGCTGGAACAGAACTTGGAAGCGCAACAACGGGGGGATCAGGTTGGACAGATGAAGACTCATCAACTGTTGCACTAATTGTTGATGAATTTGTTTCAAACATGGAAGGAGAATGTAGCTACACGTGCAAAGCTGAAACACAGGAAGGTCTTGCTGAGGGTAGCGAACAATTAACAGCAGATGTAGCAGTAAATGCAGTTTTTACTGAAAGTGATACTCAGAGAATGGATTTAGCTCAAACTCTTTTAGTTGCCGCAGGAGCACCGGATGAAATAACAAATTCTGTAGAAGTGCTTGCTGAAGTAGTCCAAGAGGTAGCTGTACCAGATGAAGTTGTTGAGGAATTTATATCCGCAAACTGGCAAGAAGCACCAGAAGATGGTCCAGCTCAAGAACTACCTCCATTATCAGAATTCATTGGAACGTTTGAAGATGCTGTAACAGTTCATGAAAATGAAAAATTTCAAGATTTAGGTTTTGACCATAACGAAAATGGAAACTTTCGTGCACAACATGGAATGATGCAATTCATTTCAGCAGATACAAATGCTGTAAATGAGTTAGCAAATACTGGTGATGTTCCTTCAGCTATGGCTCTGGCAGCTGCAAATATGTTTGTGAACGCAGGTCAAGATAATTTTGTTGAGGGTACCTATTGTGCAGATAATCCTAATGATCCTGAATGTGCAGCTGGAGCACCTCCTCCAGAATTTCTAGCTCAAGCATTTGCAGGTAATCATTTTGTTGAGGATATGGTCCAGGGAATGGGATTTGAATATACATTTACAACAAATGACATTAAACCAGATTATTGTGACGAGCAGACTTGGTTGCCAGAATGTTCAGATGGTCCACAGTTTGTTGGAGATGCTTTTCAAGAAGGTGGTGCATATTGTGAAGCTAATCCTGAGAATTGTGAAGATGGAGGCATTGATCCCGGAAATGCTTTCTTTGGAAAAAGTCCTAATGAAAATTCTTTCTGTGCAGATAATCCTGAGGATCCTGAATGTGTAGGAGGTAATGCACAAGCTGTTTATACGTTTTTCCATGTTTATGACGAAGATGTATTGGGTGACGAGTGGGCACCAGTGAATTGTGAAGAATACCCGGATGACCCAATGTGTGCAGGTGAAGGTGATTTCTTTCATGAGTTTGTTGGCAATGCTACTGGGCTTGCACTAGATCGAAATGATATGTTTGATATTTATGGAGGCCCTCAAGAATTAACTGGTCCACCACCAGAATTCTGTCAAGAAAATCCTGAAGCTACTGAATGTGGAGATAATTATAGACCAGTTGATGTTTTCTCAGAAGGGGAATATGTAGCACCTGCATATTGTGATCAAACACCTGACGCACCTGAATGTGATTCAAGTTTTGGACAACAAGGAGGTCTGAAAGGTCCTTTGACTGGAGGGTTGCTAGCTCAATACGCGGCTCCAGATCCAAATGCCAGTGCTGGTGAAAAGCCTAATTTCTGTACAGAAGATCCTAACCACCCAGAATGTTTTAGAGATTATTACGGAGAAGGTAATTTAGATAAAGGTGCGTTCCTAGGCAATATGTTTAGTGATGATTCATATGTTGACTTAGCTCAGCAAGGAGTTTTCTATAATTCAATTGAAGGAGCAGATGATTTAGCATCTAAGCGATACGGTAATCATGATGATTATTTTGTTCTTGATTGTTCTGCTCCTGGAAATCAAAATGAACCAGGATGTCAAGAAGGTTTTGATCCATCAGAATCAGGATTGTTAGCAGTTGGAGAAGAAGGCGTAAAAGAATTTGAAGCATTTAATCCTGAAGATGTAGGTTCACTTTGTGAGGACAATCCTCAAGATCCTCTCTGTTATGCTCGACCAATAGAAGGTGGAGAGCCTGGTGAAGGCAATGCTTTTGGTCCGCCTCCTGGTGGAGGTTTTGCCCCTGGGACACAACCTCCACCAGGTGGTGGTTGGGGAGATGCTGAAAAAGCAGGTGAGTTTAAAAATCAATCAGATAATTTTACCGAATTTGCAGGAAACTATTGCGATGAAAATCCAGATGATCCTACATGTTCACAGGTTGCCCCTCCACCTCCTCAAGATGGAGTAATACAAGACCAAGATTGTGATGACAATCCATATGCACCTGGTTGTCCTCAAAGTGGTGGACAAGAAGGTCAAGGACCACCTCCTGAGGGAGAGGGTTACAACCCTCCTCCTGGTGGTGAAGATAATCCTCCTAGTGGGGATATACCTCCTGGTGGACAGCAAGATCAAGAAGATTGTGCAAACAATCCTTATGCCCCAGGATGTCAACCTGAACAAGAAGGTCAAGGACCACCTCCTGAGGGAGAAGGTAACAACCCTCCTCCTGGAAGTGGTGGAAATGAACCTCCTCCAGGTGGAAATGAACCTCCTCCAGGTGGAAATGAACCTCCTCCAGGTGGAGAGACTCCTCCTGGCAATCCTTAATATTTACTCGTAAGAAATAGCTTCTAAAATATTTTGTCTAGACGCTCTAATTGCAGGAATTATTGCCGCAATTATTCCTGAAAATATTGCTATACCTATCCACAAAAGTGTTTGTTGAGTTGAGACTGCAAACTCTGTAAAGCCCTGATCTTCCAATGCTTGAATTAGACTCCAAGCAAAAAAGATTCCAAGCCCAGTTCCAAGCAATGCACCAAAAATTGCGATAATTGAAGATTCGATGAACACCATATTTCTGATTTGTTTTCTAAGAGTTCCGATAGCTCTCATTAGTCCTATTTCTCTTGTTCTTTCAAAAACAGATAATGAAAGAGTATTTGTAATTCCAAACAGTGCAACAAAAATTGAAATAGATAAAAATCCATAAATTACATTTAGTAGTAATTGAATCTGACTATTCGCTTCTTCAATCAAAGCATCTTGGTCACGTAAAGTAACACCTGGATAGTGGTCCACTATATCATCAAGTTTATTTTTAGTTGCTTCGTCTTTATTTATGACATTAAAGTAAAGCTCTGTATCAAGGGATTCATTTGAAAAAAATTCATGATTTTCTAATAGAAGAAAGAATTCAGCTGGAGGTTGGGTCGTCCAATCAAAAATATACTTAACAACGAATTCTTTTTTTCCTACTTCTGGAATTGTCAATGTTACTTTGTCGTTTAATGAGATATCATCGTTTTCAGCTTTAAAATTTAATACTCCAATTGCGTCTTGTTGATAAAAGTCTTCTCTTGATCCAGCAATATCGACAGTTTTAATTAAATCAAAAACCTCTTTGTCAACAGCACCTAAAATTAATGGTCTGTTGTTATATCCAACAACTGTCGCCCTAGTACGTGAAAGTTCTGTAACTTCGTCAAGGGCAATAAGTTCTTCTGATAAACCAGTTGGAATACCAGGTGAAGCAAAAATTTGAGCTGCACTTACTTGATAATCAGCAAGAACAACTTCTTTAACAACTTTTTCTGCCTGTGCCTTGAATGAGGTGGTAAGAACGTTTGCAAGAGAAATTAGAGTTAATCCAATCATTAAAGCTGAAGCTGTTGAAGCTGTCCTTCGTGGGGTCCTTTTTGAGTTTTCTGTTGCGAGTTTTCCAAGAATCCCAAATGTGGATTTATAAATTGAATCAAAGATAGACACAAAAGGTTTTGTAATAGATGGGGTAATGACAGATATTCCAATAAAAATTACACTGGCACCTAAGCCAACTTGTTGTAGAACTGATAAAGTTGGAAGTCTCAAGAAAGAATATAAAACACCAAATAAAACTCCTAAACCAGTTAATGAGACTAAAGATCCAACTAGCAGTCTTATCAGGAGGGATTTCCTTTTAGGTGTAGATTGACTATCTCTTATTGCTTCAAGAGGACTAACTTGAGATGCTTTTCTTGCAGGCAATAATGAAGAAAGTATTGTAACAACAACACCTATGACAATTCCAGTGATTGCAGCGGTAGGGGTTAATACCAAGGGCCCTTCTGGTAAGCCAAAGTCAAAATATTTTAGTCCCTCTTTGACAAGTACTGATAAACCAATTCCTAAAGCCACACCCAAGCCTGAACCAATTACTGCCATATATAATGATTCAGAAACAACTAGTCTATAGATTTGGCGTTTAGATGTACCAAGTGCTCTCAATAAAGAAAGTTCTTTAGTTCTTTGAAGCAGAAGAATTCTGAAAGTATTTTGTATGATAAAAGCTCCAACAAATATTGCTATACCTGCAAAAACATTCAATATCGTATTGAAAAAATCTAAGCCTTGTTTAATTGAGTCAGCTTGTTCAGCTGCTGCTTCTTGAGCATTTATGACTTCCAATCCTTGGTCGTCAATATTAGCTATCGCATTACGAACTGAATTTATATCTACATTTTCATCAACAACAACATTTATAAAATCAACTTCGCCAATTGAGTCTAAAAGAATTTGAGCCGTTCTAAAGTCAAAAAGAGCAAATGAAGCACCTCCTGGGGATCCTGTATTTGCAAATTCTGCAATACCTACAATTGTAAATGTAGCTGGAATAGCACCGGCAAGAACTGTAACTCTATCCCCAACACTAAAACTATTACCTTCCGCTGTAGTTGAATCCATAACTACTTCTTTATTATTTGTAGGTGGCTGACCGTCAATAATTTCCCATTGAGACGCATAAGGCGATGTATCCCAAGCTGCACCAAAAGTTGGTGCAAAACCATTTTGTATTAATATAGTTTCTCTCTCACATTCTGGGTTGAAAGCATGGCAATCTTTTCTAGGCCCAAATTTTATAAATTGAGCAAATCCCAAAACATCACCCCAAGCGTCTTTTACACCTTCGATACTTTTTATTTCATTTATTTTTTTGTCTGAAATCTTTCTAAATTCAAAAGAGATAGGACCCTGGCCACCATCATCCCCAAACCCTTCTGCAAAATCTTCTTGTACGGGTTGTACAACTAAATCAATTCCTTCAAATACTCCAGAAAATAAATTATCAAAAGCGTTTTTGTTGCTTTCAGAAAAAATATTTGCTGCAATGATTACGGAAACTCCAAGAATAATTGAAGAAGTTGTTAGGAAAATTCTTACCGGATAGGTTTTAAGATTTTTCCAGGCAATTAATAAAAGTGGTCTTTTAGTAAATCCAAACATTAAATATCGCTTAAAGAAGTAACTCTTGAAATAATCTCTTCTTGAGTAGGTTCCTCCATGTCACTTGCTACTTCTCCATCTTTCAGCATTATTACTCTTTCAGCAAAAGAAGCTGCATAAGGATCATGAGTAACCATTACTATCGTCTGATTCAATTCGTTTACTACTGACTTCATGAAAGTTAGTAGTTCTTTACTAGATTTTGAATCTAAGTTTCCAGATGGTTCATCTGCAAAAATTACTTCAGGCTTAGTTGCCATTGCTCGTGCTGCAGCAACTCTTTGTTGTTGTCCACCTGAAAGCTCATTAGGTCGATGATTTAGTCTGTCTTCAATATCTACAGCACTGACAATTTGATTAATCCAATCCTCATCTGGTTTCTTACCAGCAATTGAAGATGGGAGTGTTATATTTTCTTCAGCAGTCAATGTTGGAATTAAGTTGAATGCCTGGAAAACAAAACCAAATGAATCTCTCCTCATTTTTGTTAACTCTTTATCGTTAAGATTGCCTAGATCAGTACCTTTAATAAATATCGACCCAGAAGTTACTTTGTCCAGACCGGCAAGACAATGAAGCAAGGTAGATTTACCTGACCCAGATTGACCCATGATTGCTGTAAATTTATTCTCATAAAAATCAAGATTTACATTATTTAAAGCTGTAACAGAGGTTCCTTCTTCTCCATAAATTTTGGTCAAATCTTTGGCAACTATTATCTTTTCCATTTAATAAAGAATAGAAGAAATAAAGAAATTACTTAAATGAATTTTGCAACTTCAAGGTTATTTGGTACATTATAAAATATGAAAAATATAACTAGCTGGAATTGGTGGATAACTACATAGGTAGCTGCCCCACTAGTTAGTTCTTAACCGGGCACAGCCCGGTTTTTTTATTACTGTCACTGAAATTAAATCTCCGGGCTCAACCCAAAAGAAGGAGCAAAAATGAAAGAACAGTATAAATATCTACTAAATGAGGATGATTTACCGAAGCAGTGGTACAACATTGTTCCGGATTTACCAAATCCGTTACCACCTCAGCTAAATCCTCAAACGATGGAACCAATTGGTCCCGAAGATTTAGCCCCATTATTTCCAATGGGATTAATACTACAGGAGGTTTCTGATCAAAATTATATCGATATTCCAGAACCAGTTTTAGAACTTTATAAGCTTTATAGGCCTTCGCCGATGTATAGAGCTCTAAGACTTGAAAGAGCTATAGGTACAAACTCAAGAATATATTACAAGTATGAGGGTGGATCACCTTCAGGATCTCATAAGCCTAACACAGCTATTCCACAAGCTTTTTTTAATGCTGAGGAAGGAATTAAAAAAATGGTCACAGAGACTGGAGCGGGTCAATGGGGTTCCGCTTTATCATTTGCTTGCCAGGCATTTGGTATTGAACTTGAGGTATTTCAAGTAGCAGCATCTTACGAATCAAAACCTTACAGGAAAACAATGATGGAGATCTACGGAGCAAAAGTTTATCCAAGTCCATCTGATAAAACAGATATTGGTAAGAAATTTTTAACAGAAGATCCGAATACGCCTGGAAGTTTAGGGATAGCTATTTCAGAAGCAATTGAAGTTGCGCGGAAAGAAGAAGGAACAAGATATGCGCTTGGAAGTGTTTTAAATCATGTACTTATGCATCAATCTGTAATTGGTCTTGAGGCATTGAAGCAAATGGAAATGGCTGAAGATTACCCAGATGTTATTGTCGGCTGCACAGGAGGTGGATCAAATTTTACTGGTTTATTTTCCCCATTTTTAAGAAATAATATATTAACTGATCAAAAAACAACAATCCGCGCTGTTGAGCCAGAGGCTTGTCCTTCGTTAACTAAAGGCGTGTATACATACGACTTTGGGGATTCAGTTGGTATGGCTCCTGTTGTAAAAATGCACACTCTAGGATCTAGTTTTGTTCCAGACCCAATACATGCTGGAGGATTGCGATATCACGGTATGGCACCACTGGTAAGCGCAATGTATGAAGAGAATCTAATAGAAGCAGAAGCAATTGGTCAAAAAGAATGTTTTGAGGCTGGTCAGCTTTTTGCTAAAACTGAAGGTATTGTACCGGCCCCAGAAGCCACTCACGCAATTGCCTCCGCAATAAGAGCAGCCAAAGATGCTGACCAAAATTCAAAAGAAATTGCTGTGTTAACTGCTATGTGTGGCCATGGACATTTTGATATGAAGGCATACGAGAACTTTTTAAGTGGTGAAATGATTGACTATGAATTTCCTGCTGACAAAGTGAAAGTTGCTTTGGAGTCAGTTAAGAAATAGAGTTATGACTGAAAATCAATTGACTTATGGAAATAAAGCTAAAAATTTAGAATTTGTAGCTAGAAATACAGATATTGAAATTCCATACTTTAAACAAATTTATTTAGAAGATTTAGAACATATTGAAAAAATTCTTGTTAGTTTTTCTAAAAAAATAATGATAAGAAGTAATAGTTCTGAGGAGGACGAAGAAAGGTTTTCAAGTGCAGGAAAATATCTATCTTTAGGTCCGATAGATAAAAAAAATATCGTAGCTATTAAGAAATCATTTACGATGGTGCTTGATAGCTACGGTGAAAAAGTTAATCAGTCAGTAATTTTTCAAAATTATGTAGACAATGCTAAAAGCGTCTCAGTAATTACTTCATATAAAGTAGGAACTGACTCAGCATATAGATCATTTTCTACTTATTTTGGGTCTGAAACTGAAGCCGTCACTTCAGGCAGATATAGCGAAATAGAGAATTTCTTTATGCACAGATCTGTTGACTATCTGCCAAATAAATATGAAAAAAATAACGTTTATCTAAAAGTAATGACACAACTTGAAGACTTATTTAAAAATAAACAACTAGATATTGAAATGGTTCTTGATAAAAATAATTCCCCACAGCTGCTCCAAGTAAGACCTTTGATGGGCAAAAAGCTCAATAAAAATTCTATATTTGATGAAAAAAAAGTTATCGATAAAAATTTAGAAAAATATAACAAGCTAAGCGAAACAACTTCAGATCGATTCGGTTCAAATCAAATTTACAGCAATATGTCAGATATGAATCCAGCTGAAATGATAGGCAAAAAACCTGACAATATTGCTTTTGGTTTATATAAGTTCATGTTCACTGATACAACATGGAATATACAACGTGGAGAGTTTGGTTATCGCGAATATTCTGCTGGAAAATTGATGGAAATGTTTAATAACGTGGCATATATAAATGTAAATCACAGTCTTAATAGTTTTCTTACTAGAAACTTACAAAAAGAAAGCTGTGAAGAAATAATTAATTATCAGCTAAATAAATTAAAAGAAAACCCGCACTTGCATGACTCTATAGAGTTTGATATTTCTAGGTCGTCTTATATTTTTGATACAGTTCAAGAATTTTCTAAAGAATATAAAAATATAATTGATAAAAATGAAATTATTCAATGGCATAATGATTTAGTTCAAATTGATTCACAGAATAAAACTACTTTAGATAAGAATAAAGAAATTATTTTAAGAACTTTCTCAAAATTGGATAAGAGCTTTGAGTATTTAAAAAAAGAAAATATCACACTAATAAGAGATACTATGGCCCTTCCTTTTACCCATCATTCGAGATTAGGATTTGTATACTTTGCTCAACTTAATAGCCTTCTTGAAAAGGGAGTTATTACAGAAGATCAAAAAAAATTGTTGCTTTTATCAGTTAATTCCATAAGTACAAAAATGAAAGCTGATGCTTATGAAGTCAAAATTGGAAAAAAAACATTGAACGACTTTTTTGATGTTTATGGTCATATAAGAGCTGGAAATTATAATCTTTCATCATCAAACTTAAAAAACAATTTAAGTTTTACTGAATCACTGATTAACAATAGTGATCAACCTTTGGAAGACAATATTTTACCAAAGGATATATTTACGAATATTGAAAAATATTTCATAGTAAACAATATTCCCTTAAAGGCGTCTGCTTGGATAGATATGTTTCAAGACGGAATTTCAACAAGAGAAAACTCTAAATTTTATTACACCAAAGGTATAGATGGAATTTTAAATGAAATAAGTGAAAAAAATACCAGCGATAGAGAATTGTTTGATTTACTAGATATTGAATTTAATGAAGAAAATACTAGTGATATGAGATTAAAGAATGTATTAATGCCCGATTTAATTACTTCTAACGAAGACTTTTATTTTTACGAAGAAATGAGTAAAAATGGGAATTATATAGGTCAGGGAACAATAAATGGGGACGTTTTATTGATAGATAATGAAGCTAATCGTCCTGAGAATCTTGACAATAAAATAGTCGTTATTCCGGCTGCAGACCCAGGTTGGGATTGGATCTTCAACTACAAAATAAAATCGCTAATTACAAAGTATGGAGGACCAAACTCTCATATGGCCATTAGATGTGCTGAACATAATATCCCAGCAATTCTTGGTATTGGAGAAAACAATTTTACAGTTATAGCAAACTCAAAAAGTTTAGAAATAGATTTTTCCAATGAAAGCTTTTCAAATGTATAAATGTTTTAGAAATACCTCTTTTCTAGTAGTCAGCCTAAAGACAGAGTGGTTATCTCCTTCCACTCAGATACTGTGGGGCCAGTTTTATAAAGCTCTAAAGTATCAAATGTAATAGTTGTGGGGATGAGATTATCAAAATTTGTAGGATTATAAGATTTCGGTAACTCATTCCCATAATAAAGAGAAAGGTGGGGGACCCATAAACTTGGCCAACTTTCAAGATTTATTACTAAATTGTTGAATGGAATATTATCAGATGCTGTTAAATAAAGTCTTTGAAAGTAGCTTTCACCTTCGCAAATTCTATCAAAAGTCACTGTAGTTTGTTCTTTTTTAATCTGATCTAAAATATCATTTGCTTTTTCTTGTGAATTAATTTTTGTAACTAGAGTGACGTGGGGATCAAATGAAGCTTTATTCGCTTCCTCGGCAAAAGAATCAATTTGATTTTTAATATTTTCAACATCGTCAGAAGAAGACTTCACCCATATTGAAAATGTCTGTTCTTCCAAAATAGCTTATTTATTTCTGATTTTTGATTTACTTGAAATATATGACAATAGAAAAACTGTTGAAGCCACTAATGACATAGAAGGGCCAGTAGGTAAATCAAGATGATATGAAATGACTAAACCAGCTACAGATGAGATAATTCCAAAAGCTATGCTGACTTTAATTGAATCTATGAATGTATTCGTAATTAGTTTTGCTGATGCAGCAGGAATTATCAACATACTCAAAACTAAAATTATTCCTACTGTTTGAAGAGCGCTTACAACGGCCAAAGATAAGGTTATTAAAAATAGATAATTGAGGAAGTTGGTATTTAAACCTTTTACCTCTGCTCCTATTGGATCGAATGAATAAAACAAAAGTTGTTTAAAGAAAATTATTATGATCCCTATCACTATTAAAAATAAAGCAGTGATAATAAAAATATCAGTTCTGTTCACAGCTAAGATTTGACCAAACAGTAAGTCCTCCAAGTTGATTGTTACATTAAGGAGCTTTATCAATATGAAACCTAAAGCAAAAAAGGTTGAAAAGATTATACCAATTGAAGTGTCTTCTCCAATTTTTGTATTTTTAACTATAAAGCCTAGGAATATAGCGACGACAATAGCTGCTGGTGCTCCTAGTTCTGAAATACTAAATCCAAAGAAAACGCCTACTGCAATTATAGGAAGAGTCGCATGAGCCATGGCATCAGCCATAAATCCCATATTTCTGTTTATTGTAAAAGTTCCTAGGGTTGAAAGAGTAATACCACAAAAAACAGCAGCGATAAGTGCTCTTATCATAAAATCATATTGAAAAGGGTCTATTAAGAGTTCAGATAACATATTAAGAGCCGTGACTACCTGGTTTGTGATCAAGAAACATATTTTCGTGTGAGCCGTACATTTCTTCTATCACTTCTTCTGTAAGAACTTCCAAGGGGTCTCCAAAAGCACAACAATGCCTATTTAAACATAAAACTTCATCAAATTTATCTTCTAGGTTGTTGATGTCGTGTGTAGCAACTAATATCGTTTTTTCTTTAAGATCACTTCCATTGATTATTTTCATTATGTCTTCTTGAGCTCCAACATCGATAGCGCTGAACGCTTCATCAAGTAACAAAATAGTAGAATCTTGTATCAAAGCTTTTGCTAACAGAACTCTCTGTTGTTGTCCTCCTGATAGGTTGTTTATATTTTCTTCACTTTTATCCAAGATTCCAACTTGATCAAGAGATTCATTTACCATCTCTCTATTTTTTTTCTGATTAAAACTTAATAAAGTACTTTTATCTGTCAATCCCATCTCTACAACCTGTTTTACAGAAAGTTGAAAATTCCAATTTAAAGAATCTTTTTGTGGAATGTAGCTAATCATTCCTTTTGCTTTAAGTGGATCCAAACCATCTATCTTCAATGAACCGCTAGACAGTGGAATTAATCCAGCTAATGCTTTGAATAAGGTCGACTTTCCACCACCATTTGGACCAACTACTGCAATTTTTTTACCTTTTGTAATTGAGAAAGTTACATCATCAATAGCGAGAGCTTCTCCGTACTGAACACAGCAACCATCTGAGACAATTAACGATTCCGATTCGTAAATATTTTCTTTTGTAGTCATAAAGACCTCTAAGAAGTCCTTGAAACTATCTTAAATTATAATTAATCAAGATCCTTCTTGTTATTTCAAGCTATTTACAATCAACTCTACATTGCTTATTAAGAACTCGCTATAAGATTGATTTGGTTTTAATGTCTCAACATATAAACCTGTCACAAGCGTTATACCAGTTTCTTGAGCAAGAGTTTCTGCGTAAACCGAAGGTGTTTCTGACTCTACAAACATGACTTTTACACCTTCTTCTTCTATAACTTCAATCACTTCAACCAAATCTGATGGAGAAACCTCATCTGATGAATCTAAACTCGGAATAATAGTTGCAAGAACTTCTAATCCAAATTTTGCTTCAAGGTAACCAAGTGACTCATGAGTTGTAATAAGTTTTCTGTTTTCAGATGGAATCATTCCAATTAACTCAATAACTTCGTTTACTAATCCTTTTAGCTCAGAAGTAAAAGTATCTGTCAAAGATTTATAACTTTCCTCATTTGTTGGATCATATTGTATTAACTTTCCTTCAATGTATTCAGCAGCATAAGAAACTCTGTTCGGATCAAACCAGAAGTGAGGGTCATATGCACCATGACCATGTCCTTCATGCCCATCATGACCTTCTTCATCATCGTCATGACCTTCTTCACCGTGATCATCATGATCGTCATGACCACCTTCTTTAAATTCTACAGGGAAAACGCTTTCACCTATTTCAGCTAAAACATCTGGACTGCATGCTGAACTTTCTAATAGCTTCAAAAGTGGTGCAGGTTCATACTTCAATCCAGTGAAAAATATAAGATCTGCTTCAGCTATAGTTGTAGCGTCTTGTGGTGATGGATCATAAGTATGCGGGTTTGCTTCAGGGGGCATTAAAACTGTAAGACTAATATTGTCTCCACCTACCTGGCTAACAAATTCACCCATCATAGGTGTTGTAGCAAGTACGTTTAAAGTATCTCCATCTTCTCTTTCACGACAACTAGACTCATCAGTGCCACTTCCAGTACAAGCAACTAGAATCAATGAAAGTGCTAATACTGCGTATTTAAACATAGGTTTGTTTTTCATTTATTTTCCTTATCTAATTTTTTAAAATACAATAAATGAGATTAAGTCTCATTTTTATAGTTGTCAAGCCTATATTCATTGAATTTCATATTTTTTTATTGTTGAAAATGAACTATGATTATTTTGCGATGAACAATTCAAGAAAAATTTTAGCTGACCACAAAGTATCTATTACGAATCCAAGGATTATTGTACTAGAAGCTTTATTAGAACTTAAAGGTCCAATTACTATTGATGATCTTTTGGCACAACTTAAGAATAAAGTAGCTAAATCAACATTGTATAGGGTATTAAATGATTTAAAAGATATAAACATTTTGCATGAATTTTCAACACCCGATAGTCTAACTGTGGTCGAGCTTATATTGGAAGATCACTCGCATCATCATCATTTATTTTGCAGTGATTGTGGTGAAATAATAGATGTAGAAATGGCTACAGAGTTTGAAAATAGACTATTAAAAGAGATAAAAAGAATTGAAAAAAAATTTAATTTTGTAATTGAAGATCACAGGCTTGAATTGTTTGGTAAATGTACAGATCTGTGTATGAACTGTAAATAGTTTTTTTAAAATATAATTCCTATTAATGAAGCCTGAATCAACATAGAGTCAACAACTTGATAACTATGAAGTTCTAACATTCTGTTAACTACTGGAACGATTGCTGTGTCTGCACTATCATTTTGTACAGCTAGATAGGCTGTTTCGTATCCTTGATTTGTTAAGTTACATATAACACACATAAATTTTCCCTGTTAAGTACAATTTTAAAAAACTATATATATATTGTAAACAGCAAATGAAAATTAAAACTACTGAGTTCATTAATCATGGGGTAGTAAATGTAGGTGATCTTCCTATACCCTTTGATATGGTATTGAATGCTTCGGCTCTTGTTGTTGTAATTACATTTGTTTATTTAAAAATTTCTTGGAAAGAGTCGATTGTTGTTTCGTCAAAAGAAATTTTTGAAGACAGACAAAATATTTTTGGAAAAATATTTGGAGCTACAATTTTATTTTTTCTAATAGCTCCAGGCATTATTGGAAATGAGTCATCAAAAACCTCGGTTACTCCACTAATTTTGTGGGTTTTTCTGTGGATAGGCGTGCCCACTCTCGGACTACTATTTGGTGATGTATACGCAAAGTTCAATCCTCTAAATCTTGTAAAAATTTCTTCAAATAAACCTAGGTCAGTTTATGTTTCATGTTGTTTATTTCTTGGACTTACTTGGTTTGAGCTTGTTTGGAGGGAGCCCGGTAATCCCCTGAACATTGCAACAGTTTTCATAATTCTTTTTGTAGGTGTAAATTTAATAAGATACTTTTATAAAAAATCAATTATTGAAGTGGACCCCTTGCTTCTTCTACATTATTTATATAGCAAACTTAAATTATTTAATTCCAAACCATATTTTCGTTCACTGATAAACAATATAGGAAATTTAGCAAAATTGAATGGAATTGAGTATTTCATTCTGCTGATGATAGGAACCGTTACTTATGATGGTTTGAGAGAAACTACTTTTTGGTACAACCAATTTGGTGAACAAATAAACAACATATGGTTTTCAACCATAATGTTTCTTTCAATGAATTTAGGAACAATTATTTTTTATCGTTTTGCTTGTTATTTTGCCATAAAAGTTGGGGGATCAGAACTTAAGCTTAATGAAGTCTCAAAGCTTTTTGGACATACGATGCTTCCAATAGCCTTTGCGTATCACATAACACATTATTTGACTCTCTTACTTTTTGAAACACAAACTTTTATTTATAGGTTGAATGATCCGATAGGAACTGGATTAAATCTATTTAATGTACAGGAGCCAGAAATAAATTACTTTATAGAGCCAATAATTATTTGGGGTATACAAGTAGCCGTTACCTTACTTGGTCATATGTTAAGTGTTGTTTTGGCACACGACTTAGCTGTTAAGCTTTTTGGCCATCAACAAAGTGACAAAACTCAATATATTTTTCTTTTTATAACTGTTGCTTTAACACTTCAGGCTTTGTTTGTGTTAAGTGTTGGCTAGTTTCTTCTCAATGCTTGCAATTCGTTCAGCAATTGGAGGATGGGAGTAATAGTAAGAACTATAAAGAGGGTCTGGGGTTAAGTTACTGGCATTATCTTTTGTAAGCTTTAAAAGTCCTGAAACCATATATTTTCCATCTGTGAATTTAAAAGAAAAATCATCGGCGGCAAACTCTCTTTGTCTTGATAAATAAGATGTTATTGGTCTCGTAAAAAAAGTATATGTCCCTGCCACAAGATAGAACATTAAAAATTTTGAATATAATGTAATCTCATCCAATCCATGTGAAGTAAAGAAATTGTCAGACTTTAAAACTTCACTCAAGATATAAAAACCTATAAATCCAAAAATTAATGAGCTTATGAGTGATTTCCTTATATGTCCTAACTTATAATGACCTAGTTCATGTCCTAATATTGCTTCCATTTCATCAGGTGTAATTGTCTCAAGTAATGTATCGTAAAAAACGATTCTTTTATTTTTACCAAAGCCAGTAAAAAATGCATTACCGTGCGAACTCCTTAGGCTTGCATTCATTACAAAAAGGCCTTTTGCTTTAAAATTAATTTTTTCAAGCAGTTTCTCAACTGGCTTTTTATATTCCTCGTCATCAAGTGGTTCAAATTTATTAAATAAAGGCATAATCAAAACGGGGTAAAGGAAGAAGATTATTAGCTGAATAAAGAATACTGCACCAAAGGCATAGACCCACCAATTGTTTCCTAAATTTTCAATTATCCCAATTACAACTGCATAAATTAGACATGAAATCACCGAGGATATAAGTAGGTTCTTAACAATATCCATTACAAATGTTTTTTTAGTAGTTTTATTAAATCCATACTTTTCTTCAATTACGAATGTTGAATATATTGCTAAAGGTATTTCAAGGATTTCTGAAATTAGAATAATTAAAAGACCTAAAAAAATAGCACCTAAAATGTTTGAAGACGTATAGCTTGAAACAATAGTCGTAAGAGTATTTAGTAGCCCACCAATCGTAAGCAGTAGAAGAATAAAAATACTTACAAAGGAGACAATTATTTGAAACTTTAGACGATCAAGATTGTAATCTGTAGATTTGTTGTATTCTTCTGCTGTAACAAGATTTTCAAATCTTTCAGGAACCTTAGACGCATTAACTTTTAATGAATTAATATTTCTAACTTTTAGATAAGTTTCTATTGTGAACTTTAACCCTATGAATATAAGAAATAGAAATGTAAAGTTAGTTGAGTTCAAAGTATTTTGAATTTCCATATCAATCAATATTAACGCTTTTCAAATACTCTAAATAATTTTTTAAGAGTAAAAAGAAATAGGCCAACTTTAATAAGGGTCAAATTCATTTATTTCATTTACCAAATCTTCGATCCCTTTGAACGTACTCCCTTAAGCATCTTAAAAAGTCAATCTTTCTAAACTCCGGCCAATAAACATCTTGAAAAACTACTTCCGAATAAGCACTTTGCCACAATAAAAAGCCTGAAAGTCTTGACTCTCCACTTGTTCTAATAATTAGATCAATGTCAGGTGAATCTGGAGAATAAAGATGATCTCTAATTTGTTCGTCGTTAATGCTTTTTATTAAGTCTTGGATTTCTAATTCTTGATTTTCTTGTAGTAAGCTTTTCATTGCGTCAACAATTTCTTGCCTTCCTCCATAACCAAGGGCAATAGTTAATAGATTTTCTCCTCCACCCCTGACTTCTTTTAGTTTCTTAATTGAATTTTGCAAATAATCAGGAAGAAGATCTATGCTGCCAACAAAATTAATTTTGAAATTATCAACAAGATCATCAATTAAAAGTTCTTCAAACAATTCGTTTAGTACAAGGTAGTAAGAATTCAATTCTTCTATAGGTCTAGATAAATTCTCTTTAGACAAAAGCCAGCTTGTTATATTGTCAATGCCTAACTCATCACACCAAGCCAGACATTCTTTAAATCGGACCATTCCAATTCGGTAAGAAACTTCGTAACTTAACAAATTTTCTCTTCTTGCATACCTTCTGTGTCCGTCATGGATGATCCCAATATGTTTTGGAAGAATCTCGTTTTTTAAATTATTTTGAAGCCGTGTTTCATATAACGAATAAACAAACTTTGGTGTCACCATTATCAACTACAAATTGCTTCAACATCGTCAATTGTTTTTGGTGCCCCAATGGTTAGATTTATTGGGTCATTTTCTGTACAAACAATATCATCTTCAATTCTTATTCCAATACCTAGAAGGTCTTTAGGTATTTTATGCTTAATACTTTTAGCGTCTTTCATTTCTTCACTTTCAAGTTTTGTTGCTTTCTCCATCCCAAGTGATTTTCTTCTTTCTCTAATTTTTTTAGGATCTCTTTCAAGTAATTTAAACTCGATTTCAGGTTTGTTTGGACGAATATAAATTCCTGGTTCAATAGTTGTGACCATTCCGGGCTTTAATTTTCTTGGTTTGTTTTTTTCTTCTGTAGTCCCTGCATCATGCACATCCAATCCAAGCCAATGACCTGTACCGTGCATAAAAAATTCGAAATAATGCATCATTGAAATTGTTTCTTCTACTCCCATTGGTACTAAACCAAGGTCAACCAGTGATTGTGATATTGAAGCTACGGTTGAGGTATGAATGTCTGACATCGTTTTTTTAGTTGTAACATTCTTTATGCCGATTTCTTGAGCTTTTAAAACTTCTGTATATACATCTTGTTGGACTTTCGTAAATTTTCCGTTTACAGGAAAAGTTCTCGTCACGTCAGATGAATACATTTTAAACTCTGCTGCTGCATCTATTAATATAAGACCATTGTTATCAACTTTTTCTCTATTGGTTGAGTAATGTAATATGCAAGCATTATCTCCAGAGGCAACAATAGATGGGTATCCTAACCTTTCAGCTCCTAAATCGTAAAAAGTTTTTTCCATCTCAGCCTCTATTTGGTACTCATACATATTTTTCTTTGTAAACTCCATGGCAGATTTATGTCCTTCAACAGTAATATCGCAAGCTTTTTTAAGATTCTCGAGTTCTTCAGAGCTTTTAATTAAACGGAGTTCAGAAAGTAAAGGTGAAAGAGAGTTTAGTGTAGCCTTGCTAAAGCTTGACCCTCTTTGATCGTATGGAATTGCTGTGTTGATTAATTTCTTGTCATATTTTTCAAACGCAGCATTTGAATAATCACAATAAATATCTTCAATTCCAGATAATAATTTTGGCGCTAAGCTCTGATATTCTTCATATAGAAATGCTTCTTCTGCTCCAAACTGTTGTTTTGCTCCTTCTGGCCCAAGTCTTTTGCCCTCCCAGGTTTCCATTTCTTCATTTCTTCCTTGTACAAAAAGGTATAAAGCTGCTTTGTTGTCTTGCACGATGATAATTGCGTGAGCGCTAGGTTCTGGCCATTCGGTTAGATAATGAAAATTAGAATCCTGTCGAAAATCATAAGCCACATCATTATTTCTGTAAACAGTATTGCCCCCATGAAGAAGAACTGCCCCATGGCCAATTTTTTTCGCAATATTATCTCTATTTAATTTTGACAATTCCATCATCCAAATAAGAATAATCTAGGTTTATATAAAATAGCTAATTTATTTTTAGTTCAAATAAGAATCTATAAGTTTTGATATTCCTAAAGCTTCCTTGTTTCCGTAAGAAATAATTAAAACAACGTTATCGCCTGCAATTGATGCAGCAATTCCCTCAAAGAATAGATTATCTATTGATTCAGCAACTACTTGGGCAGCAGCTGTTGTAGTTTTTACAATTATTTGGTTGGAGACAACTTCTACACTTAACACAAAATCTTTTAACGCTTTTCTTGATATAGATTTTTGAGCATTATTAATATCATCTTTGGGCAATATATATTTAAGATCATTATTTGAATTTCTTTTTTTAGTTGCTCCAATTTCTGATAAATCTCTAGAGAGGGTGGCTTGTGTTATTGGAATTCCTTTTTTATTTAATATGCCTTTTAGTTGATTTTGAGATGTTATTTTCCCTTCGTCTATTAAATCAGCAATTATCTTTTGTCTTTGAATTGTAGATTTTCCCATTGTATAAATATACATTAATTTGTATTTTTATACAATTAGAGATCTTTGTAAACTTTCTTAGCTAGCTCTATAGCTTCTTCTTTAGAAACTTCCCCGTCATTTATCCTTTGGTTGTAGAGAGATTCCATAATTTTTCCTAATATTGGTCCGGGCTCAATATTTAGAATTTCCATAATTTCATTACCGTTGACTGGAGGCCTTAATTTATTTAGCTCTTCATTTGCTTTAACTTCTTCTATTCTTTTCTCTAAGTCATCTAAATACTCATATATTTTTTCTGCTTTTTCATTATTTTTTGTTGTAACATCCGCTCGAACAAGCTCATTTAGCTCATCAAGTGTGTTTCCTGCATCAATTATGTACCTTCTAACAGCAGAATCTGTCCATCCCATTTTGTAAGTATGTGGTCTTAAGTGGTTTTCAACTAGTAAAGCAACGTCAGCTATCGTGTTTTTTGGATATTTTAATTTTGAAAGAATTTCTTTGGTCATTCTTGCCCCAACGACTTCATGGTGCCTGAAATGAACTTTACCGTTGTCTATACCTTTAGTTGCTGGTTTTCCAATATCATGAAGTATTGCTGCAAGACGCAATTTAAGATCTTGTGATACGTTCATTGTGACCTGCAATGTGTGTTCGTAAACATCTTTATGGTGATGGTGCGGGTCCACCTCCATTTTTAATTCTCTGATCTCTGGAATAATAAAATCAACTAAATTACTTTCTACCAAAGATCTGATTCCCATTGAAACATTCTTGCCAACTACTAATTTTGAAAATTCGTCTCTTATTCTTTCTTTGCTAACAATTTCTACTCTATGTAAATTTTCTTGAATTGATTTAAAAGTATCCTTGTCAGGCGCGAAACCATGAGAACTAATAAAGCGACATAACCTTATCATTCTTAACGGATCTTCTGAAAATGATATGTTTGGGTCAGCCGGAGTTTTTAATAATCCTTCTGATAGATCTTTTAGTCCATTACATGGATCTATAAGTTCTTTTTGTTTTATGTCAAAAGCTATAGAATTTAATGTAAAATCTCTACGGATTAAATCTTGTTCTATATCTTCAGTTTTATCAATATTTGGTTTTCTAGAGTCTTTATCATATGTATCGCTTCTAAACTGTGTTATGTGTGCTGTGTATTCGCCTATTAAAGCCTCTATAGTTCCATATTTAATTCCAATTTTTGTTGTCCTGAAACCATTTTCGTTAAGAAGCTTTAGTGATTCTTCGGGAGATGCGTTAGTTGTAAAATCAAAATCTGTGGTGTCGATGTCTAAAATAAAATCTCTAACTGCTCCACCAACAAGAAAGAGCTTGAACTCTTTTTCTTGATAGATTGAAGATAGTTGATCCAAAAATGGATATTCATTTATACGGTTTAATAGTGTTGTTGGTACCATATTGTTAGCTTAGAATAACTAAAAAAACAATAAAGTATGAATTCAGAAGTTGATTTTGCAGCAGGTGGGATTGTTTTAATAAACAACAAAATTCTATTGGTAAAAAATAAATTAAGTGAAGAATATAAAGACGATTACAGTTCAGGTTTTTGGGGGTATCCAAAGGGTCATCTAGATGAAAAAGAACCTCCAATCAAGGCAGCTGAAAGAGAGGTTTTTGAAGAAACGGGTTTTAAAGTTACATCAATTGGAACAAAACCAATAGCAGAATCAAGATATGAAATAAAGAAAGATGGTAAAGCTATCCAAAAAACAGTTTGGTTCTATGAAATGAAGGTAGTTGAAAGTTATAACAAAGAGCCAGATCAAGAAATTGAAGAAATTGCAATAGTTCCCTATGAAGAAGCACTTAGCCTTTTGACTTATGAGGAAGATAAAAAAATTTTAAAATATGTATTCAACAGAACATAAAAAAGTTCATTATTTCTATAACGGAGTTTTTTATACAAGGAAATTGAATGGCTTTGTTGATGATATATTGTTTGAAAAAATTTACGGCGGAGCAAGCTTATTAAAGAAAATAAAAAAAATAGCAAAAAATAAAAATATCAACTTTAGCTCTTCAATGATAAACGAAAACCTCTCAAGATCTTGGTTAAATTCTGGATGGGAAAAAAATCATACGTTGAACATTTGTGTTTTAAATTTAAAAAATTTAGCTACAAAAACACAGGTGATTGAGAAAAGAGTAGAAATTAAAAAGTTTCACCATGATGATATAGAGGATTTACTTAAGTTGGATCATAAGATATTTGACCCTTATTGGAGAAATTCTTTGAGTAGTTTTATAGAGACAATGAAAAGCTGTAATAATAACTATCTTTTTAAAATAGGAGCGAATGAATCTCCAAGTGGTTATGCAATACTTGGTGAAACAAGAAAATTTACTTATCTTCAGCGTATAGGTGTGAAAAAAGACTCTCAGGGACTTGGTCTTGGGGACATGCTAATAAAAGCTGTTATAAACTTTTCAATTGATAAAAAATTTATAAATATAAAACTCAATACTCAAAAAGATAACAATGTAGCCTTGAGTCTTTATAAAAAAAATAATTTTGAGGTTTCCCCAAGGAAGCTTGTAATCATGAAAACTTCATGAATAGATTTACATAGCTTATGATTAACTTATGGAAGAAGACAGCTTTATAGAATCAGTTGAAAGCCTTATAAAAAGTGTTAAAGACTTGATTGTTCGTCCAGTAAAGAGGTTGACTGGTTTTGCTTCTTTGGGTTTACTTCTTGTTGTATTATTAATAACTGCAGTAATATTTTTATTTTCAGGAATATTAAAAATTATGCAAGGCCTTGGTCTTTTGTTAGGTGTTAACCCGACTGGGTTTGCAATGGGTGCATTAGGATTAGTATTTATGATATTGTCACTAAATAGTTACAGAAAGAAAAAGAATGGATGATCTAGCAATAATTGGTTCCGGTCCTGCTGGTTATACGGCAGGAATTTACGCTGGGAGGGCCAACCTTAAACCAGTGCTTTTTGAGGGCTTAGAATCAGGTGGTCAATTGATGTTGACAACTGATGTTGAGAACTATCCAGGTTTTGATGAAGGCATTATGGGGCCTGAAATGATGCAAGTTTTTAAAAAACAGGCTGAAAGGTTTGGAACAAAAATTTTAACTGAAACAGTCAATAAAATTGAAAAAATTGAAGAAGGTTTTAAATTAACAACATCAAAAGATACCTATGAGTTTAAGTCAGTAATAATATCTTCAGGAGCTTCGGCAAATTGGCTCGGAGTTAAGGGTGAAAAAGAATTACAAGGTTATGGGGTTTCAGCTTGTGCAACTTGTGATGGTTTTTTCTTTAAAGATAAAAATGTAATTGTGGTTGGAGGGGGCGACTCTGCGATGGAAGAATCTCTATTTCTCACAAAATTTGCGAAAAAAGTTACAGTAGTTCATCGTAGAGATGAGTTTAGAGCAAGCAAAATAATGCAAGAGAGAGTTTTGAACCACGAACAAATTGAAGTTGCCTGGAATAAAGAAGTAATTGAAATTAAAGGTGATAAACAAGTATCTTCCGTAATTCTAAAGGATAGTAACTCAAATGAGGAGGAAGAAAAAGAGATTGATGGTGTTTTCGTAGCTATAGGCCACACGCCAAATGTTGAGTTTCTTGATGGTTTTGTTGAACTAGACGAAAAAGGATACATTAAGACTGGATTCACAAGTTCTACAAGTACAAGTATGTCTGGGGTGTTTGCTTCAGGTGATGTCGCTGATTCTATCTACAGGCAAGCAGTAACTGCAGCTGGCACTGGATGCCAAGCAGCAATTGATGCTGAGAGATGGCTTGAAAATTAATTTTGATTTTTCAACTTTTGTAGATAATTTATCAACAGATGAGGTTGAAGATTTAAAAACAAAATTAAATTATGTTGGCTACTCAACCAGTGAGAACATCAATGAACTAAAGGCTGTAGTAGGAGTTTTTATCGAGGACAATGGTCTTGAAAATATAAATAGTAAAGAAGATTTTTGGGCTGAATTAATTAATTTTGGATACAAACTCGGAGATAGAATTCTTAGTTTTAATAATAAAATTTTGTATGGATCAGACGTTGAAGAATTACAAGAACTTCTTTCAAGAATGGGTTTTTATTCTGAGCCTATAAACGGAAAATATTCAAAATCTGTAGTTGAAGGCGTAACAAGGTTTCAGGAAAATAGAGGTATAACAATTGATGGTGTGGTTGGTCTTAATACTGTTTATGAAATTAAAAAACTAATTAGACCAGGCAGGGATATTTCTTTAAACGAAGTAATAAAATCTATTTCTCCAGGATTAGATACTGGGATCATTGGTTTCAATATATGTTTTGATATCCCAAATTCTGGAAGTTACAAAGAACAAATTAAATTTTATGACCAAGTTAAGAAAATTTCTATTGAAAAAGGTGTTGTGGCAGTTTTTGCTTCAGAAGTTAATGAGGAATTGGATCTTAATAATAAAATTGAATATATAAATAACCTACAACCGACTTTGTTTATATCTTTTAACCCCGAGGTTGATGATTCAATTAATTACTTCCAAGGAACTTTTTCTGAAAGCCTTTTGGGTAAAAAACTAGCTGAAAACTTGGCATCTACTCTGAAAGTAAAATCAATCGGAAAGTCCTCGATTATTTTGAAACAAACAAAATCAGTGGGAATAATAATTAATGGTAAATTTTACCAAAAAAATTATATTGAATTAATTCTAGAGAGTGTTGTTAATACTCTAAATAAACAATTTGAAAATTAACTTAATTTAGAAATAAAATCATCTAAGTTTTCTTTTGAATCAAAAGTTAAGAAAAGTTTATATTTATCAATGTTCTTAGTTATTTTTACTTTTGAACCAGTTTTGTCTTCGAAAAAATTTCTATAATGAGATACCTCTTCATCTGAATAAGAATCTAAATTTAGATTTCTAACTTTTTCTTCTACTGCCCTGCTTGATAGTTTTTGACTAATTATTTCATTTAAAATATTATCTTGTATTTCAGAATCTAAATTTATCAACGGCCTTACCTGACCCATTGAAACAGTCTGGTCTTTTAGGGCACCATAAACTTTTTCACTAAGATTGGTTAATCTTAAAATGTTGGAAACGTGAGCTCGGCTTTTTCCAATAAGTTGACCTATTTCTTCCGGACTTAAGCTGAATTTTTCAGAAATTTCTTTATAGGCCATTGCTTCTTCAATATGATTTAATCTTTCTCTTTGTATGTTTTCAATCAGGCCTAAAATTGCTGCATCTCTCTCGCCAACATCTTTCACCAAGCAGGGTATTTTATTAAGACCTGCAAGCTTCGATGCTCTTAATCTTCTCTCTCCTGCAATCAATCTATATTTATTTGGCTCTATTTCCTGAACAATAATTGGTTGTAGCAAACCATTTTTCTGTATTGAATTTTTTAATTCTTCTAATTTATTTTCATCAAAGATTTTTCGAGCCTGGTAGTCGCTTTCATAAATAATATTTATGTTTATTTCTTTAACTTCGTAGTCTCTGACGTTTGTGTCAGTAATGAGACTGCTGAGTGATCTTTTCATTTATGTTCATCCTTTCTAATATTTCGTTTGCTAGTTGATAAAATTCTATTTTTGACTTACTGTCGTCTTTAAAATCTTCAACTGTTTTTAAGTGATAGGGACTATCGGCTATATCAACAGAATTAGATATTTTTGTTTCGAGTAATTTATCAGCGAGTAAGTAGGAAAGTTCATTTTCAAAATCTACGTAGCTAGATCTTCTGGTGTCTACTTGGTTTAATATGACACCCATAAATACTGGATTTATGTTTATCTGATTAGAAATGGATTTCTTTGCAAAATTCATCGCTTGGGATACGCCTTCAATAGCTAAAAATTCTGGTTTTGTTGGAATCAAGTAAAAGTCTGATGCTGATAAGGCTTCTTGAACTAGTGAACTCATTGTGGGGGGTGTATCAAATAAAATAACGTCAAAATCTTTGAACTCAAAGGAATCAATTGTTTTCTTTAATACCGAACCTCCAAGTATTTTTTCATTATTAAATTTTAAAATTGATTGGTTTGATGGAATTATTGCCATATTTTCGTGAAGATAGCCTATTTCTTTAGATTTGTTTCCACTCATTAAATCTTGTGAAGTTAAAATAAATTCATTATTTTTATCAAAATCTAGATATGTTGATGTGTTTCCTTGAGGATCAAGATCGATAATCAAGGTTTTTATACCATTTATTGCAAATATTTTACCAATGTTTACAACAATTGTAGTTTTTCCAACCCCACCTTTTTGGCAAATTATTGATAAAGATTTCACATATCAGTTATAACATCAATGGTACGAAAATTATTTTTATTTATAAGAAACTTTTCTTGTTTCACGTGAAACAAGCTTTTAAGCTCTTTTTTGTTTTCAGAGCTTGAAGATACCAAAAAAATTATATTTCTGTTTTCAAGCTTATATTTTTCCATTATTTTCATAATATTTAACGTAGAAACATAGCATCTCATAACAACTATTGTTTTTTCTAAGTTTTTAAGTGTGAAGTTCGCATCTTCTTCTTTTGGAATCGCATTTTCTAAATTAAGGGTCTTTACAAGCCTTTGAAGCTCATAAATTCTTGTTTTTTTATTATCAATAAGATTTACTTTTCTTTTGTTAACAATTGATATTGGTACTCCTGGTATTCCTCCACCGGTACCTAGATCATAAATCTCTTTTGATTTGAAGTTATATTTTTTTATTAGATGATGAAAATACAGAGAGTGAACTATAAATTCATCCCAGATAAACTGTTTTGGTTTTTTGCTTATTAATCCGGTTTTTATTCCGGTTGTATATAACCAGTCGTGATAGTTTACAAGTTTTTCTTTATGTTGTTCAAATTCAATTAAACCCCAGTTAGGCATTTGGGGTTCGAAGGTCATTCTTCTTCAGTGTTGCTTGGAGCAAAAACTACAGACCTATAGGGTTCTCTACCTTCCGAATAAGATCTTATCCCATCAATTTCACTGACTGCGTCGTGAAGGGTTTTCCTGTCTACTGAGTTCATTGGCTCTAGCATTACTTCTTGCTTGTCTTCTAGAATTTGTTTTGTAAGCCTCTCTGCGTATATTGTTAATGCTTCTTTTCTTTTTAAAGCGTAGTCAGCTACATCGAGCCTTAATCTGGTTCCTGCTCCGGTTTTTCGTTGGACTGCGGTTCTTGTTAACTCGTGTAAGGACCGTATGATCATTCCCTTTTCACCAACTAGAGCCTCTGTTTGTTCACCTTTTATGTTTACTACAAGATTTTTTTCTTCTAATTCTCCTTCGACCTTTCCGTCCAAACCAAATGAATCAATTAATCCTTGTAGAAAATCTATTGATACTTTTAATTGTTCTTTTGGATCCGCTTCAACTCTTGGTTTTTTTGGTTCAAAGTTTCTTTTTTCTCGTTTTCTTGAGTCTCTGTTATCTCTTGTATCTCTTTTGTTTCTTGACTTATAGGACCTAGAGTTGTTTTTAAATCCAGACCTTACTGATATTCTAACTAATGCTTTTATTCCCCCGACTCCAAAAACTCCACCTTCTGGTTCACGTAAAATGCTTATGTTCGCCTCAGTGGCGTCTTCAAGATTAAGTTCTTTTAAACCTGCTTTTATTGCATCATCAATCGTTTTTGCTTCAACCTCTACCCATTTGTCTGACATTATTTTCTCCTTCTTTTTTTTCTGTTTTTACGAGGATCTTGTTCTTGATTGGTTTCTTCTTCATCCTCTACTTGTTCTTTTTGTTTCTCTTGTTTTTCGCTGGTTTCATTTTTATCTTCAATTCTAATTATCAGTGCCTGTTGACCGATCCTAAAAATGTTCCCTGTTAAAAAATAAATAACTAGGCCTGAAGGAAGGGTCCAAGATATAAAACCAAAAAAAACAGGCATAACCTTCCCAATCATTTGCATTTGTTGAGCCTGTGGATTGTCACTCTTTCCCTGTTTTTTTGTTATTTGTTGTTGTTGAAAAAGCGCTGTGCCAACAACCATTAAAATAACAATGATATAGGGCACCCTTTCAACCCAAGTAGAGATTTCAGAAGCGGGAATTTGTAGGTCCATATTAAAAAAGAGAATATTTACGTTGTTTTCAAGGTCTAAAAATAAGGATTCTGTTTTGGGGATAAATAATAAAGGCTCTCTTAAAACTCTGAATAATGCAAACCACACCGGCATTTGAACCAAAAGAGGAACAACACAGCCCAGGGGGTTGATTCCTTTTTCTTTGTAAAATGCTGCAATCTCTTTATTTAGTTCTTCTTTGTTGTCTTTATGTTTTTTTTGGAGTCTTTTGAGCTCTGGCTGAACGTCCTGCATTCTTTTAGTGGATCTTGTCTGTCTAAGAGTTAGAGGAAAAATTATAATATTTATTATTACTGTCAAAATTGCAATTGAAGAACCGTAAGATGGAATATATCCGTAAACAAAAGATAAAAGAAATCCAATTCCTAGTGCAAAAGGTTCAATTATTGCCAATTTTTACCAAACTTTCTATAAAAAGGATTACACTTGTAAGCTCGTTGAAAAACTAAAGGAATTGTCATAACAACACCCTTTTCCTCCATGCTGTTTCTTATTTGGTTTGAACAAGAAGGATAATAAAGACAATTTCCCTGGCCAATACCAAAGAATGCTAACAGTGCTCGAAACACTGTAAATAAAATACTTGTTAGTTTCATTTTTTTATAAGTTTGGGGTGAGAAGATATAATTTTTTGCATTTCATTAACTTTTAAATTTAAATTATTTTTAGATCCAACAATATAAATATCAAAATTTTTTTCTTCTTTTAAACCCCTAACTGCCTCTTTAATCCTTCTTTTAAATTTATTTCGCTCTACTGCGGTGGTTTGTTTGCTTGAAATGCTGATTCCAAGTTTAGAATTTGTATCGTTATTTTCTTCTATGTAAACCTTAAGTCCTTTTTCAGTAAAACAGTTTTCTTCTTTTTTCAGTCTGAAAAAATGATTTCTCTTATTTAGTGCAGTAAATTTAACCAATTAGCTTATGCGGAAATTATCTTTCTACCTTTTTTTCTTCTTCTTTTAAGAATTTCTCTGCCCGCTCTGGTTCTCATTCTGCTTCTAAAACCGTGTTTTCTACTTCTTTTTCTATTACTAGGTTGGTAAGTTCTTTTCATTTTTTATCCTGTTTAAATACAATATATTAAAAAATTTTTTAAACAAACAAAATTAATATTTAATTTCAAGGTTCGCGAAAAGTGAATTAGATTCGCGAAAACTTTATTAACTAAGTTTCACAATCTAAATATTAATAACTTTTTAAAATGATTTTTTGAACCTAAATCCCTATGTTTATTGACTATTTTTAACTATTCATTCAATCTTTAATTCTTTAAGTTGTTTTTAACACTCTATGAATTTAAGAACGTAATCATTAAATTTAATCAGAATGAAAAATATTATTGAGGCCTTCGAATTAGAAATAAAAAAATCAAAGCTTTCTAAAACTGATAAATATTGGCTTGATCAAGTTGATTTTAGAATCGAAGATAAAAATTTAAACATTCATGTAAGGTCGGAGTTCATTAAATCATCAATAGAAAAAAAACTATATGAAAAAATTAAAGACTCCTACAAAAAAGTGACTGGATTTGATGATTGCATTTTTATTTTAGATAAAAAAATGAAAATTCCTGATAGTGAAATTTTTTTTGAGGATAAATACGAAAAGAGAGAGGCAGAGGTTATAGAAACTATTAAAGTTGAGCCAGATCTTTCAACTTTTGATGGTTTGTTTATAGGAAACCCTAATAATCTAGCGGTTACTGCCGCAAAATCTGTTGTTTCTAACCCTGGAAAACGGTTTAATCCTTTGTTTATATATGGACCTCCAGGTGTTGGAAAAACGTTTTTATTAAAAACAATTGAAAAATCTCATCCCTCTTCTTTTTATATTGACTCAGAGTCCTTTTTAGATTCGTATATTCGTGGAATTAAAAACAATGACATTGATGTGTTTAAATCAAGAATTCGTTCTGTGGATATTTTGTTGGTTGACGACATACAATTTTTTATGGGTAAAAAGGGGGTTTCTGAGGAGCTTTTTCATACAATAAACTATTTTCTTAATAACGAAAAGTCTGTTGTTCTGGTTTCTGATCAAAAGCCTGAGAAGTTGTTGGGCTTTCCTGAAAGGCTTGTTTCAAGAATATTGAATGGTCTAGTAACAGATATTGAAAAGCCTGATGACGAAATGTTTTTAAAGGTTTTGAGAAAAGCAAACAAAGATCATGGGGGTTATCTGTTGTCCAAAGAAGAAATCGGTAAACTGAAAAGCTTAAAAATAAATAGTTTTAGAGATATAAACGGCATTATCAACAAAGTTCTATTAAATAAACAAACGGGCAAAAGCAACAATGAATATATAAACGAACTCATTAATGAAAAGAGTGAAGGCTACTTAGAGGCTATTAAGCCCGAATATATTCTAAATTATGTTTCTAAGGTCTTTCAAGTTGACAAGGAGCTAATAGTTTCTAAAAACAGGAGCTCAAACGTTAATGAGTCCAGAAAGCTTTTTGCAAACCTTGCTAGAAAACATACTGATCTTTCTTTAAATCAAATAGGTATTTTCTTGGGTGGTAGAAGTCATTCTACGGTTCTTTCTTACATTGAAAAGTCAAAAAGTTCTCCTGTTGTCATTAAAGAAGCCAACAATTTCAACAATTCACTTGCTTTAAAAGAGGTTGGTTAGTTTTTGTCTGTTTTGTTGTATGTTGTTTTTAAAACAACCCAGTATTTTATGACCTTTTATTCAACTCAACAATTCAGACGTGCTTATTATTATTAAATATATAAAGGATAAAAAGTGAAATTCAAAACAAAAACAAAGGAACTTAGGGAGGCCGTCTCTTCTGTCTCAAGAGTTGTAAGCCCGCGTCCCTCCACTCCGGCCATGTCAGGTTTGTATATCCGTGTAGTTGAAGACTTTGTTGAGTTAATCGGTTCTGATTTAGACATTACTATTAAATCAAGGGTTTCTGTTGAAGTAGATCTTGATGGAGATTGTTTGGTAAATTCAAACAAGCTATCAGAAATTATAAGAAAACTACCTGAAGGAGAGGTTGTTTTTTCAGACGTTGGAAGCGATCTTAAAATAGAAACAGAAACGTTAGACTTCACCCTTAGAAAACTTGAAAGCAAAGACTACCCCGAAGTTTTTTTGAACAACCACGAAGAAAATGAAAACACCCAAGAAGTTAAGGTTTCAGAGCTTTTTGATTCTTTGAAAAATGTTGGCATAGCGTCAACACCAGAAGGCGGAAGACCAATACTTACTGGAATTTATTTCAATAACCAAGGAGAGAAAACAGAACTAGCAGCAACCGACAGCTACAGACTCGCCACACAAGAAATAAGCAACTTCCCAATTAATGATGTTGGAATTGTTTCTTATCGTTCTTTAAGTGAGGTTATTAAGCTTTTCGAGAACGAAGATGAGAAATTAAAAATAAACTCAAATGAAAAAGATATTTATTTTTTTAACGATAAATATTTCGCATCTCTTCGTAAGGTTGAGGGAACGTTTCCTCAATATGAAAACCTTTTTCCAAAAGAAACCCTCTTCACTGTAGAAATTAATAAAAAAGAAATTCTTGAATCTTTAGACAGGGCTACTGTTGTGGCTGAAGGGTACATTCCTGTAACTTTTGTTTTTGAAAACAACGACCTGCTTACAATCACCACCCTTAATAAAGATGTTGGAGGAGGAAAAGAAGAAATAGGTATAAAAATTTTAGGTGTTGAAGCCGGGGAGATAAAAGGGTTTAAAGCTTCCTTTAATCCAAACTTTTTAATACAAGGAATTGAAGTTTTAGAGGGAAACACTGTTTATATGAGATTTTCAGGAAACGAAAAGCCTGTTGTTATACAGGGAGATGTTGAAAATTATAAATATTTATTAATGCCAGTAAGATCAACTTGAAAAAACAAAAAGGGCCTGAAAGAATTAATATTGAAGAAAATAGTTTAGGTATTAATTTTAAAAAATCTGAGAAGATCAAAAACTATTTTAATAAATCTTCATATCCGTGGAAAAACGATATTGTAACCGGCCCGCTTGTTGACAATGTATTCATTATTTATGTAAATTCAAAAAGACTCAAAGACGTAATAGAGCTTGAGTCGTTAAAAATAATTAATAATATAGAAAAAAAGCTAGGATTTTCAGTCAATTCTATACTTGTTCAATTGCAAAATAACCAACAAAAATAACGTATTTCTACTAAAATAAGAGTTCAGCAAGGGGCTGTACTTAATAAAATAGAAACGTATCTTAGGAGATCCGTGCCAAAAAAAGATTCAAAAAGCTATGATTCCAAAGACATAAAAGTCTTAGAGGGCCTAGAGGCAGTAAGAAAAAGGCCAGCTATGTATATTGGTTCAACAGGACCAAACGGCCTCCACCATCTAATTTGGGAAGTTGTAGACAATTCAGTTGATGAAGCTATGGCTGGACGATGTAATCAAATTGATGTTGTTCTTGAAAAAAACGGCTCAGTTACTGTAAAAGATAACGGAAGTGGAATACCAGTAAAGCCACACCCTAAAACAAAAAAATCAGCGCTCACCACAGTGCTTACAACCCTTCATGCAGGTGGAAAATTCGAGTCAGGAGCGTACACCGTAAGTGGAGGACTACACGGAGTGGGGATCTCGGTTGTAAATGCTCTTTCTACAGTTGTTAAAGTTGAGGTTCAAAGGGACGGACACTTTTGGAATCAAGACTTTGACCTTGGAAAACCAAAAACAAAAATAAAAAAAGGGAAGGTGTCAAAAAAAACAGGAACAAAAATAAATTTTTTACCCGATCCTAAAATCTTTGACGAAACACAGCTTTTTGAGTACAACATCGTTTCTGAAAGACTTAGACAAACTGCCTTTCTTAATAAAGGATTAAAGATAAACCTTACGGACAACAGAGTAAAGCCAGCAACAAAGGAAAATTTTCACTACAAAGGCGGTCTTGTTGATTTCGTTGATTATCTAAACGAGGGCTTCGAAGTTCTTCATGAAAAAACAATTTCATTTTCAGATCAAAGCAAAGACTCAGAAATTGAAGTAGCCATGCAGTGGAAAACAGAAGATGACATAAACATTAAAAGTTTTGCAAACAACATACACACACTTGAAGGAGGAACTCACGAGGAAGGCCTTAGAACAGCAGTAACAAAAGCCATTAACGACTTTGCTAAATCAAGAAACCTTCATTCTGATATTTCATTAACCGGTGATGATATAAGAGAAGGTATTACAGGAGTAGTTTCTGTAAGGGTCAAAGAACCTCAGTTTGAAGGCCAGACTAAAACAAAACTTGGAAACACCGAGATGAAATCAAGAGTTCAGGTTTTAGTTAATCAAGAATTTCCTAAATGGCTGTCAAAAAACACAAAAGAAGGAAGGGCAATCGTAGAAAGGTGTGCTCTTGCCGCCAAAGCTAGAATGAGTGCAAAAAAAGCAAGGGAGCTTACTAAAAGAAAAAGCATACTCGAAACTTCTGGACTTCCAGGCAAGTTGGCAGACTGTTCATCAACAGACCCCTCTGAAAGTGAATTGTTTATTGTAGAAGGAGATTCAGCTGCTGGACCAGCAAAACAGGCAAGAGATTCAAAAACCCAAGCAATACTTCCTATTAGAGGAAAAATAATAAACGTTCAGAAAGTTACAGAGAACAGAGCATTACAAAATGAAGAAATTAGCTCATTAATTAAAGCAATAGGAACAGGAATAAATACTGAATATAAAGGAGAAGAGTCAAGATACGACAAAATCATACTTTTAACAGATGCAGACGTAGATGGTGCACACATTAGAACACTATTGTTAACCTTCTTTTTCAAATTTATGCCCGGTCTTATAAAAGAAGGAAAGGTTTGGATTTCAGAACCCCCACTTTATAGGGCAAAGTCATCAGGATCAATAAATTACCTTAAAGACGACGAGGATCTAGAAGCATTTAAAAAAGAAAATAAAAATCGAAAATTTGATATAAGCAGATTCAAGGGTCTTGGTGAAATGAACGCTGGAGAGCTTTGGGACACAGCAATGAATCCAGAGTCACGAACACTAATCAAAGTAAGCATTGCTGATGGTAAAGCGGCTGAAGCAAAAGCAGCAAACATGTTTGAAGTATTAATGGGTAACGACGTGACAAAAAGAAAAACCTTTATAGAAGAAAACGCAAAATATGTAAGGTTCCTGGACGTTTAATATGCCACCAAAAAAATCACCAGCAAAAAAACCTGCAGCAAAAAAATCACCAGCAAAAAAACCTGCAGCAAAAAAACCTGCAGCAAAAAAATCACCGGCAAAAAAACCTGCAGCAAAAAAGGCAGAAATGAATGGTGCAATTGCGGTCGAAGATGAAATTTCAAAATCTTTTCTTGATTATGCAATGTCCGTTATTGTTTCAAGGGCCTTGCCAGACGTTAAAGACGGGTTGAAACCAGTACAGAGAAGAATTTTGTATTCGATGTATGAAACAGGAATTCGCCCAACCGGTCCCTTTAGAAAGTGTTCAAAGGTAGTGGGGGATGTTATGGGTAATTATCATCCACATGGAAATGATGCAATTTATGGAACACTTGTAAGACTTGGTCAAAACTTTAGTACTAGATATCCATTGATTGAGCCTCAAGGAAACTTTGGCACCCCTGATGATCCCCCCGCAGCTATGAGATATACAGAATCAAGAATGTCATCGCTTTCGTCCCAGCTTTTAGATGGCATTGATGAAGACACTGTTATTTTTGAACCCAACTATTCAGGAGAAACAAGTGAGCCAAGAGTTTTACCAGGAAGATTTCCAAATCTTTTAATCAATGGAGCCGAGGGCATTGCTGTTGCTATGGCAACAAATATGCCACCATATAACCTTAGAGAAATAACTGAGGCTGTTAAATTTACGTTAAATACAAAAGATCCAAAACCTAGAGATTACTTGAAAATAATTAAAGGTCCAGACTTTCCTACAGGTGGATTAATTGTTGAAACCCCAACAATAAAAGACGCAATTTTAAAAGGAAGAGGATCTATAAAGTTAAGGGCTGTTGCTGACATCGAAGAATTAGGAAAAGGCAGATCAGCAATAGTGGTGAAGGAGCTTCCTTACCAAGCCTCAACTGATAGGATTATGGAAAAAATAGCTTCATTAGTTCAAGACAAAAAACTAACGGGCGTGTCTGATTTAAGAAATGAAAGTAGCGATAGAAACGGAACACGACTTGTTGTTGAACTAAAGAGAGACGCCGTGCCACAGGTTGTTTTAAACGATTTATTTAAATACACACAGCTTCAAGATACGTTTTCTGTAAACTCCGTTGCACTAGTTGAGGGTGTGCCAAGGGTTTTATCGGTACCAGAATTAATAAGATATTACATTGATCACCAAATTGATGTAATCCAGAGAAGGTCTCAATTTAGGCTTGATAAAGCAAAATCACGATTACATATTGTAGATGGTCTATTGCTTGCTTTAAATAAAATTGATCAAATTATAAAAGTCATTAAATCCTCAAAAGATGTTGAAGCTGCACGAAAATCGTTAATGAGCAAATTTAAACTTTCGGAAATACAAGCAACTCATATTTTAGACATGCCCCTAAGAAGACTAACGGCACTAGAAAAAGAGAAACTTGAAGAAGAAAAGAAAGAACTAAAACAAACAATCAAAGACCTAACTGCAATATTAAAAAGCAGAACGAAACAAAACGAAATACTTATAGAAGAGCTGGACGCAATAACCGAAAAATTTGGAGATGAACGAAGATCAAGACTTGTTCCAGACGTAGGAGAGGTAAAGATTGAAGACCTAATTGAAGATGAAGAAATTATTGTCTCAATATCATCTGAAGGATATATAAAATCTGTTCCCTCTACATCATATAAAAAACAAGGGAGAGGCGGAAAAGGAGTAAAAGCCTCATCATCAGAAGAAGATGTGATAGAACACCTTTTATCAACTTCTGTACATTCCTATTTATTATTTTTTACAGACAACGGGAAAGTTTATAGAGCTAAAGCACATGAAATTCCAAAAACTAATAGAACAGCAAAAGGATCTTTAATTCATAACGTTTTATCAATGGGTCAGGATGAAAAAGTTCAAGCCATAATTGACACAAGAGATTATGAAACTGAAAAGTTTCTTCTGATTATGACCGAAAAAGGCACAGTTAAAAAGTCAAAATTTAAAGACTTTGATTCAAACTATAAGTCTTTACAAGCAATAAAACTTAAAGATGATGATAAAGTCGTATCTGTTAAAACAACTTCAGGAAAAGAAGACATTATTCTAGTTTCTCAAAAAGGACAGGCAATTAGATTTGATGAGAACAACCTAAAACCTCAAGGAAGAACGGCAATGGGAGTAAGGGGAATTAAGCTTAGAGAAGGTGATAAAGTTGTCGGCGCGGCGACCTCACGAGAAGAAACACTCTTATTTATTACTGCAAAGGGGTATGGAAAAAGGACCAAGCTTGATGAGTTTAGAAGAGCCGGAAGAGGTGGCATCGGCGTAAAAGCTCTCAAAGTTACAGAAGCTAAAGGAGACTTGGTCGGAGCAAGATCGGTGGATGAAGACACAGAAGTTATGCTTATGAGTACTGGTGGAACAGCTATAAGATGTGCTGTAAAGCAAATAAAACAAATGAGTAGAGTTGCTCAGGGAGTAAAGGTTATGAAGCTTTCTAAAGAAGAAGAAATATCAGCCTTTATTCCTATTAAAACAGAGTCGTAATGGTAAAAGTTAACAGAGTAAGAAGAATTATCAGAAAAGTAGATCCATGGACTGTATTAAAGGTGTCATTTGTTTTTAATTTTATAATTTCCCTAACGATTGTTTTAGGATTTTCAATTTTATGGGTATTACTTGTAAACGCTGGAGTTCCCCAAGGTCTTGAAGAAATTGCTAGAAGGTTAGCCTTGTTAGACGACAACGCTTCGTTGGTTGGGAATGTAGAAGTCCTCTTTTCAAGTGTTTTATTTTTTGCAACGGTCTATCTTTTAACACAGACGGCAATAACCACTCTTGGAGCATTTTTTTACAATCTTATATCTGACTTAGTTGGTGGAATTGAGGTTATTGTTTTAGAAGAATCTTATACTGATCCAAATCAAAAACCCAGAGAAAAAAGTAAAGAAAACACAGAAACCGCAATGATGTCTTTTTCAAAAACAATAGGAAAATTTAGAAAAGAAAAAGATACAAAAGACACTTTTATTCCTCCGGAAATGCCAAGGCCCGACGTGCCGAGAGATATAGAAGAAGAAACTCTTACTGATACATTTAAAAACTTCCCGAAGGATGATACATAGTCTTCTTTTTGGTGCTAATCTTTTTAAAACAAATAAAGTAAAAAAGCGAAGCTAGTGAAAATCTAGCACTGTCCCGCAACTGTGATTCTTCGGATAAGTCAGGTCGACTTTCTTGCTTTTTAGACAACAATCCTCGAGAGAAGGAATGGAGTATCTTACTTTTTCTCGTGGTGAGAAAGGAAAATATGAAAACAAAAATATTACTTCTTGCCATGTTAATTTCAATGTGTTCAGGGGGGTCTGATATAGCTGAAGACAAAAATATTGTCTCCCTATCAACAACCCATACTGAAATTATTCAAATGCTTGAAGGAGAAAATCTACTAGTTGGTGTAGATTCGTTCTCAGAAACCGAATTACCAATTGAGAAAATCGATGCTTATACAGTTACAGCAGAGGAACTACTAATACTAGATCCAGATGTTGTACTTGTTGCATTTGATTTCAATGGAATAGTAGAAGGACTTGAAAACCTAGATATAGAGTATGCTCTTCTGCCTCCAGCACAAACCCTTGATGATGTTTATTCTCAAATTGAAACTGTGGGATCAATAATAAATAAATCAGACCAGGCAAATTCACTAGTTAGTGAGATGAAATCTGACATTGATGATATTATTGCAAACTCGATTGGTACACCTTTGTCCGTTTACCACGAAATTGGATACACTTATGGTATTTATTCCGTTAACGAAAATTCCTTTATAGGTGAAATTTACAATCTTCTAGGTGTTGATAATATAGCAAATACAATTGAAGATCCTTATGGTTCTGGCTACCCAGTTCTTGAAGAAGAACAGGTTTTAGCCAGTGATCCAGACCTAATAGTCATTGGTCATTCAGATTATTTAAATAAAGATCTTTCAACACGACAAGGCTGGGAAAACATTAAAGCTATTGCAAATGACAATGTTTATTTTTTAGATGAAAACCTAGCTAACAACTGGGGAGTCAACACTGTTGATTTAATAAATGTTTTATCAGAAACAACAAAGTCAAACGATGATCCTGGACTGATATATAAAGAAAAATATACTGACAACGACCTAAGCAGTGGAAGCAATACCCAAAACATTATCATCGCAACAATAATTGTGATAATCTTGACAGCGTACATACTTATTTCTAGAAGGAGTAAAAGTAAAGTACAAAGTTAAGGAGATTTTATAAAATGAAGGGCTATTCAAACGAACTCTACATACTTGCTTTTGATCATAGAGGAACTCTGACAAAAGGGTTGCTTGGGGTGGAAGGAAGACAGCCTACAGTTGATGAAGCAAGTAGAGTTTCTTCAATGAAAGATATTATTTTTGATGGATTTATTGAAGCAAAAAATTCTGGTATCTCAGGTGGAGATCCTGCAATTCTTGTTGATGAAACATTTGGTCTACAAGTTCAACAAAAAGCTAAAGAAATGGGTATAAAATATGCTGCACCTGTTGAAAAGTCAGGGCAAAAAGTATTTGATTTTGAGTATGGAGATGCATTTGGAGAAAAAATAATTGAAGTTGATGCTGATTTTATTAAGATTTTAGTTCGATGGAATCCAAATGATGATATTGAAACGAGAGAAGTACAAGGAAAAAGAATAAAAATTCTTTCTGACTGGATAGAAGAAAATGAGAGAAAATTTTTACTTGAATTTTTAGTTCCTGCAACAGATGAGCAATTAGAAAGTGTTGATGGTGACCAATCAAGATACGATTCTGAAATAAGACCAAAATTAGCTGTTCAGGTCGTAGAGGAAATGAGAGAAAAAGGTGCCGACCCGGACATTTGGAAGATTGAAGGGCTAGATACTAAAGAAGATTGTGAAAAAGTTGCTACATCAATAAAAGATGGTGGAAGAGAAGATGTTATTGCAGTAGTACTAGGAAGAGGCGCTAATGATGAAAAAGTCAATCAATGGCTCAGAGCAGGCTCTTCAGTGGATGGATACAAAGGCTTTGCAATTGGTAGATCTATTTTTTGGAACTCTCTTAAAGGCTGGCATGAAGACCAAAAATCTAGAGAAGAAGCTGTATCTGAAATAGCAGAATCGTACTTAAGTTTTATTTCTGTTTATCAAAACGGGAGTTAGGTAATGCCAATTGGCAAAGCGGTTATTGGTCAATCAGGAGGTCCAACAGCTGTTATTAACAGATCATTGGTTGGTTTTATCAAGGAAGCTACAAGCCAAGAATATGAAGAAGTTCTTGGAGCAAGACATGGTCTATCGGGCATGTTATCTGAAGACTTTGTTGACTTATCTAAACTATCAGACTCACAACTTTACGGAATAGCTAAAACCCCTGCAGCAGCTTTAGGTTCTGTCAGAAAAAAACCTACAGAAGAAGATATTGAAAAACTAATTTCAATATTTGAAAAACAAAATATAAGATATTTTTTCTATATCGGTGGAAACGACTCTGCAGAAACAGCAAATTTAGTTTCAAAAGGTGCGAAACAAATCGGATATGAGATGAAAGCATTTCATATCCCAAAAACAATTGACAACGACCTCTTAGAAACAGACCATTGTCCAGGATATGGATCTGCAGCGAGGTTTGTTGCTCATGCATTTCAAGGGGACGATGCAGATAATAGAAGTCTTAAAGGAATAAAAATTAATGTGCTGATGGGTAGACATGCAGGGTGGTTAACTGCGGCAAGTACTCTTGGAAAGTCGAGTGAAGAAGATGGACCTCACCTTGTTTATGTTCCAGAAAAAGTTTTCAATATTGATGAATTTTTAAAAGATGTCAAAGAAGTTTATGAGTCACTTGGAAGGTGTGTTGTTGCAGTTTCGGAAGGAATCCATAACAAAGAGGGAGATTATTTTCTTCAGACATATGCTAGCGATACTGGATCTGGGCTAGCCGGAAAGACTGACAGTCACGGAAACATTCAACTATCTGGGTCTGGAGCATTAGGAGATACTTTAACGAATATTGTGTCAGAACATATAGATGGTGCAAGGGTAAGGGCAGATACTTTTGGATATCTTCAAAGATCTTTTTTGGCAGATATTTCCGAAGTAGATGCTGAAGAAGCTGAGAGAGTTGGAAGACATTCGGTTATCGCCTCATTAGATCTACAAAGTGGTTCCGTTATATTAAAAAGACAATTATTAGAAACCTATTACTGTGATGTAGACGTTGTTGACCTAGATAAAGTTGCTAAAAATACAAAAGACATGCCAGAAGAATTTTTAGACAATAAAAAACCATATGTAACAAATGAATTTTTTAAATACGCAATGCCATTAACTGGTGGCATAGAACCAAAAACTCAGATATTTGTTTAAATTTTAAATAACTAAATTAGAACTAATATTGATAAAAAATGAAAAAAATAAATATATTAATTTTTATTACATTTTTAGGCTTTTGTTCATCTCCTAGCGAGGAAGGGATCGTTTCTATTTCCGATAATACAATCCCAGCTCCAACCATTAGTGAAGAAGATTATCCAAAAGTTTTAACAGATTGTTTAAATAACGAAAAAGGTTATGACATAATTACGCCTTTTGACATAAATGACTTGAAAACAACAATAAGCCAACTAAGTAAAAGCAAAGAAGAACAGCTACGACTTGATGAAGACATTGATTATTGTATATCAAAATACAACTTGTGGGTTGAACTTGACAGTGAAAATCCAGAAGAACTTGCAAAGATATTTGATGAAAATCTTGAATTAGCTAAATGTCTAAGAGAAAAGGGTTTGAAGATATCTGACCCAACCCAGGACATGCCCAAGCTTGATCTAAGTGGCTTGGTAGAATCAAAAAAAGAAATCGAGCCATTATTAGAAGAATGTGGAATTTATAATGGGAAAAGTGAAAAGTAGAAACCTAATTTTAATAGGATTTTTATTACTTATACAGTCTTGTTCAGCAACAGAAGATTCAATAAGGGTTCTTTCTACTCAAGATTTGACTTCTCAAACAACCTTAGTGACCGTCACAACTATTCAAGATGAGGTAGTTGATGATCAGATATCAATAGAAGATGCTCAACTTGTTCTAGCAAGATGTTTAAGAGATAAAGGTTATGATGTTGATGATCCGAAAAATGACGAGGGATTAAGAACAATATTAACCCCAATCTTTATAAGTTTTAATGAAAGACAGAGACAAGAATTATTTGAAAACATACAATTGTGTGCCGAAGAAAATGGAATACCCCTGGAAGGAAATAGTAATTTTGAAAACCCTGAAGACGTTGCAGACAGGCTAGATACTGAACTTGAATTTGCTCAATGTTTAAAAGGGAAGGGGATTGAGGTATCAGACCCTACCGCAGAAAAACCACTTCGACCAATACTTATTGAGCTTGTTCAATCTGAAAAATATACCGGAGATCAAATAAGAGAAGCTGCTGGAGAATGTTTCGACGATCTAGGAATAGAACCACCTTCTGGCAGGTAATTTAAAATACTTTATAATTCTTTTGTGTACAAAAAAGTAATTTTATTTTTAATATTTTTCTCATTTTGCTCCTTTTTTCAAAAAAATGACACAGCCGTAGTTTCAGTGGTTGATACCGATAAAGGGAAAGAGGCTATCGCTGCAGGATTAGAAATAGATGAAGAAAAAGAAACAATTGCCGACGAAGATGCACCGCTTGTATTAGTTCAATGTGCAAATGAAGCTGGTTATAAATTTAATGAACCAAAGAATTTTATAGATCTTTACACAACCATATCTACTTACTTTGAAACACTTACAGAACAAGAAGCCGAAGAACTGTGGAAAACCATTGAAGATTGTGCTTTGAAATATAATTTATGGGGAATTGCAGATGAAGCACAATTCGAAGATCCAATTCAGACTTCAAAAGAACTGGATAGAGCATTGTTTATTGCTAGTTGTTTTCGTGAACAAGGGTATGAAAAAGTACCAGATCCAAATTACTTTAATAGGGAAGTGAACTTGGACGCTTACATTGATGAGGACTGGGAATTAAGAGAGGAAGACCCTATAGTACAGACATGGCAAGGGTGTGAAGACAAGCTACCAGAAGAATTGAAAGAAGAATGGGATGATTAAAACTTACAATAAAAACTTATCAGAAACACCCTAAATACAATAAAATACCTTAAGTAGAAAAATAAAAAATGAAATTTAATATATTTAAAAATCGAAACTTTTACATTTTGATTGTCTTACTAGTTATTGGATCATCAGCTTATTATTTTGGTACTCAAAATACCGAGTCATCGTCTGTTAATAAAACGCTACAACTTACAACTGTTCAGATTCAACAAGGTGATCTTGAAAAAAAGGAAGAGTACAACGGAACTCTAAGACAAACCAATAGTAAAATTTTAAACAGCCCAATATCAGGAGTAATTACCTTCATTCCTGAAGAAGGTACAATAATTCAATTTGGTGAAATACTTTTTGCCATAGACAACAAACCTGTAATTTTAGTTGAGGGAATAGTGCCTTTTTATCGAACGTTAGATTTGAATTCTGATCCTGGGCCAGATATTTTACAGGTTGAACAGGCACTTATTTATTTGGGTTATGCCACAGAAAGTTTTGTTGCCGATGATATTTTTGACCAAACAACTTCAGATATGTTGAATAAACTTTATATAGATTACAAAATAGAGACAAAATCTGAAGTAACCCCGTCTGAACAAGTCGCAATAAATTTAAAACAAACAGAGGTCGAAAATATTGAGGACACTATTGACTCCGGTGGAACAACAATTACTGAAGTCAACGATAAGAAAAAGAAATTAGACGATGCTAAAGAAGATGCACTAGAAGAAAGTGCTGCATGGAAAGCAGCTGATACTGCAATTAAAAATGCTGAAGAAACTTTAACGCTTTACAGAGACGAAACTAATCCAAAGACAAAAGAAAAAAAGGCAGACGGAACATTAGATGCTGCCATAGAAGACCTAGAACAAACAATTGAAGAACAGAAAAGAATTAAAGCTTTGGAAAAAGGAAAAGAATCAGGGATAGATGCAACAGAAGCACTCGCAATTGAAACTGCTCAGAAAGCTTATGACGATACCTTAAAAGAATATAACGAAGGTGTCGATCAAGTTGCTGAATTGGCAAAAGCTAAGGAAGAGCTTGAGGAGTTGAAATTAGCTTCTAGATCTGAAACATTTAGTCCTACAAACGCTTATGCATCAGAGACGCCCATTATTGTTGGTTCCTACATAAATAAAGTTGGATCAGCAGTTGTATTGAATTCCCAACTTTATAATATTTCATCAATAGGGATTGAAGTTGTTTTCCAAGTTGATGCATCAGATCAAGAGACTGTCGCACTTGGAGATAATGTTGAAATTGAGCTCCCAACAGACGAGAGAGTTCCTACAGTTATAACATTCATCGATCAAGTTGTTACACAAACTCAAACAGGTGATTTTATCGAAGTTATTCTTGAAGTGTTAAACCCAGAAGAGATTGAAGCATATGATCAAGCTCCTGTAAAAGTTTTTGTAACTACCGAAATATCTCAAAATGTTTTGTATGTACCTGTAAATGCTTTGATTGCTTTAGCTGAAGGTGGTTATGCATTGGAAATTTATGATGGCGAAATAGAAGGAAGCACATTTGAAGGAGAGTCGGGAGTAGATACAATTTATGTAGCAGTAGAGATAGGTGTGTTTACCGATGGTTTTGTTGAGGTCATAGGAAATATAGCAAAAGGACAACTTGTAGTCGTACCAAGATGATAACTGATACGAAAACCGTAATTTCAATAAATAATATCTCAAAAACTTACGAAGGACCACCTCCTGTAAAAGCACTGGATGAAGTTTCACTAGAAGTAAACCAGGGAGATCTGGTTGCTATCGTTGGTCAATCAGGAAGCGGAAAATCAACTTTGTTAAACATGATTGGCTTACTTGATAGCGTAACCGCTGGTTCAATTCAAATAGAAGGAAAAGATATATCTGAATTATCTGACAATGAACTCTCAAAATTTAGAGGTGAGAAGATTGGATTTATATTCCAAAGCTTTTTTCTTTTACCAGGTTTAAATGCACAAGAAAACGTCGCAGAAGGTCTTTTATATCAGGGCATTTCTAGAAGTGACAGGCTTCTTAAAGCAGGAGAGGTCCTTGAAAAAGTTGGTTTGGGGGATCGCCTTACTCATCTACCTAAAGAACTTTCAGGTGGACAACAACAAAGAGTTGCAATTGCAAGAGCTCTGGTACAGGACCCAGCATTCGTTTTGGCAGACGAGCCAACGGGAAACTTAGACAAAGAATCTGGTATTAATATTTTGAATATTTTGAAAGATTTAAATAACCAAGGTAAAACAGTCATAATGATTACGCACAATCAAGAGCACGCAAACATGTTTAAAAAAGTCGTTGAGTTGGTTGATGGAAAAATTGTAAAACAATGAAAAGAAAAAGATTAAGAACTCGAGATTTGTTTTTTGTTGCGCTTTACGGTGTTCGTGCCAGAAAAGGTAGAGCTACCCTGACATCAATTGGCATAGGCATTGGAATTGCAGCAATAGTTGCAGTTTCAGGTATTTCAGCATCAGGTAGAGCAGATCTATTATCAACTTTGGAGTCTCTAGGTACAAATTTAGTAAAAGCATCCCCACAGGCTGGTTTTTTTGGAACCCAGGAAGAACTGCCAAAGGGTGTTTTGGGTATGGTTGAAAGAATAGGTCCAGTTGAAGAAGTAACATCTACAACACAAACTGATTTACTAGTACGAAGAAGTAATTTTATTTCTGAATTTGAAGGTGGAGGAATATCAACAATAATTACTAGTTCAGAGCTTTTAGACGTAATAGGTGGAAATTTAATTGAAGGTAGATTTATAACTAATGACTTATCTGATATACCAGTAACTGTTTTAGGAAGCGTAACGGCACAAAGATTAGGTATAACTAATCTCTCAACACCAACCAAAATACTTATTGATAATGAATGGTTTGGAGTAGTTGGTTTACTAGAAGAGCTGAAGATACATCCTGACTTAGATAGATCAGTTTTTATTGGATATGGAGTAGCAAAAACTCTTTTTGATATTGACGAAGAGCCAACAACAATTTATTTAAGAGCAAATCCAACTTTTATAGAAGACGTAGTAGAAGTTTTAGCACCTTCCATGAATCCGGAAAACCCAGACCAAGTGGAAGTTACAAGGCCATCAGACGCACTTGAAGCTCAACAAGCTGCTGAGGAAGCATTTACAAACTTATTATTAGGCTTAGGCTCTGTAGCGCTTTTAGTCGGTGGTGTAGCAATAGCAAATGTTATGGTTATGTCAGTTCTTGAGCGAAGAATGGAAATAGGTGTTAGAAGATCAATAGGAGCAACAAGAAGAGAAATAAGGTATCAGTTTTTACTTGAGAGTATTGTTTTGTCTGGAATAGGTGGCTTAGTAGGTGTTGGCTTAGGTGCTGTTATTACATTGGCTTATACTAACTACACAAATATTGTATTCTCAATACCTGTATGGCAAATTTTAGGAGCAGTATTTTTAGCATTATTAATTGGAGCAATATCTGGAGTTTATCCAGCAATAAAAGCGTCAAAAATTCAACCAGCAGAGGCAGTAAGAAAGTAGCACTTTTTACAATTGTTCTTGCTCTGAGTGCATGCACTATCGGTGAAGAAGAAACAAAAGGTGTTGTTTCTATTGATGAAAACACCGTTTCAACAACAATATTTGATGAGGTTACTTTTGAAGAAGGAGTCTTGGACTTTGCACAATGCATGAGAGAAGAGGGCATTAATTTTCCGGACCCAACATTTGATATAGACGGTAACCCTCAGTTTGATAATGTTGATGTGGAGAATGAAGACGAATTTGAAGCAGCTTTCACTAACTGTGAAGATATTCTAAGAAATGCACTTCCAGAACAATTTGATTTAGATCCTGAGGTTGAAGCAGCATTAGTAGACGCATCTTTAGAGTTTTCTCAGTGCATGAGAGAGGAAGGAATTAGTAATTTTCCTGATCCAACACCTGGTGAATTTGGATTTTTTGCATTTAGAGATGCAGAAATAGAGTGGACTTCAGATGACGTTCAAGAAGCATTCGAGATTTGCCAACCGGAAAACCCTCTAGAAAATTTAGATGAATAAACAGAGTAGTATTAAATAATGTCAGAACCTATGAAAAGCAGCATGTTTACCGGTTCTAATCTATTAATTAAGTTTGTAACTGCTGCAGCTTTGGTCTCAGGAGCGGTTGCATATACTGCTTATTTCTTAATTGGTGATGGAAACATTTCTTCAGATGATATTAATAAAATTTTTGATAAGGCATTAGAAGAAGATCGTGAGATTGTAACTACATTGTGTGAAGAAAATTTAAATGAATCTGCAGCAGTTCAAGCATTTCTCGAAAACAATAGTGATTCAAACATTACTGTTAACAATGATGTACTAGATACTTTTAAGAATAGATGTAATGATCTATTGGCTACAACCCCCTCTAGTTCTCTAGGCGCTACGTCAACTTCATCTTCAACAACAGTATCTTCAAATGAAACAACTTCAGATGAAGTTATTGACTTTGATGAATTGTTTTATGAAGAATATTTTAATGTGAAATGGTATTGGGATGTCATTTATTGGGATATAGCAACCGATGAAATTGTTACTCCTTATTATCAAGAAATTTTTCCAGTTATTTATATAGATGAGGATTCAAAAGAATATCAAATTATCACCAAAGCATTTCAATTATGGGACGATGCACTTGACACTGTCTCTTTTGAAAAAGATGATTCAGGCTCTCCAAATGCACAACAAATAACAATAGGTCTTGTAAATGACTTACGAGATGAAAATGGTTTATTTGAAATTGAATGGGATGAGAACAATGAGATAATTAAAGCCTCAATAATGATTGAAAAAGATCTCGATGAATACTTTTTAACAGCAGTCCTTCATGAAATAGGCAATGTTCTAGGCCTTGGAGATATACGTACGAGAGGGGATTTACAAAGCATTATGGAGGATCCATATGATGAGATTTTTAAAGATGATAAATTATGGGAATTTGATATCAAAATGATAAAACAGCTTTATGGAGAATAATTTATACTCTTTTTTTGAAAAGGCTTTTGCTAAAAGCTTATAAAGATTAAATACCTGAATCAAAATACATAGGAGGACTTACTCCTATTGTTTGCCAACACATCCCACTACTAAACTCACATTCATCAAGTACAAATACCCAAGTAACAATAAAATACTCATTTTTGTTATTTAAGATTTTTATTTCATAGTGGACTGTTTCACTATCTTTTTGGATAGTCTCATATGAATAATCAGTTAAATCGATTATTGAATTATATGGATCAGAGGTAAGCATTAATTTGAATCTGTCAATTGGACCCGTTACTTCTTTATTATCTTTATGAGCGTTGTTCCAAATAATTTCTACAGACTTATCTGGATCTTTAGAAAAGTTTTGGTAACTTTCCATAATTTCAACCAATATCTCATCTGGCTCTCTTATTTCTATAGTTTGAGCCGCAGGCTCTGATTGATTACAAGTAATAAAAAGTAAGCAAATTATAAAAAATTTTAAACTTTTTTTAACCACGAAATACTAAAGTTACCACCAAATAAAGATGCAATAAAAATGTTAGAAATATGAAAGACCAGAAAAGTCTTTTTTCTAATTTGCTCACAACGAGATTGTGAGAAGCCCCATTGAATCAATTACTAGGTACATATGCAATACAAAAGCTACACCCATAAAACTCCAGAAGGTACGTTTTTCTAATCTACTCACACTTGAATCCTAGTAATAATAAAAAGTTTTACCTAATTAGTTATTCCTGGTTTGCTCTTTCATATGCTTGGCTGTACAAAATTAATGTAGGAGCCCATAATCCAATATATATTGCAAGCTGAGAGTCATCCAAAACAACGTAAATAATTACAGATGCAACAACAGAAACAATACTTGCGTATAAACCTAACTTTATCATTTATATCCTTTCAGTTTATATTATAATTTAACACGATTATTAATATTAATTTATATGATTGAAACATTAACATCAAATCCATTAACGTTAGTGCTTATATTCCCTGTAGTGACGTTGACAATATTCGTTGTTGGGATAATTAGGATGGATATTGCTAAATTTAATCAAAAACATGTTTTTGTCACTGAAGAAGAGTAACTTTATTATTGTCACAATAAAATACTTATATTAACTTATGGACCTTAATAATATTGAAAATCTGGAAGATGTAGAGCTTTTTGATCTTCAGAATCAAATCACCGAAATTATAAAAAAAAGAAATCTTGAAAAGGGAGATATTGAAGAAATAATAGATAATTCATTCAATATAGGTTTTCCAAAAATTGATGGTGTCGGACTAAACCCATGGATTGATAATTCCTTAATTATTTGTCCTGGAGCAAGAATTGATAAAACTAAAACTCGCCATATTTGTAAGTTTATAGTTATTGACGAAGAATGGTCTTGGGAATCGCCTCATATGATAAGTGATGTAATCAGAAGAGACCAATCGTCTAAAAATTTTAGACAACACTCTATTACTTTAATCTCACCTTTTGAAGGGATGAAGGTTCAGGTAATATCCCAGAAATCGCAACAAGGCAAACATCTTGTTGAGGGAGTCGATTCTTTTGAATTTAGAAATGGAAAGTTAGAAAAAACAATGACCAAAACCTCTAGGTCTAGAGATCACTGATTAATCAGTAAAGTTTTATAATTTAATATATGTTGAATGTAGTTGTAATTGGTGGTGGGTTTGGAGGACTTAAATTTCTTCAACGGGCTAGAAGTAGCAAAATTCAATTTACTCTTATAGACAAGCAAAATCATCATTTATTTCAACCATTACTTTATCAGGTAGCAACTGCAGTTTTATCTCCAGCTAATATTGCTTTTCCAATCAGAAGAATGTTTAAAAATTACAAAAATGTAAAAGTAATATTAGATGAAGCTGTAGATATAAATCGTGACGAAAAGACTGTGACCATATCAAATGGCGACAATATAAAGTACGATCAACTAATTGTAAGTACTGGGTCAAAACATTCTTATTTTGGTAATGAAGACTGGTCTAAATATTCAAATGGACTTAAAGGAATTAATGACGCTTTACAAATTCGTGAAAGATTATTGAGGGCGTTTGAAAAAGCTGAGAATGAAAAAAATATTGATAAGAGAGCAAAATATTTAAACTTTGTAGTCGTTGGTGGTGGACCTACAGGAGTTGAAATGGCTGGCTCAATAGCTGAGATTGCATTTAACAATATGAAGGAAGAGTTTAGAAATTTTAAGAGTTCAGATGCTAATGTTTATTTAATTGAAGCTACTGAAAAAATCTTACCAATGTATAGCGACAGGCTGTCTGGAAAAGCAAAAAAGTATCTTGAAGACTTTGGAGTTGAAGTAAGAACAAATGAGAAAGTTGTGAAAATAGAAAATGATCTAGTCAAGACGGACAAAGAAGACATACATACAGATAACGTTGTGTGGGCAGCAGGTAACGAAGCAAGCCCAATAATTGAGAAGCTAAATACGAAAACAGATAATGAAGGAAGAGCAATTGTTGACCCAGATTGTTCACTTAAAGACGATGGAAACGTATTTGTCATCGGAGACGCTGCTAATTATAAAGATAAGAAAAACAACACTCTTCCAGGCATTGCCCCAGTAGCAATCCAACAAGGGAAATATCTCGCAAAAGTTATAAAGAGTAAAACAATCAAGAAAGATAGAAAACCTTTTAAATACAATGATAAGGGAATGATGGCAACGGTGGGCAGGTATAAGGCGATAGGTAAAATTGGAAATATAGAAGTATCTGGTTTTTTAGCTTGGCTCTTTTGGAGTGCAATTCACATTCTGTATTTAATAGGATATAGATCAAAAATATTAGTTGTGATTGAGTGGATATTTTCCTACCTTTTCAATAAAAAAGGTACAAGATTAATTTACAGAGAACCAACTTAGAACTTACAACAATAAAAGCGCAATAGCCAGAAAGCCACCAAAACCGGCAATATCAGTAACTAATGTAAGAAATATATTTGATGCTAGTGCTGGATCAAATCCTAATTTTTTTAAAATCAAAGGTATTGATGAACCAAAAAAATTTCCAATAAATATATTAGTAAAAACAGCAGAACCTAAAGCTAAAGAAAAATCACCTAAACCAACAAAGCTCAATATAAAAAATGAAAAAGTGCCAACCAAGATGCCATTTATGATTCCGATTAGTGTTTGTTTTCCAATTACATCAAGAACTCTTGCCTCAGAAACATCATTTCGTGCCAAAGCTCTTATTACAATTGCTAAAGACTGAGCACCAGAACTTCCCCCAATCAATGCAACTACCGGCATTAAAGCAGCCAGTAATACATTACTAGTAATTGTTTCCTCAAATTGGAATATCAAAAACGAAACAATAAAAGCCAAGACCATATTTATTGCTATCCATGGAAGTCGAGACCGTATTGATTTTTGAATAGGTGTAAAAATTGTTTCTTCAGCCCCTGCACCAAATGATTGAGAAAAATCTTCAGCAATTTCTGTTTGTATAACATCTAATGCGGAATTTATAGTTATTTGACCAATCAATTTATTATCTTTATCAATTACTGGGAGAGCTAGTAGTTCATATTGTCTTATTAATCCTGCTGCCTCCTCCTGATCAGACGAAGGATTTACAAATACTGGATCTTGAATCATTACATTTTTGATTAAGTCGTCTTCATTTGCAAAGACAATTTCTCTAAAAGAAATCACTCCCGTGAGTCTATTTTCTTTATCTACTGAATATACATAAATTAAATCCTCTACATTATTGTGAAGCGACTTAAGTTCTTTCAGAGCATCTTTAACAGTTAATCCAGTTGATATTTTTGCTACTTCTTCAGACATCTGTCTTCCTACAGAGTCTTCTGGGTAAGACAGCCTTCTATCTATATTTAGTTTTGTAGATTTGTCTAAAATTTCTAAAATTTCATCAGTTTCATCATCAGTAGATCTTTCTAAAACATCAACAACGTCTTCTGTATCCATTTGCTTAAAAATCTCCTCAACATTTTTGTCATCCAAAGATTCAACAATTTCAATAATTGCACGTGGACGCAGGGATTCAAAAATTTTTACCGCTGTTAAGGTTGAAAGCTCGGTAATTAATTTTCCCGCCTCAATAGGCTCAAATTCTTCAAGTGCATCAGCAGAATCGAAAGGATCTTTAGTGGCTATTTGAATCCACAATTGTTTGTTTTCTTCAAGATACCTATAAGCTTTTTCTGGATTAGAACGGGCTAAATCTCTAAGTTCTTTACCTTTTGATGGATTAACAATTTCATTATTCATGAACACCTGATATTTACTTTAATTAGATTTTATAAGTTTATTTTGACTAGCTAAGTTGTTTTTTATGCCAATTGATAATTGAATCAAATCTTTGAACTCTATGTTCTGGTTTGCCAGATCTAGAAAGTTCATGACTTTCATCTGGGAATCTTATCATTGATGATGAAACACCTCTTCTTTTAAGGTTAGAAAATAATTGCTCAGCCTGCTCAATTGGGCACCTGTAATCTTTTTCTGAATGAATTATTAGTGTTGGGGTAATAATGTTGTTTGCATAAGTGATTGGACTTTTCTTTCTGTATAAATTCAAATTACTTTTTAGGTCATCCAAAAGATACATTTCAGGAAATCCAATTCCAATATCTGAAGTTCCGACCATTGTTTCCCAGTTCAACAGAGCTCTCTCGACAACAGCAGATTTAAACATTTTTGGATAATGACTAATTACCCAAGAAGTCATAAAACCACCATATGAACCTCCCATAATTCCATAGTTTTTATTTTTTATTCCAAGCTTTTTTATCATCATTTCAAAGCTTTTAATTACATCATAAGTGTCATTCTCACCCCATTTGTTCCCACAAACGTCTCTAACAAACTTATGTCCTCTACCTGATGAACCACGTGGATTACAAGCTACAACATTAAAACCAGAAGATGCAAAAACCTGAAACTCATCAAAAAACCCAAATCCATATTGACTGGCAGGACCACCATGTATGTTTAGCAAAGTAGGTTTATTGATATCTACAAGTATTCCCCAAGTATCAATTTGAGATTTTCCAGTTTCAAATCTTTCATATACACAATTATGAGTACTTACTTTATTGTGAAAATTATTATTAAAGTCTGAAAATTTTTTATCCTCATCATTTCTAATTAAATATACTTCATCTTTTTTATCGAAAGAGCTTACTAGAGCATAAATATCTTCATCATTAACACAGAAATCAGAGGTTAGGAGTTCTTTATCATATAAAATCTCAAAACTTTCAAAATCAGTTTTAAGTAGACTTTGCTTTCCAGAATCTTCATACAAAACATAAACTTTGTTATCACTAACTTTTGTTTTAACTACACCTCTATCAATAAAATTACTAACTTTGTTGGCAATACCTCTTTTGTTAATTTTGAAAATACTAATATTCGTCGGCCAATCAAATCTCTTATCAAGACCGACACCGTATAAATTATCTTGATAAGAAAATAACTGGCTCCACATACCACCTTTATTTATAACTGTTAATTGTGAATCTGAAAATTTTATAATTTGATCTTCAAGCATCGTTCCATCTTGATTATGCCTGCTTGCTATAAAGTACATATCAGAGTCAATTTCAAGAAGAGAGGATATTGAGAGAAACAGTTCTTTATCTCCATCTATAATTTTCTGACTTTTACCAGTAGAAGTCTTTACTTTATAAATATGAAATCTTTTATTGTATATAACCCCTGTTGTATCAAATCGAAAAGGTAATTTATTAATTTCAAGAGGATGATCAGTTTTATTTTCAATTTTTTTATATTCACTCGACCACTCTTTTGTTATTACGTAAATAAATTCATCATTAGAACTCCATAAATAATTAACAATAGAATCATCAGTTTCAAATAATATTTTTTCTTTACCCCTATTTCTAAAAATAAGCTTATTTTTTTCTAGTTTTTTTTCCTTTTCTAATTTATCCAAAATTTCAGTAGATTTAGGTGTTTTGATAAATGCAAATGATTTTTTATTGTTTGAGTACTTCGGTGCTGAAAAATTCCAATACGAGGATTGTTTTAGTTCTCTCCATTGATTTTGTGAAAATTTCCATATTGAAGATTCGTATGAATTTTTATCCAGGCTCATTTTCGTAGACTTAAGTAGCAAGTCTGAGTTATTATTACTTATTTCAGATAGGCTTACAAAATCAGATATATTTTTTGGCTTCATTTAAATTTTCTATTTACTATTTTATTCTGTTGTAAGCAAGAGTACCAATAATAGAAAAAATAAACCCTACTCCAAATGTGTTAAGGTCTGCAAGCCCATAGAGATCAGTTGGTATAAATATCCCACCTGGATTTAAATCTAAATCAATAAAATAAAATCTGTACAACACCGATGAAACAAAACCCAAAGATGTGGGGATCACTATACCCTGGCTAGTTTTTCTTGATTTAATTTTGTAAAACGCAGGGAAGACTAAACATACAGCCAACAGGTCAGCAAATAAAAATACTGAAAATATATTCGTTACATAAAATGATAACCCTAAAGAGCCAAAAGTAATTATAAGTGTTATTATTTTTGCTTCAGACACACCTCTTTTTACAAGATCTAAAGCCATTGTTGAAGATATTGCACTTTGAAGAGTATCAATACTTGACGCAACAAGCATTGTGCAAAGTACAATTACAAGAATTCTTGAAAAGGTATTAAATTCTATTTGTTGGATGAAACTTAAGGAAGGATTTTCAATTCCAAAACCTGCTCCAGATGAACCTGCAATTCCAAGAACGAGTACTGTTACAAAACAACCCAATCCAGCATAAATGGATGATTTTTTAATTACATTTTCATCAATTGCAGAATATGTTCTTTGCCAGTAACCCTGAGAGAATATTTCTGCTGCAGTTACTGCAAGAATTACAGCAAGCGCAGATTTAAAACTTGCAAATGTAAATGTGTTTAATCCTCCATCGTAAGAAGCTTCGATAATATTACTAATTCCATTTTGACTTATCCACAAAACCAAAACAATAATAAGAAGTGCAATTATTGATATTCCTTGGAATCTATCAGTGACAAGAGACGCCTTAAAGCCTGAAAGATTTAAGTAAAGAAAAGTTACGACTGCTATTGCTGTACAAACAATCAAACCAGAAGTATCTGCTATTTCAGGAAACAGAAAATTTATTGATGCGAATTCAGCAATTAGAAAAGCTGACATATATATGGTTGCAATTATTGAAACAAAAACTTGAGCAAAATTTCCATATTGTTGACTTATGTACTGAGGAAGAGTTGCTTTGTCTGGAACTGTTTGAACAATACGTGGACCCACAAAATACAATAACACAAAAGGAGTAGCGGCAGAAATTGCATAACCTATAACATCAAACCCTAAGCCATACCAGCCAACTTCTGCTGGAGAAGCAATAATCCATAATCCCATACCACTTGCATAAAAACTCAAGGATAGATTGAGGGTCTTTTGAGATTTCAGCATAACAAAATAACTTTTATCTTCTGTTTTGTTTGCCAGCCTTCTTGTTAAGACAAGAAAGAGAAAAAGTATAAAGAATATAAGTATGTAATTAATTAAAACGTTTGTACCTAACTGCACAATTACCTCATTTCATAAATGGGATAAGAGTTCCGAATATCCCTTCGTTAGAATTACCTAACAGGTTCAGACGGTCGGTTTTTACACCCTCTCAGCATTTTGCTCCCGTTAATACAATCCTACTCTATTTCCAATTTATCATTAGTATTTCAAGAATGATTAATAATAATCAAATAAACAATAGACCCTCCCTCATTCAAACTATAGGAGCAGTTTTAACGGCAGGAGTTATGTGGGGTTCTGCAAATGTAATTATTCGCAGCTTGCTTATTGAAGGGATAAATGAAATTTTTTTAGTAACAGTCAGAGTATCAATTATTGGTACTCTACTTTTCTTTTATTATGTAATTTTTAATAAAGAAAAATTTAATAAACAGCTTTTAAAAGAAGCTTCTTTTACTGGTTTAGCCTCAATATTTTTTGTAAGTTGGGCCTTTATATTTTCTCTTCAATACATTTCGTCTGGATTAGTTACTTTATTGATAAGTTCTGCTCCAATTTTTACAGTCATGTGGGTAAAGCTAATCTTAAAAGAAGAAAAAATTTCAAAACTAAAATATCTCTCTGTATTGATTGGTTTTTCTGGAATAGCTTATTTATTTATTTCCCAGGAAACAGGGTTGTTGAATCAAGGAAATATTTTTTTGGGAGGTACATTGGCATTCTTAGGAGTTCAATGCATTGCTCTCGCTACTGTTCTTAATAGAAAATTTGCTCCTAAATATAAAGTAAGTAGCTGGTTAACCTATCAATATCCACTTGTAATAATTCTTACATTTTTGACGTATTTAATTTCTGGAGTAGGTATTGATATATTAAATGTTTCACAACTGATAAGACTTGGAGCACTAGTTGTATGCAATCTTGGAGCATTTTTATCTTTCACTTGGTTAATTCAAAGAGTAAGCGCATTACAGGTTGCATCTATTGATTATTTAGTACCAGTTGTAGGAGTAACAGCCGGAGTTATATTTTTAGGAGAAACATTTAATAGAAACATTTTGATTTGTAGTATTTTTATCTTTGTATCTTTATTGCTTACAACAAAAGATGAATTTTCAAACTAAAGATTATCAAAAGCAGTTTTAACTTTTTTTAAATCTTGCCAGGTTAACCATTTTGGTTTTCCAGGCTCTTTCGAAGGGCTTCTTAAGAGATATGATGGATGAAAAATAGGCATAATTTTGATATTGTCCTTTATTATCCACTCACCTCTTATCTTCGAAATTGGTTTTTTTATCTCAAGAAAAGCTTCCACAGATGTTGATCCCGCCAAAATTATAATTTTTGGATTTAACAAATTAATCTGTTTTGTTAGCCAAGGCATACATGAATTTATTTCATTTGAATGAGGCTTCCTATTTTGAGGGGGTCTACACTTAACAATATTTGTAATATAACAATCCTCCAAGGGGTCTATCTCAACAGACATTAATGCTGAATCAAGCATTTTTCCAGCTCTTCCAACAAACGGAAATCCTGTAATATCTTCTTGCTCCCCAGGCCCTTCCCCGATGATTAAAATCTTAGCTTTAGAATTTCCCTTTGCTACAACAACATTATTTCTAGTTTGAGAAAGTTCGCAAGACTTACACTTTCTACACTCTTTATGTAACAATAAAAGATCTTGATTTGTAGTCATATGAAAATTCTAATAGAAAGTTGTTTTGGGAACACCCCAGTGAGAACTGGGGAGATTTGTATACGTATTAGTTGAACAGAAGTTATTAAATTATTAGATAATTATGAATACCTTTTTTAAATAGAAGGTAAAGACAAAGAAAACATGTTTTAAAATGAGAAAACCCTTGAATACTCCGCTTGTTTTGTTGCCAAAACTCACTTGCTTCAAGGGCTATCTCTTTTTCTTCTTGTAATGATTATCTATAAAGACTTTCTTCACAAAAAGTTAATATAAAATTACACTGAAAATAAATTTTTTTCAAAAAAAAATTATCTTTTTTTTCCCACTTTAATTCCGGTTTTTTACTTTTATAAAGATGTTAAATAGTCCAACGATTACAACTATTCCTAAAACTGCGCTCAGAACTGTAGACAAGAAGTTATTGTTGATATTTTCTATGCCGTAATCATCTAAAAATAAAACAATTCCTGCATCTTCATTGAAACCAAATGATTCAGCTACAGACTCAAGACCATCTGGCGATGAAGAGGCGTACGGAGTAATTAATGTGAGAATTAAAATTAACAGTATAAATAATCCATAAAATGAAGTTACTTTGTTGCTCTGCTCGGTATTTTTATTTACATAAACTAAATCAGACCTAACTCTTAGAAGTAAAGAAACAATTAAAGCAGTAATGATTCCCTCACCAATACCAATTAATAAATGGCTTGAGACCATTGCTATTAATACACTTCCAAGAGGGACTGCTACTGTACCTCCCAAAGAATATTCAAGAACAAATGCAATTGAGGAAAACACAACAGATAATAAACCAGCTATGAATGATCCTGAAATTGTCGAGGAATAACTTTCACCAAATAATTTTTTCCATGTAGATATTGCTATCCAGCCAATAAGAGAAGTAACTACTGCCATATTTAATAAGTTAACTCCTAGTGCACTTAGACCACCATCGGCAAATAGCAATGACTGAATTACAACAACTATTGATATGCATATAATTCCAAGACTAGGTCCCAAAACTACAACTGCTAAGGCACCACCTAAAAGATGACCACTGGTTCCCGCTGCTATTGGAAAATTAATCATTTGTAATACAAAAATTAGTGCTGACATCATTCCAGTAAGCGCAATCAAACGATCAGCTACTAAGTTCTTAGCATTTCTAATATAAGCCCAAATAGTCCCCAAGCTTATCAAACCAGATGCGGCAGAAACTGGGGCATTTATAAAACCGTCAGGTACGTGCATATAAAAAGTATAAAATTTAATTAAGTTAATGCAAAGAATTTGCAATAAGAAATATTAAATAATTTTTTCTTCTACAAGCCACTGATGAATTTCACTTAACACAAAAGGTCTAGTGTCTTGATTTAAAATTTCATGTTTGGAGTTAGAAACAGTTATAAATTTAACATTTGCTAATCTCGACAACCTATCTCCGGAAGAAATTGGAACAATACTATCTTTATCTCCATGAAGATACAAAGTAGGTGTTTTTAAATTCGAAATATTTTCATTAACAAACTTTTGTGATTCTATAGTTTCATTTCCAAATTTTGCGCTAATTGATCTAAAAACAAGTGGATCATTAAAATAATCTTTTACAACCTCAACATCTGTGGATAAATTTCTTTTGTTAGCTGAGGAAGGAATTCTTAACTTAGGAAAGAGTTTTGATATTGACTTGGATATGGTTTTTATAAATTGCGGATAATTATCACCTAGGCTAGGAGCGGACAATATTAAAAAATCAGGATCGATAATATTTTTTAATATACAATGCAAAGCTACTTGGCCCCCAAAGGATATGCCAAATACAATCTTTACATCATAAGACCCCATCACTTTAAATGCATCTAATATAGAATTTTCTACTTCCTCCCATCGTTCAATGTGACCAAATACATCTGCATTTTTCCCATGTCCCGGTAGATCCACCAGAAAGGGTTCTATATTTAAGTTCTTAAACCATGAAGCATTAATATCGTGCCTTCCTTTATGTTCCCAAAGACCGTGGATGAGAAGAATGCCTACTTTTTTCAAATTTTTCCTTTTAACTCTAAAATCAATATTAATGAATATAAATTTTGTTAAAACACCATTTACAAATAAACCAACAATGACTCGATATCATGGCCCAACTTTTAGTAAAACTCCTAACCAGACTTACATATCGGAAAAGCAAAAGCAATTAAACCTATTTGGCGAAAAATTATATGGACAAACAAAACTCTCAGAAGAAAAAAATTTACTTGATAAATTCTTAAGTTATTGCAAACTTAACAAAAATTTCTCACTTTATGAAACAACTTTATGTTTTGAAGAAGATTTTTCAATAATGCATCTTGGAAACATGGAAGTAGTTTCAGTTTGTTTTCCCAGTGGATGGAAACCAATGGATAAACTTGGTAAACCCCTATCTAAAATTCATGAACCCATAGCTGATAATGAACAACTAATTGAGTCAAGTGATAAGTTGTCAGCATATATGACCAAACAGAAAATAAAGAGGTGGGTTTGGACAATAACAACTAATAATAGCTTAAGTGAATTTACTGAGGTTAAAAAACCAAAAATATCTAATTTTGAAAATCTATATTTTAGAGTAGAAACACAAACATCCGCTCCAATTGATGACGAAACAAGTATTTTTTTTATAAAAGTAGACGTTGTTCCCCTAAATGAAGTTTGGAATGAAAGTATTTTAAACAGTATTAACTCCATGTCAGAAAGTATCTTAAATTATAAAGGCCTAGTAGAAATCAAAGATTTTTTAAATAGAATAGATTTATGAAAAAAGCATATATAGCTGGACCATTATTCGATGACCATGAAAGAGAATATCTTGAAAAAATTACGAAGTTAGTAGAGAGTTATGGTTTTGATACTTTTCTTCCTCACCGAGACGCGGGTTTAGTAACTGGTGAATTTACTCGTGAAAAAAAAGAAAAAATTTTTGATATAGACATGAAATACCTCGAGCCAGCTGACTTAGTAGTTGCTCTTTTAACTGGGAGAGATGTAGATTCTGGGACAGCTGCGGAGATTGGATACGCATTTAAATCTGGAAAAACATTAATTGGGATAGGTGCAAATACAATAAAACCAATAAACAATTTTGTTTGGGGGATATTTAGTTATGGAGATAATATTGTAGAAAATTTAGAGGAATTAGAAACTTATCTCTCCAAGAACTTTAGTTAAACTTCCTAAGTATTTTTATAGTGCAAAGAAGGAATATAGTCTTTATTATTAATTTATATGGTAAGCAAACAAGCTCAAAAAAGCATAAAACAATTTAGGCGTTTTGCAAAAATTTTAAGTTCCATATACAGAAGTCCAAATGAAATGACAAATTGGAGAATAAAGCTTTTCAGATGGCTTGTTGATTTACAAGGAGTATTTGGTCCAAAAGTTAAAGGAACAAAAAAAGAAGAATTTTACATTAACGGAATAAAAACATGGAAAATATCTACACCTTCATCCGATCCTAATAGGATATTATTATATTTTCATGGAGGAGCTTACTCTTTAGGCAGTCCAAAAAGTCATTACTCTCTTGCCAGCCATTTGGCTGAGATAACAAAAACAACAATCTACATTCCAGACTATCGTCTAGGACCTGAAAGCAAGTACCCTTCACAACTTAATGATGCTCTTACAGTTTATGAACATTTATTGAATGAAAAAAATTATAAATCAAACCAAATTGCATTTGGTGGGGATTCTGCAGGAGGTAATCTTGCACTTGTAACTTTATTGAAACTAATTGATTCAGATAAGGATTTACCAACATCCCTAGCTTTATTGTCACCCTGGACAGATTTAACGGGAACAGGAACTACCTATACGGAAGACATGGCAGACAGAGATTTGCTTTTAGGTCCAATATTCAAAAGAATTTGGGCAAATGGAGACTCGCTTCATGGCTTTTATATTAATGAAGGAGAATTTGATTCAAATAATCCTTACATGATCCCACTTAAGGGAGATTTCACTTCAAGTCCTCCAATAATGATCCAGGTTGGCACAGAAGAACTATTGTTATCTGATTCCCAGTCATTGAAGAAAATACTTGATAGAGATAAATGTGAAAATGAATATTTTGAATGGGAAGGGATGTATCACGTTTTTCATATAGATGTAAGAATGCCCGAAACAATATCTGCTTTTGAACAAATAGGAAATTTTTTAAACAAACATATACCTACACAGACAGAACACGAATCTCAAATTAATCTTCAGTGAGTTTACTCGATGCATTTATAATTGGGTTTTCAATAATTTTTGGATTACTTTTAGCATTGTTTTTTTCTGGTGTAATTAAAAATGTGAAACCTTTTTTTATTTTTTTTACATTTTCTGTAGCTTGGGTAAGCAGCTCATTTTTGATCCATGTAATTTTTAGATAATCAACATATTTTCTTTCTTATTATTTAAATATCTAACTAGATTGTTTTTGTGAGAAATATTAAAAGTTTTGATGATTTAGATATTTTTGTGACTGAGTTTATGTCAAAATGGGGAGTTACGTTACTTAGATATTCTTTAGGGATTATCTATATCTGGTTCGGTGCTTTAAAACCTCTAGGATTAAGCCCTGCTCAAGAGCTTGTGGAGAATACAGTTTACTGGTTTGAAAACCCCAAAACATTTGTCCCAATTTTAGGCATTTGGGAAGTAGTTATAGGAATTACGATGATAATAAAACCACTAATTCGAATATCCATAATTTTATTATTTATTCAGATGCCTGGAACATTTTTGCCTTTAGTATTGTTTCCCGAAGTATGTTTCACTACTTTTCCTTTTGGACTTACGCTTGAAGGTCAATACATAGTCAAAAACTTAATAATCATTTCAGCAGCTCTTGTAGTGGGCTCTACTGTTAGAAAATAACTTAGATAAATTTTCCTAATTCTTTTTCAAACAGATCAGGCTCTAAAAGAAAACAATCATGACCTTTTGTTGAACTGATTGTTTTATGAGTTACATTGATTTGATTTGCTTCCAAAAGCTTAATAAATTCTAATTGTTCTTCTGGATAAAAACATACATCTGAATCAACAGAAACTACTAAAACTTTAATATCTTTAAGTCTTTCAATTTTCTCTACATCTATAGAAAAGTTTTGCCAACCTTTAATTATTGAATTGTAAGATTCATGAGTGAATCTCTCAATGAACTTTTCTCCTTGATGCATCATATAAGACTCTTGTGATGTTGATAAGAAACCATTAATTATGTCTTCACCATACTTACTTTCACCTTTAGCCCTTGATGCAAGAAGCTCCAAAGAGATGTAAGTTTTATGTGCAATCATTCTTGCTAGAGACAAATACTCGTCTCTTCTGTCAGGTGAACCTTTTGCCAGATTCAACACGTAAGCTTGTTCAAGGTTGTGAAGTAACTGAATTGTGGACAATTTATATCCACTTGAAATTGAGATAAGATTTTCTACAAAATCTGGATATAAAAGAGAAAACTCTAATGCCATTAAGCCTCCAATAGAGGGACCAATCACGGCCTTTAAGGATTTAACTCCTAGGTTATCTAATAATTGTTTTTGTGAAGTTTCTATATCCTTGAAAGAAATATTTGGAAAATTCTCGCCATATTCTAATCCAGTTTTATTATCAATAGAATTTGGACCTGTGGTCCCGTAACATCCACCAAGATAGTTTGCACAAACTACAAAATATTTTTCGGTATCAATAAGTTTATCTACACCAACAAATTCATCCCACCAGCCAATTTCTAATTCATCATTCCAGGGAATTTCTGAGTTTTCTTCTTGAGAATAACTTCCTGCCAACATATGACTTCCGGTTAGAGCGTGAAATATTAATACAGCATTGTCGCCTTTTTCTGACAAAGTTCCGTAAGTAGTGTAAGCAATCTCTACATTCTCTAGCAGTTCACCCGAATCAAGTTTAAATTGTGGAATGTAAAACTTGCTTGTTTTATTTTGTACTTTCAAGAGCCTGAGATAGATCTTCAATGATATCATCTATGTCTTCAATACCAATTGAAAGCCTTACTAACTCTGCAGGAGAACCTGCAGCTATTAACTGCTCGTCATCTAATTGTGAATGTGTTGTGGATGCAGGGTGAATTGCTAAAGATCTAGTATCTCCAACATTCGCAACATGTCTAAACATCTTTAAATTATCAATAAATTTTTGTCCAGAATCTTTTCCACCTTTTATACCAAAAACAACCATTGTTCCGCCAGTACCTTTCAAGTACTTTTCTGATAGGTCATATGCAGGATCATCTTTGAGTCCTGGAAACCTTACCCATTCAACAAGTTCATGGTTTGATAGATATTCAGCTGCTTTTATAGCATTTTCACAATGCCTGTCCATTCTCAGACTTAAAGTCTCAAGACCACTCATAACTTCAAATGCTGTCTCTGGAGACATACTTGCACCAAGATTTCTTAGCGGCACTGTTCTTAGCCTTAATGAGTAAGCTACATTACTTAAATCACCTAAATCATGTCCCCATCTCATTCCTCCATAACTGGTATCAGGCTTGTCATATAATGGGAAATTTCCATTACCCCAGTCAAAACCACCTTTTTCAATAACTGCTCCGGCAATTACTCTTCCATGTCCAGACATCCATTTTGTAAGAGAATAAACTACAATATCTGCTCCAAAATCAAAAGGTTTACAAATTGCTGATGTAGTAAAAGTAGCATCAACTATTAAAGGGATACCTTTAGATTTAGCAATTTCTCCTAATCCAGAGATATCAGCGACAACTAATCCTGGATTAGTTATTGTCTCACAATATATTGCTCGAGTTTTCTCATCAATTGCATTTTCAACAGCAGTTAGATCTGTAATATCAACTTTTTTAGAGTCGATACCGTATTCAGGCAATATATTATCGAACATTGTATAAGTACCGCCATAAAGTTGGTTTGCTGTAACAAAATTATCTCCTTGACTCATAATATTTATAAGAGAGTACATAACTGCAGATGTTCCCGACGATAGAGCAACAGACATAGCGCCATCTTCTAGAGCCGTAAGCCTTGCTTCTAAGGCACCAACAGTTGGATTGCCGAGTCGAGAGTAAATGTTTCCAAACTCTTTTAAGGCAAACAAGCTAGCTGCATGTTCAGTGTCATTAAATTGATATGCAGTTGTTTTATAAATGGGAACAGTTATTGACCCCTCAGAGTCAGCATCTGAATCCCAACCTGCATGTATAAGTTTTGAATCAAACTTCATAATATTCTCCTTTGTTTGGAGAAGGGCTTTGACTAATTAGTTGCATTTCTGCCACATCTTCAGGCACCTTGGATAGTCTTCCAGGTTGCCGAGGTCTTAACCTTCTCTTTATGCTTAAATAATTATATCAAATTTTATAAAATGAACTAAAACTTTTTATTTATTTCTTTGTTTTTTACAATTATTACTTAATTTTTATTTAATAGAATAATAATTGAAGATGATTGACGATATAAATTTTACAAAATATTCAAAAAATAAAATTTTTAAAAATCTGTATAAAAGCAACGAAATTTTTGATGAAGAAATTGAAGATACTAATCAAATTATTTTTAGAGTACCAAAAGATCTTACCAAAATAGATAATATGATCCTTTGTTACGATGGACAGAATCTTTTCGATTCTTCAACCAGTCACTATGGAACAATTTTCAATTTAGAAAGTTTAATTAATAACTTTGAAGACCAGTTTAAAAAAAATTTTTTGATAATCAGTGTTACGTCAAACTCTAAAAGACAATTTCAATATAATCCATATCCCATTAAGAAAGAAAAGAATTTTGCTAAGGAGCATATTAAAAACATTGTCCTGAGCTTTATTCCATCAGTAAAAAATTTCTTAGGCATAAATTTTGATCAGACTAAATTTACTGTTGCAGGAGCTTCAATGGGTGGTTTAATGTCAATCAAGACCTCAATAATTTATCCTGAGTTTGAAAACATAATATCCTTATCTCCTGCATTTTGGTTTGGATACCCTGGGATATTAAATGATATTAAAAATCTTGGAAACAACTCGACAACTTACCTTTATACCGGTAAAAAAGAAGGACATATTTTTGGGGATCATGTTAAAAATATATTTCCAAAAAATCGAGATTTGGATTTTTCAAATAATGATAATTATTATTTTTCAGGAGTTAAGAATATAAATGATTCTCTTGAACTAAATAAAAAAAACGTAAAATTTTTTATAGATGAAAATGGACTTCACAATGAGACATCTTGGGCTTCTGCAATGCCAGAAATTTTTTTAAATTTGTAGATGTTTTTTGAGATTTAAACTTGAGTCATATAACAAAACTACTATTCAAGAAGCATTCCATCAAAGTTATCAATTTCTACAGTCTTATTGATTAAATTTTTAAGTTTTTTCTCTAGTTGGGGGATTTCTTTTTTCGATAGTTTTATTTCCTTGTTGTCATCAAGTTCGACTCTAATATTTACATTTCCATTTTCACTCAAATTTTTAAAATCATCACGTTGATGAGCGCCTCTACTCTCTTCTCTATTTAGCGCACTTTTTAGAGTTGCTTCTGACGAAGCGATCGATGCCTCAAGATCGAATGCAAGCATTAAGTCTTGATATCCTTCAGAATCTGGCCTCACATCAAGATTTTTTGAAGATTCTTTTAGTCCCTCAATTTCTGATAAACCCTTTTCTAATTTCCCTTTATTTTTAACAACTCCTCCATACTCCCACATTATGTTTCTTAAAGATCGTTGAAGGGGTCTTGCTACCTCTGAACCATTTTTGATCGATGAATTAAGGTTTTCATGTGCTTCATTGATAACTTTTTTTGATCGTATATGAACGTCTATTTCTTTTGATCTTTGAGATGCTGCAGCACCAGCTCTCTTTCCAAAAATAAGGATTTCTGCAAGTGAATTTCCACCAAGTCTATTTGCTCCATGAAGTCCCGAAGTTACCTCCCCAGCAGCATATAGACCTTCAACGCCCGTCCAATGATCTTTAGGAGTCACAACTATACCTCCCATTGAATAATGTGCAGTTGGCGAAACTTCCATCGGGCTTTTTGAAATATCAATCATTAAAGTATCTAAAAATTGCCTATACATTCTTGGAAGCTTTTCAATTATAAAATCTTTATCTTTGTGACTTATGTCAAGATAAACTCCACCATTAGGAGACCCTCTTCCCTCCACAATTTCTGTATAATTTGCCATGGCAACACGATCTCTTGTTGATAACTCCATTCTTTCGCTATCATAGTTTTTCATAAACCTTTCACCATCACTGTTAACAAGCTTTCCACCTTCACCACGTACAGCTTCAGTGACTAATGTTCCTGCCATTTCCTCCGGTATAACCATTCCAGTTGGGTGAAATTGAACCATTTCCATATCACTTAATTTACAACCAGCTTTAAGACCAAGAAAAAATCCATCACCAGTATTTTCATTTCTTCTAGAAGAGCTTTTTCTCCACAATCTTGTATGTCCACCAGCGGCAACAATAATTGAATCTGCCAAGTAAACTGTTCTTTCTCCACTCTGAATGTCAAATGCCATAGCTCCGAAACAAACATTATCATCTACTAATAAATCAGATACATATTGTGAATCTAAAATTGGTATATCTAGTGATTTTGCTTTATTAATCAAAGCAAAAAGTATTGATCTTCCTGTGTAATCACCTGAGTAACAGGTTCTTCTATATGTATGAGCACCAAAAAATCTTTGATCAATCTTGCCATTTTCTAGCTTCGCAAAGTTAGCGCCCCAACTATCAATTTCTTCTACTATAGCGGGAGACTCTTTTGCCATTATTTCCACTACTTCTGGTTCGGATAATCCATAACCTTCGATATAAGTATCAGCAAAATGTTGCTCCCATGAATCATCGGTATCAACATTTCCAAAAGCTGCATTAATCCCTCCAGCAGCAAGGACAGTGTGAACATCTGTTCTTTGTCTCTTACCAAGTACAACAACATCCATTCCTTGTTGCTTTGCTTCTATTGCAGCTCTCAGTCCCGCACCTCCACTACCGATAATGAGGACATTTGAAATTTGTGTTGAGTGTGTATTCATAATACAAATTTTATATTTAACTGGTAAATATCAATAATTGAGGTTGTTAAAGTAATTTTATGAAATTAAATGGCACTGAATTTCAAAATTTAGTTTGGAAAGAAATCTCTAGAATTCCTTATGGTCAAACTGTGTCTTATAAAGAGATTGCAGCAAGAATTGGTCATCCTAATTCATCAAGAGCAGTTGCAAATGCTTGTGGAAAAAATCCTTACCCAATAATAATTCCTTGTCATAGAGTCATTTGCTCAAATGGTAAATTAGGGGGTTACAGTGGTCCCGGTGGGATATCTGAAAAAAGAAGACTCCTTAAAAATGAAAACAACGAAACAAAGTTTTAACATCATTTACTTTTCTAAACTGCGTATAAGTTAAAATTAAATTTATGAATTTTATAAACAGACATCATAAAGGATGGTCAGCTATTTAGCCGGGTCTTTTTTGTATTGTTTAGATCCGGGTTTATCCCGGATTTTTTTATAACTTAAAGTTATCCCCTTGACTTTAAATTATGAAAACTTAGATAATTGGTCTCCCTTTTATCTGAGTACGTACTGGAATTAAGGGCTTGTGGTAGTGGATATACCAGGCTCTTAATTTCAGGTTAATTTAAAAGTATTCGTTTCTAATTAAATAAAATTGCAAAAAAGAAAACAAATATATAGATAAAAACACTTATTAATCCTCCAAGTTTTAATAAATTATTAAGTGGGATGCCAACTTCATTACAGTCTTTACATTTACTTAAAAGATTAGGCGGGAAAGCCTTGTCCCAGATTTCATTTTTGATGCATTGCTTGCAATTCACTGGTGGGCCTAGTTAGATTTGAACTAACGACCTCATCCTTATCAGGGATGCGCTCTAACCAGGCTGAGCTATAGGCCCTTTCGCTCTATCTACAATAGTAATGAATACAAAATATTTCTAAAATTTTTTCATTTACGAGTCAATACAAGGCATAATAAATGATGCGAGGGGATGTAGCTCAGTTGGAAGAGCACCTGCTTTGCAAGCAGGGGGTCGTGGGTTCAAGTCCCATCATCTCCACAAAAAGCTATTCTTATTTATATGGATAAAAAAGATTTTCAGGATTTATCTGAAAGAGAATTAAGGGAACTTAAAGAGTCTATTGAAGATTTACTCGAAGAAAAAAAATTTAAAGGTCGTTATCTTAAAACAAATCAAAGAGCTATTGGAATAGCGTGGTTTATTATTGCAATCATTATTTCTGCTTTTAGGTATTTCACACTGTAATGGAATACTTAATAGCATTACTAATTGGAGTTGTAATTTTTAGATTTTTAAAAAATTCGATTGGTTCACTAGCAAGCGTACCTCCAGAGATTGATCCGAGTGATGTATTAGAGACGGCACAATCATTTTTATGTAAAGCTTGTGGAACAGAACTAACAGTAAAATTACAATCTGTGGTAGCTAATGAACCCCCTAAGCACTGTAAAGAAGAAATGACACCTTTAGAATATTAATTATATTTTGTAGTCATTAGAAAGCCTATACCGATGCAGCCTAAGCCACTCCATAAATACCATCTTGAGACTGACCCGGGAAGTAATGTCAAATAATTTAATACTATTAGCAAAACACCGATAACCATAAGTGCAGACATTGTGAGAACAAACCACCTAGGTGAAGGGCCACTAACATCAGACATTTGAGAAGATATTTTCTTAGACTTAGTAGGTCCAAGGTTTTTTGCTTTATTTCTTTTTTTAGAGACAGGCATAATTAAAAAATAGTGTTTTTAAGAACTAATTTCAATTAATTTCTTATTCTTTATTGTGATCATTCCTTCACTTTCAAGTTTTTTTAAAATATGTTTAAGTCTATTCTCCTCTGTTTTAATTGTGATATTCAAGGAAGATATATCAACATTGTTGTTCACTACAAGGTGTTTAATAATTTTTCCTCTAATTTCTCGATCTGAACCCTTAAATGTTTGTTTAGGACTTTGTTTAAATTGTATGAACTTTTTACATTCATTATCAAATATACATATACTGCACGAAGGATTTTTGGATGTACAAATTTCTGAACCAAAGTCCATTAACACTTGATTAAATTTTCTTGACTTTATGTTTTTTAATATATTTTTTTGATTTTCAAGTATAAATTTTTGTGGGTATTTAGTTCCAAAAAATCTGCTAAATATCCTCAAAACATTTGTGTCTTGAGTTATCACCTTATCGTTGTAAGCAAATGATAAAATAGCATTTTTAGTATATTCTCCAACACCAGGAAGAATGTCGAAATCAGGATAAATTGAATCAAAGGATTTCTTCGATAAGATTTTTGATGCTTCATGCAACCTAAAAGCTCTGCTGTTGTAACCCAACCCAGACCACATTCCAAGGATTTCTTTTTTAGTAGCTTTAGACATTTCATTCGGATTTGGAAACTTTTTTATAAATTTTTGATAATACTTATTTGCTCTATTTAATTGTGTTTGTTGAGCAATCACTTCTATGAGAAGAATTTTCCAGGGATCTTGAGTGTTTCTCCATGAGTATTCTCTTGTATTTTTTATTGACCAATTTAATAATTTTTTTTTGAATATTTCTTGTTTACTCATCAAAGGTTAGCTCTACTACCCCTTCTGGTTCAAGAAATTCTCCTTTACGCGGCAACTGCTTTCTAACCAATCCATTAGTATCACCACTTACAGTTGCTACAAGTCCTGCTTCCTCTATTGCATCAACCGCAGCTTGATAATTCAAACCTTCAACTTCTGGAACCTCAATTTTTATACCTAGTGACACAATAAGAGTAATTAACTCATCAGGAGTGACAATCTCTCCAGCTTCCGGTACCGTCCCAGAAACGAGCCCTTCTTCAGTGTCTTCAGAAAATTCCTCAATTGTTTCAAATTCTAAACCCAGCGTTTCTAGAATTTGAGTGGCATCTTCCAGTGATTTTTTAGAGAGATCTCCAAGCTCAATCAGGCTAGGGCCCGATGAAATTACGAGATCAACACTAGATCCGGGACCCATTTTTTTTCCAGCCATTGGATTTTGTGAAATTATAAAACCAATAGGAACGTTGTCATCGTTTACTTCTATTCTCTGGCCAATTGTAAAACCACTTTCTTCTATGACGTACACAGCTCTATCGGTTTCTAAATCTACCACATAAGGTATTGGATATGCTTCTGGTCCAACGGAAACAATTATTGTTACTAATGTATCAGGATTAGTTGATGTATTCGCTGGAGGCTGTGTTCTTATAACAGCTCCAGAAGGGACCTCTGGATGAGCTGAATTCTCAATTCCAACTTTAAATCCTAAACTTTGAAGATCATTTAGAGCCTCAGTTTGGCTACTCCCAGTCAAATCTGGAACGTTAATAATTACCTGGGTACCTCCATCTACAGGCAATCCATCAAAAATTCGAGTTAGCGTCCACACGGTTCCTGTAACTATTGTTAAAGAGATTATCAGTGCTGGTAAGGTAAACCTATATTTTATTTTTGGACTCGTTAGATCAACTAGATTTTCTTGTGTTTGCATTGCCTGAAGCTGTGTTTTTTGCTGAAGGAGAACCGCTCTTAAATCCTCTGCATTTTTAAATCTATCTTTTGGATATTTATGAAGCAATTTCAATACTGCATTTTCAATACCTTTAGGAATGTCAGGTCTGAAGACACTTAACTTTTCAGGTTTGTCAGTAATATGCTTTGTTGCTGTTGCAATTGGTGTATCACCTTCAAAAGGGGGTCTGCCTGTAATAAGTTCATATAAAACAGTCCCTAAAGAATATAAGTCGGATTCTTTAGATACAGGTTTACCCTGCGCCTGTTCTGGGGATATATAGCTCGCGGTTCCAAGAATAGATCCAGTTTTTGTAATATCGTTTTCTTCATTTTGAAGAGAAACAATACCAAAATCAGTAACTTTTACTTTTCCTTCTGGAGTGATCATTATATTTCCTGGTTTTATATCTCTATGAACCAGCCCTTTTGAATGGGCTGCTTGTAAACCACTTGAAACTTGAGCTCCAATAAAAAGGACATCATTTAAACTTATGGTTCTTCTTTTAGCAATTATGGACGTAAGTGTATTCCCTTCAATATATTCCATTACAAAAAAAGGCTCATCACCTATTCCCCAATCAAAAATTTGAACGATGTTTGGGTGGTTTAAGTTTGCAGCTGTTTGAGCTTCTCTTTTAAATCTTTCAACAAACTTCTCCTGCTGAACATAATTCGGTTTAAGTGTCTTTATTGCAACAGTTCTTTTTAATTGTCTATCATTTGCTTTGTAAACATAGGACATACCACCTTCCCCTAGAAGTTGAATAATCTCGTATCTTTCTTTTATTATTTGTCCTATTTCCATAATCTAAACTACATTAATTACAATTGCTGACACATTGTCTTTAGGATTCAACAACAACACTTCACTAACAAAGGTATCAGCACTTATCCCATCTTGCATTTTTTTCTTTATGTATTCTTCACCAACTTCATTGTAAAGGCCATCACTACATAGAAACACAACATCGCCAATCTGCAATCGAAAATCTACTTCTTGTATATTAAGTTTTTCATTTGATCCAAGTGCCTGTTTTAATACATTTTGATAACCCGGCACATTTTGATCTTCTGTAACCTTGATCAAATTTCTATCTGACAATACATAGCATCTACTATCACCAACGTGACCAATTTTCATTAGTGCATCGCTATCTATAGATATTGCAGTCATTGTCGTTCCCATTCCAAGAGATGATGGATTTTTATCTTGATATTCTAAAATATTTTTATTTGCTTCAGTAATTATTTGATTTAAATCTGAAATTTCTTTTAGAAGAGTGTCGGCAGCGATCTTACTCGCAACATCGCCATTGACATGACCACCAAGACCATCACAAACTGCTGCTTTAAAAGGTGGCTTTGAACTCCCAGAAATAGCTGGAAATATTGTATCTTCATTTTTTTTTCTATTAGGTCCACATTCACTTCTTGCAGACCAAACAATTTTAAAATCTTTCATTCACCAATAATCTTAGTTGTGAAATGTAATTGTATTTCTAGACTATATAAAGAACAAGAATTAAAAAAACATTGAGAACTGTATGAATATAACACGGTATTTTATTGTAATAATAGTAAGCATTGGAATTGGATTTTTTGGATTACGTTTTTATGATAATTTTTCTGAATCTTCGGACCTAAATACTTTTCTCGAAGAAGCTTACGTAATTTCAACCCTTCACAATGAAGCATCAAAAGATTATCAAAGGTTAATCGATTTTGATGAGCTAAATAGAGATGAATTTGAATCAACGTTCATTGAGATCATTAGAAATGCTCAGGAAGCAAACAATATTTTAATTAATACTGAGAGTCAATATAAAGGTAGCGAAAAAGAACTTTTAGAGATAGCAATTACATCTTGGCTTAAAGGATTGGAAACATTTCAAGTTTCAATATTAAATTTAGTCGACCAAGAATATACTCAAGTATTAGAAGAATCCATTGCTGAAAGTATCTCAAGCTTATCAGTTGGAGATAAAGCTTATATTAATTTTTTGATTGAAATAAATAGTAAATCAGAAACCGAGAATATTTTTTTGCCTGATTTTTTTAATATTGAGTACACAGGGATTGAATCAAATGCCTATCAATTTGCTGAAGTAATTGTAGACAAAGCCTTGGAAAATAAAAGTGGCTTGTTTCTAAAAAGAGATATTTCAATAACGGGTGTTGAGTTTGTTCCCGAATCAATTGCAACCACAGAAGAGGGATACAAGGTCTTACTAGACAAAGAGGTTTCACTACAGTTAGTGATCGCTAATGAAGGAAATGTTGAAGAAACGGAAGTCCTAATTCTGATTTTAGTAACAGATGAATTTGGTGAAACGATACTTGAGAAAAGAACAAAATTAAATACCATCGGATCATTTGAGAGTAAAAGCTACTACACAGAACCGCTAAAAATTGAAAAAGGAATTGTCTATGAGTGGTTTATACTTGTCGAAGAAACAGAAAATGAAGAAGATTTTGAAGATAACATATATTCAGTCAAAGCATTCATACCTCCAGAGGATTAGTAAATGATTGATCCCCAACTTTTAAAAACAAATATCGAAGCAATCGAAGAAAATATAAGAAAAAGAGACCTTAATATTGATTTAGATAAATTAAAACTTCTTGATGAAAGTAGAAGAGCTTTAAAGTTTGAATCTGAAAAGCTACGAGCCGAACAAAAAAAATTGGGCAAGGAAATTGCATCAGCATCCGAAAAAGAAAAAGCTACCCTCTTAGAAAAAGCGGAGAAGATTAGTAATAATGTAAAAAGTCTTTTAGAAGAAACACAGCAAAAAGACGAAGAATTTTTTGATGGATGGATAAAAATTCCCAACATAGTCAACTCTTCTTCACCAGTGGGTAAAACTGATGAAGACAATAAAGAAATAAAGAAGGTTGGAGAACCAAATAACATCAAAAATCCGATGACACACCTAGAAATAGGTGAAAAACTTGGATTAATAGATGTTGAAAGGGCTTCTAAAATATCAGGTTCAAGATTTTCTTATTTATTTGGAGATTTAGTAAAAATCCAATTTAATTTAGTTTCGTATACATTAAACAAATTATCAGAAAAAGGCTTTAACCCGACAATTCCTCCAGTTTTAGTTCGTGAAAATGCCTTATTTGGAACAGGGTTTTTTCCTGATGACTCTGATCAAGTTTATGAAGTTCAAAATGATGACCTATTTTTGGTTGGCACATCAGAAGTTTCATTAGCTGCACTACATACTGATGAAATCATAGACATGAAGAACTTACCATTAAGATATGCTGGTTATTCAACTTGTTTCAGAAGAGAGGCAGGAACTTATGGCAAAGACACGAGTGGTATTTTTCGAGTTCATCAATTTGATAAAGTTGAGATGTTCTCCTTTTGTGATCCAGAAAAATCAAATGAAGAACATGAATACATTCTCACAATTGAAGAAGAAATACTCCAAGATCTTGAAATTCCTTACAGAGTTGTTGATGTTTGTACAGGAGACTTAGGAGCTTCTGCAGCAAAAAAATATGACATCGAGGCATGGATACCAAGTCAACAAAAGTACAGAGAGGTAACCTCTTGTTCCAATACAACCGATTTTCAAGCAAGAAGACTGAATATGAGAACAAAAATTGATGATGGAAATATTATATTGCATACTCTTAACGGTACAGCTTTAGCAGTAGGAAGAATCTTAATTGCCTTACTTGAGAACAATCAGCAATCCGACGGAAGCGTAACGTTCTCTGATGATTTAGGAAAGATACTTGGAGTAAATAAATTAAGCTAGGAATAAACTTGCAACCATACTTAATGCAAGAATCACATAAACAATTCTTTCTAATTTTTGATTACCTATAAGAAAATTTTGAAGACTTTCTCCAAGAAAAAGCCAAGTTATTACGCAAGGTCCACCTACCAGTAAATAAATGAGATTAGCTTGTAAATGAGGTATCTGAAAAGCAGTCAAGCCTGATACTGCCATAACGACTCCTTTCGGATTAACCCACTGAAACAATGCAGCTTGTAGAAAAGTGAATGGTTTATCTTCATCGCTACCTTCTTTTATCGTGGTTTTAGTTATTGCAACTCTATAAGCAATATATAAAATCACTATGTAGCCTGCATATTGTAGGTATTGAAAAATTATCTCTGGAACGTATGAAAGTAAATTACCTCCTAAGAAGAATAAAAAATTGAAACCTAACCAAATACCAAAAAAATGAGGTAGTGATTTTTTCCTTCCAAATCTTATTCCAGAAGCCATTAGCATTGAATTATTAGGCCCAGGAGTAATAGAAGTTACAAATGCAAAAATACCAAATTCAACCATCAGAATATTTTAGGTTTATTTATGCTTTATAGAAGAGAATTTAAAGCGGAGGGAGTGGGATTCGAACCCACGGAGCCTTTAAAGACTCACGACATTTCGAGTGTCGCGCACTAGGCCGGACTATGCGATCCCTCCTAGAATAAGTTTAGGGAAATGAATTATAAATCTGACATAGAAAAAATGGAAGTAGCCCTACAAGAAGCAAAAAGGGCTCTTGAAATAGATGAAGTTCCTATTGGTGCGGCCATTTTCGACGCAGAGGATAAGTTAATCACAAAAGCTCACAACAGAAGAGAAGTAGACCAAGATCCAACCGCGCATGCTGAAATTCTTGTAATAAAAGAGGCATCTAAAATTTTAAAAACCTGGAGACTTGAAGGAACCACCCTTGCAATAACATTGGAACCAGATCCAATGTGTGCGGGCGCTATTGTAAATGCAAGAATAAAGACCCTTTTATATAGTTCCCCTAATTTAAAGTCAGGAGCTGCATACACCTTATATAATATTCCTCAAGATAAAAGGCTAAATCACTTTGTTGAGATAAGAGATAATATTTTGTCCCATGAATCTGAAGTTATATTATCCTCTTTCTTTGAAAGTAAGAGATAAGTAAACTTATACTTTAGATCTTTTACATGGAGGGATCGCATAGTCTGGCCTAGTGCGCACGCTTGGAAAGCGTGTAAGGGTTTATCCCCTTCGAGGGTTCGAATCCCTCTCCCTCCGCACAAAAGATTTTAAATTTGGAGGGATGGCCGAGCGGACGAAGGCGTTAGTCTTGAAAACTAATGTATGTATTCCATACCGTGGGTTCGAATCCCACTCCCTCCGCATGCTTGGAGAGGTGGCTGAGTGGTCTAAAGCGCTCGCCTGCTAAGCGAGTGGGGGACGAAAGTCCCCTCGAGGGTTCAAATCCCTCCCTCTCCGCCAAGCGCCCGTAGCTTAACTGGATAGAGCGTCTGACTACGGATCAGAAGGTTGGGGGTTCGACTCCCTCCGGGCGTGCAAATATGTCTTTTTTATTTGGTATTTTTAATAATTCCAAAGAGGTTCAGTTAGATTCCAATCTGGTGACTCACCCCATTTATTTAAATAAGTGACTTCTTCAACCGGCTTTCTTTCAGCAACACCCCATTTTCCAAGTGGATAACCTGCAGTTATTGTTGCATTTAATGTCCATCCTTTATCGGTTGGAATCCCAAGAACTTCATATACGTCATCTGTTTTAAAACTCATAACTGTGGTAAGGCAAGTCCCAATACCATGTCCTCTAGCAGCAAGCATTAAATTCCAAATAGCCGGATAAATTGACGATCCAGTTGGATCATTCCTAGAAAAGGCAAGTACTAATAAAGGTACTTTATGATAGTTTTCTGCCAACCAACTTGCCGAATTACTTATCCTTTTTACTGATTCAATTTGATCTTTATCTTTCAAGTTTGATGCACCTAAATCCTCTGAATTGTTGTAAAAAGATTTCACATAATAATCCCAAGTCTCTTTATAAATGTCAGAAAGTTTTTCACGTACTTCTTTATCAGTTACAACAACAAATTTCCAATCCTGACGATTTGAACCACTTGGTGCACGAATTGCTGAATCAATTATGGACTTAATAACATCCTCAGGTATTGGATCTTCTTTTACTCTTCTCATAGCCCTTGTTGTATACAAAGCTTCAAATACATCCATGGAAATATCTTACTAAGATTATTTATATGGAAGATAAATTAATAAAAGAAATTAAAGATGATGTTGCTTATATTTGGATTAACAGACCGGATAAAAAAAATGCATTAGATTTTGATGTATGGTTTGGCATTCCTGACTTAATAGAAGAGATAGTAGATAAAGAAGAAGCAAGGTGTATTTTGCTGGCAGGTAAGGGAGATGCATTTTCTGCAGGCATTGACATAACAGTATTAATGCAAGACATGCATTTAAACGAGAATCTATCTTCTACCGCAAGTGACAGAAGAGAAACAATGAAACAAATAGAGGACCTACAAAATGCATTTACCAGAATTGCAAATTCTCCAATACCAACAATTGCATTAGCCCATGGTTTTTGTATCGGTGGAGCTACGAGTATGGTCTCCGCTTGCGACATTCGACTTTCAACTCGAGACGCAGTTTTTTCTATAGGTGAAACAAAACTTGGACTTGTTGCAGATGTTGGAATCTTACAAAGGATGCCAAAAATTGTTTCAAAAGGAGATTTAAGAGAGCTAGCTTTCACAGGTAGAAAGTTTGATGGAGTACACGCGGAAAAAATAAGATTTGTAAGCAATACATATGAAAATGTTGAAGAACTCCACAAAGCCGGGTTGGAGATGGCTAAAGAGATTGCTTCAAATTCAAAAAATATAGTTCAGGGTACAAAAGAAATTTTACATAAAGGAGAAGACCTAACAACCGATCAAGCACTTGATTTTGTTAGATTGTGGAACACATCCTATCTTATTTCTGACGACCTTAAAGAAGGTGTATTGGCATTTCTTGAAAAAAGAGACCCTGATTTTAATTAATTTTTCCAAAAGTTGAGATTGCGAACCTATCAGTCATCCCAGCAACATAATCAATAGAATTTTCAATATCATCTTCACTTTGTATATAATTTTTTGGTAGTTCATTTTTATTTTCCATAAAATATTCGACAAGCGTTTGTACAATATTTTTACATTCTTTTCTTTGATCGTTAGTTTCTTTTCTCAGATAAACATTTTCGAACATAAACTCTCTTAATTCATTCATAATTTCTCCAATTTCAGAATCCATTATTAGTTCGTTACTATTTGAAGCTTTAAATATTCCAGAAATCAAACTATTGATCCATTGCTTTCCAGGGGTACCAAGTTCCTTAGTAATTTTGTTTGGAATATCACTAATTTTGATTACATTTGCCCTTAATGCGTCCTCAACATCATGAGATAAGTAGGCAATCCTGTCTGCAAACCTACAAATCATTCCTTCTTGCGTGGAAGGCTTTTCAGTATATCTCCAAGGATGTTTTTCAATGCCATCAATAGTTTCAACACTAAGATTAAGGTTTTCAATTTTGCTAAAAATTTTAACTGAGTTTTCAGAATGACTCCAGCCATTAGGATGCATTTCATTAAGTATTTCTTCTCCAGTATGACCAAAAGGTGAATGACCCACATCATGACCTAGACATATAGCTTCAGTCAAATCTGGATTTAGCCCAAGGGTTTTTGAAATAGATCTTCCAACTTGAGTTACATTTAATGTATGAGTCATCCTTGTAATAAAATGGTCACCATCAGGGTTTATAAACACTTGAGTCTTATGCTTCAACCTTCTAAATGCTTTTGAATGAATTATTCGATCTCTATCTCTTTCAAAAATAGTTCTAAACTCGTCATGCTCCTCATGACTTAATCTACCTTTGGAATTTTCAGAAAGCATTGCATTGGAAGATAAAGTTATTCTTTCGTTAGTTTCTCGCCATTTTCTGTCTCTAAGAATGAAGGAATCGTTCATGATTGTAGATTAATTGTTAAAGAGAATTTAATAAAGGAATTAAATCTTTCCATTCATTCAAATCAAGAGCACCTGTTACCGGATCGTTGTATTCTCTTACAAATCTAATAATAACTTTATTATTTAAATTTTTAACATAATTATCGAGCTGATACGGCGCATCATCAATGTAAACATCGCAATCAATTTTCCACTTATCCTCAATGAAATGTATTTCTTTTGTCGGAATTTTTTTTTCACCTAGCCACATCAATGTATCATGAATTGACCACCATGGCTTTGAGGATATGATAACTATTTCATGCCCCATCTTCGATAAGTCATATAGAACCTCTAGTGAATCTTCGTAAATATCTAAATTTCTAAAAATTGACGAACCGTTTATATCTTTTGCCCATTTCCAAAAATCTATCTCTTCTTCAAAATGAGTGAGTGGTTTTGATAAGCCCCATTCGGTAATGTCTTTTTCAAGAATTTTTTTCCCAAACTCAGCTTCATACTGTGTCGTCCAACCTTTGGTGAAGTTTGCAACAACACCGTCTAAATCTACTCCAATTCTCATTTGACTAAGTTTAATTCTTCAGTGCACTATAGATGTGTAAGCTATTAGCATTTAGTAATATGGAACAAGCATTTTATAGAAAATATAGGCCTCAAAACTTAGATGAGATGGTTGGTCAAGATGAAGCAGTAGCCCTTATTTCATCACAAATTTCGGATGATAAAATTGGTCATGCTTACCTTTTTTCTGGACCAAAGGGTGTTGGAAAAACTTCACTTGCAAGAATAATTGCTAAAGAACTTGGATGTGACCCTATTTTTGATGTTTCTGAAATTGATGCTGCATCCCATAATAAAGTCGACGATATTAGAGATATGAACGAAAGCGTAAATTTTATAGCGACATCTCCTGGAAAAAAAAGAATATTTATTTTGGATGAGGTGCATATGTTATCAAATGCTGCATCAAATGCATTTCTAAAAACTCTTGAAGAACCACCAGAGCACGTAATTTTTATACTTGCAACAACTGAGCCTGACAGGGTAATTGAGACCATTAGAAGCAGGACAACTCAAGTTGTGTTTAAGAAAATTTTAGATGAAAAAATAATCAATGTTCTTGAGCAAATCTCTAAAGAAGAAAAGATTAATTTTAAAAAAGATATCTTACAGATTATTGCATCCTACTCTGATGGATCACTTCGAGATGCAATTAACTTACTTGAACAGGCAAACAACACTTTTGGTTCTAACCTAACAGTTGAGAATATTTTTAGTTTAGTTGGCAAACTAGGATCTTCAGAGTTAGATCAAATAATTGAATCGATTGAGTTTCAAGATACGAGCAAAGTTTTGTCTGTAATTAGAGATGCATATTCGAAGGGGTTACAGCCATCCGATATTACTAATTCAGTATCTGAGTTTTTTAGGAATCTGTTTTATTTGAAATATTTACCCGACGATGAAAAATTAAAATCTCTTTCAGAAAATTTTTCAAAAAATTTAGAAAAAGCAAATGAAAAAATTTCTGCGAAGCAACTTGTAAGAATTCTTGATCTAATTGACGAAATAAATTCAACCTTACCTGTCTCAAATTCTCAGCATTTGAAACTTGAATTATTCATGATGAAATTAGTGAAGCCCGAATTTGGTTCAGACGTAAAGTCCATAGGATACAGGTTGGATCTTCTAGAAGGTCAATCTAATTTATCACACCCAACAACAGATGATGAAAGCGATCTAAACAATTCAATAAAACATAATGAGTCAAAGCCTGAATCAAAGAAAAAAGAAAAAAAATCAACAAAAAAACAATCTATCGAGGATTTTGATATATTCTGGCCTAAAATTCTAAATTCTCTTAAAGAGATATTGTCTTCAAGAAAATTTTCTTATTTGACATCAATTAAGCCTGAGGTAGGAGAGAATGGTGATCTCACTTTGTTAGTTGATAAAAATAACGAGTTTCTTTTTGATGAGTTAAAAAAATCATCTGAGATAACTGACTTGGTTAAATCCGAGATAGCAAAATTAATGGGCATCGAAATAAATGTAATCATAGAAATTAGTGAAACTGCTAACAAAAGTGAAGATGGCGGAATAACAGCAGCACAGGAAATTTTTGATGTTGAAGATTTGAGCTAATTATCTTTTAGGTTTAGCTCACTCAAAGCCATAGTAATTCTTCTTGAACCTTGATTTTGTGCACTCTTACATAATTCTATAAAACTTCTAAGTTCACCTGTTCTAAATTTTTTTAATTCATCACCTGATGATATATTTCCACTTCTTTCTCTTTCTAATAATTTAATTTCGATTTCTTTAGCTCTTGCTAAATAGGTACTACTAACTTCAAAAAGAGTATCAATACCATCGGATATTGGAGGATTAATATGTCCCATTAAAACATTTATGTATTCATTGATTTCATCATGGAGCTCGTTAACATCTGATAGACCTTTTTTTAATGGAAATTTTTGCATTTATCTTACCTTATTTATTTTTACATATTTCATTTTAATTACCCTAACAGACACAATAAAAGATAATGCAATTATTGTTACAGAAATAAGTATGTATAAAATTTTACCCAAGTCACCTATTGGCAAGAATTGAAGCAAACCTAAAGTGACAAAATAAATAATTGATGAGAATATTAAATCATTAATCAAATCTTTATTCAAAATTTTCTCACCATCTATCTTTAAAGTAGTTAATAAAATTAACGAATATAAAAATAAAGAAGCAATGATTATTATTGCATAACTAATTTCAGATTTACTTTCAATATTCAAAATAATTAACGTAGCTAAAATTGTCGACGAAGTTCCTACTAGAACTGGATACCAATAATTAGTCTGCACATAAAATGCTCTAGTAACGATTTGATTTAATGACCAGGGTAAGATTCCGAAGGCAACAATTGACATTATTGAGCTAACCCGGAGAACATCATTATTGTTAAATTCTCCTCTTTCATAAACAAGACTAATAATTTCAGCATTGTTAGTGATAAGAATTAATACAATCGCTAGGTTTAAAAAATACAGTATTGCTATCTGTTGACGAATTAATTCTTTTAGTTCATCAAATTTTTCTTTTACAAATAAGTGTGACATAGTAGGAAAACTAGCAACTCCAACTGCCTGAGCCATCACACCAACTGGCAATATGGCAACTCTCCTAGCGTATCTAAAAGATGCTATTGCTCCAACACTTAACATGGAACCAAAAACTCTAAACAATTGTTCATCCATTACTGCAATTGACTGACCAACAATTAAAGGAATCGAAACTTTAAAGTAATGTTTCAAATCTTCAAGTTTTGGTTTTATAAATTTCACATTTAGACCAAGTTTTTTCAGTCCATAAATTTGAATAATTATATGTCCAATAAACGATCCTATAAAGCCCCCGATGGCAAATCCATAAATTGTTGACTCTGGGGTAGAAGAATTTATCCAACCAAAAAAAATAATTGAAAGATTATATATTACTGGAGCCAATGCAGCATATTTAAATTCACCCATGAAATATTGATAGGCCATCATTATTGCTCCTGAAAAAAAGAAAACCTGACTAAAAATTATTGGGGTAAATACTTGAACAAAGAGCTCAATATCAATGACTCCAAATATTTCTCCAATTTCATATCTAAACACGAAGAAAATAATTGAAAAAATCCCAAATATCATAGTTAGACCATTTAAAAGCGAGAGGAAATAATTATTTAAATCAGCAAGTTTATCTTTTTGAAATTTTGACAAAATAGGAATTAATGTGATCGCTAGATATCCACCTGCCGAAAGATAGAACAAAAAATCAGGAATTACAAAAGCAAGATCCAAAGTGTCTGTTGCTGATGAGACACCTGTCCACCTAGCAAGAAGAATCTCTCTTATAAATCCAAATACTCTGCTCATCAAATAGGCTATAGAAATAATTGAAATTGGTCCAAGAAGTTTTTTAAAGCTCCGCATGCTTTTCTTTCATTTTTTCAATTAAATCGTATGGGATATTCAAGTGATTATTCTCATATCCGAATCCTATATTTATATTAGGTTTATTCATACCGTGATAGTCAGACCCACCACTTCTCAGTAAATTTAGACTATTTGTAATTTCTTCTAATGAGTTTGAAGTTGATTTAGAATAACTAGAGTAATATGTCTCAACACCATCTATTCCTAAAGACTTTAATTTCTCTAAAATTTCAAAAAATGATTGATCGTGCCAATTTTTGGAAAAAGAATAATTCTTATTACTTACCAAGGTATGAGGATGAGCCAGAAATATTAGAGATTTAGATTCTTTAGCAACTTGAATAACATCTGCAATTTGGTTTTGATGAATTCGGGAGTCACCAACTTTTCCATTACCTAAATATTTTTGGAAGGCTTCATTTAACGTACTTACATATCCTTTTGATTTCATTAGGTTTGCAATATGAGGACGTCCTGGTACTTTTGTCTCAAAATTTTTTAATTCATCTTTCTCAATCTCGATACCAATGTTTTTTAAATTATCTAGAATCACATAATTTCTATTTTTTTTGTCCTCTCTTATTTTGAAAAGCATTTTATCAAGAGGAGTATTCTTTTTTAAAAAGTAAATTAAAAGATGTATCCCGCCGTATGGATTCTGTGAATCAAGATCGTTCCAGCTTACACTCATTTCTACGCCAGAGATAATTTCAATTCCTTCGGCATTTACTTCAGATAAGTACTCATGATCAGTTATAGATATTGCTTGTAACTGCTGATCTTTCGATTTGCTAACAATCTCATCAATACTGTCTGTTCCATCAGAATTTTTCGAATGAATATGAAGATCAATGCTCATTAAATCTAAGAATACTAGGTCTTTTAAACCTTTAATAAACTCATTAGAATGTTTCAGATGAATTTAATAGTACAAAAATTTGGTGGAACTAGTGTTGAGAATCCTGAAACACTAAAGATAGTTGCACAGAAAATAATTGAATGTAAAGAAGCAGGCAACGAAGTTGTTGTAGTAGTTTCAGCTATGGGATCAAGCACAGATGAATTGATCAATTTAGCAAATGAACTTTCAGAAACACCATCACCAAGAGAAATGGATATGCTTTTATCTGCTGGAGAAAGAATAACAATGTCATTGTTAGCTATGCATTTAAATAATCTTGGCTATGAATCTTTCTCGCTAACTGGCTCACAAGCAGGCATAACGACTACTTCCAGACATGGAATGGCAGAAATTGAGGACATTTCAGGAGAAAGGGTTAAAGAAGGAATAGAAGATGGAAAAATTGTTATAGTTGCTGGTTTTCAAGGAGTAAATAAAGAAACAAAAGAAATTACAACATTAGGCAGAGGAGGCTCTGACGCAACAGCTGTAGCATTAGCAGCTGCTCTTGATGCAGAAAAATGTGAAATATATACAGATGTTGAAGGAGTGTTCACAGCTGATCCAAGAATAGTTGAGAAAGCAAAGCTTATAAAAGAGATTACTTATGATGAAATGCTAGAAATGGCCTCTTCTGGAGCCAAGGTTTTAATGGCTAGATCTGTAGAGTTTGGTAGAAGGTATAATGTACCAATAATTGTTAAACCTACGTTTAGTATTGGTGAAGGAACAATTGTAAAGGATAATGTCATGGAACAAGCCATAGTAAGCGGAGTCACACACACCGATAAAGAAATTAAATTTACTTTATTTGGGGTTCCAGATCAACCGGGTATAGCTGGTAAAGTATTTGGTCCACTTTCAGAAGCCGGTGTAATTGTCGATATGATCGTTCAGAATGTATCCAAAGACTCTAAAACTGATATAAGCTTTACTTCACCAAGCGAACAAAAAAACGATGTAGAAACTATATTAGATAATTTATCAAGTGAATTGAATGCTGAAGGATCTGATTCTGATCCAGACATTGCAAGAGTTTCACTTATTGGAGCAGGGATGAAAGCTGAATCTGGGATAGCTTCGAAAATGTTCTCAATACTTGGCAAAAATAAAATCAATATCGCAATGATTTCAACTTCTCCCATACGGATTTCTTGTGTTGTTAGCAAGAGCGATATGCAAAAAGCAATTGACTCTCTCCATGAAGAGTTTATCGAAATATAAATGAATATTGCAATCGTAGGAGCTACAGGTCTTGTCGGGCGTAAAATAATCAAACTTTGTGAAGAATTTTTTGATACTAGTGTTGAGTTTCAATTATTTGCTTCAAAAACGTCTGAAGGAAAAATACTTTCAGTAAATGATAAAGATCTTGCAATTAAAGAATTAAATATTAAAAATATTGAACCATGTGACATTGCTTTATTTTCTGCCGGAGGGGTTAGATCAAAAGAATATGCAAATGAATTTGTTGATAGAGGTGCTTTTGTGATTGACAACTCTTCAACATTTAGAATGAATGATGATATACCACTAGTTGTTTATGGAATAAACGAAAATACGATTAATGAAAAAACAAAAATTATTGCAAACCCAAACTGTACAACAATGGCTTTAGTAATGGCTTTGAAACCTTTACATGATATTTTTAAACTTGTTGGAATTGTTCCTGTTTCTTATCAAGCAGTTTCAGGTTCAGGAAAAGATGCTGTTGAATCTCTTAATAATGAGTTATTAAACCTTCAAAATTCTGGATCTGCACCAGATGAAAAATATTATAAAACTCAAATAGCTAAAAATGTAATACCAGTCGCAGGAAATATGACTGAAAATGGATACACAGATGAAGAAATGAAGTTTTCCAATGAATCAAAAAAAATACTAAATATCCCAAATTTAATTGTGGAGCCTTCAAATGCCCGTGTCGGGGTTGAAACAGGACATGGTATTTTTTGTAGTGCTACATTTGAGGAAGATGTAGATGTAGATAAAGCTATTGAGTCAATTAATTTATTCGAGGGTGTTGAGTATTGGGCAAACGACTTTCCAACCCCTGTTGATGCAGAAGGAAACAGAAATATCTTTGTTTCTAGAATGAGATCAGGATTATCAAGTAACAAAATTCTGAATTTTTGGGCTGTTGGAGACAATCTTTTAAAAGGAGCTGCTCTAAACGCAGTCCAAATAGCTAGCTATATTCAAAAAAATGATATCTATTCCAGATAAGGTACCAAGGAAAAAAAGAATTGTCTTGGGACCCCTAAGCAGGAAGTTGCTTCAACTTTCAAAATGGGATATTACTGGAGAATTCCCCAATTATAAAAAAATAATTTTAATTGGAGCTCCACACACTGCAAACAGAGATGCATGGTATGCATTACTTGCTATTTTGGCCCTAGATTTGAAAATTAATTTTTTCGGAGCAAAATGGATCTTCACCAGGCTTCCAAGCTTATACACTTTTTCTAAAGACGTTGATAGATTAGGAATACCATGGCCACTTGGTTGGTTACAAAAAATAATTCTCCTAAAGCTTGGGGGAATCCCTGTTTATAGAAACAAATCAAAAGGATTAATCAAAGGTGCCATAGAGGAATTTTCAAAAATAGATGAATACGTACTTTGTATAGCCCCTGAAGCGGGAACAGAACAGGTCAAAAAATTTAGGAGTGGCTTTTATTACCTTGCTAAAGAATTAAATATTCCATACTTACCAGTAGAACTAGATTTTAAAAATAGACGTTTTCATGTACAAAAAGAGCAATTTGTAACAATGTCTTTCGAAGAAGAATCTGAAAAAATTATTTCACTCTTTGAGGGAGTTAATGGAGCGTTAAGAGAATTTACAATGCTAGAAGAAACGGAACAAACAGACTGAGCATATAATTTCCTACAGGAATTTTTTTTAACCCTAAAAGATTTATGCCAACACCTATTAGTAAAACTCCTCCTATTCCTGCGATTGAATCTGAAATCTGTTGTTCAATATTTGTGTTAATCAATAAAGCTAATAAAGTAAACGCTCCTTGATAAATCAAAATGGAGATTCCCGAATATACTGCCCCTTTGCCACCACTAGATGTGATAAATATTACAAGAAAACAATCAAGTGCTGTTTTTATTAACAAAAGCTCTAGGTTGGATTCTACAACATCAAAAAAAGGTCCAATAATTGCTAGAGGGCCAGTTATTACAATCAAAGTTGTTGTAAGGTAGCTCTCAATAAATTTTGTTTTGTCGCCCTCACCTTTTTCAAATCTTAAATAAATTTTATCTCCAAATGTTTTAATTCTGTTTTCAATTTTCAAGTAGCTACCAACAATTGCTCCAACTAGTACCGCAAACAATGTGAAAATAAAATCTGGGCTTTTCAGTGTTTCTCTAAATCCTAAGGCTAAAACTAGGAGGCCAAGTGGAAGAAGGTTTTCTTCAAAGTTTTTTAACTCTTTTTTAAAAATTATTCGTGCCAGAATACCGGATATTATTACACCAAAGCCATTAATTAATGTACCTATTCCAGGAATCATTCTTTATCGAAATCATTATGGCTCTTACTTGGTGTGGGACCTTCTTGACCTTGATACTTGCTACCATAACTTTCATCTCCATACATTGATACTGAAGGGGAATTTAAATAGTAAAAAGAAATCTGTCCAATTTTCATTTCTGGATAAATTTTGATTGGTAAATTTGCAACATTTGAAAGTTCTAAAGTCAAATAACCTGAAAATCCTGGATCAACAAAACCTGCTGTAGAGTGAATTAATAAACCTATACGCCCTAGAGATGATTTTCCTTCAAGCCTTGCAACAATTTTGTTTGATAGCGTAACTTTTTCATATGTAGTTCCCAAAACAAATTCACCTGGATGAAGAACGAAAGGCTCATCTATTGTCGCCTCAACAAGAGTAGTCAAATCTTCTTGTGGTGACTTTGGATCAATATGACTGTATTTGTGATTCTCAAAAACTCTAAACTCTTCACCAACCCTTAAGTCAACACTTGAAGGCTGTATATAGCTTATATCTAATGGACTAATCTCAATTAATTTATCTTCCAAAGCTTTATTTATATCATTATCTGAAAGCATGATTCCTCTTGTTTAAGGAATATACTAATCTAAAAATTTTTGTTTTCAGTTATTTATCAATGAGACAATTGTCCAAACTGTAATAATAAAACCTACGATTCCCAAAAAAATTGTTCTTGATTTGTAAAAGTTTCCTTTGTTTTTATTTCTGTTGATGTAAGCAAGAAGACTCCCAACAAACATAGCTGAACCTAGCCCTAACAATAAAAGTCTTATAGTTAAATCGAGAGCAAATGGGTCATTCATGACATTATTGTTATCATAATAAAATAATGGATACAAGAAAAATAATTAATATTTTTAATGAGTTTGATATTTCATCAACTAAAGATCAAAGCAAATATAAGATTTCAAAATTAGAAAGTATTACTAATTTAAATCATAAAGTGGAGGTCGATGATAAAAAGTATATAATCAGAATACCTGGAGAAAATCCTGATTTAATTAACAGATCGTCAGAGGGGATTAACCAAGAGTTAGTTAAAAATATTGGAATAACTTTACCAATAATTTTTTTCGAAAAAGATACCGGAATAAAAATCTCTGAATTTTATGAGGATTTGTACACTTTTACATCATCAGATTTAAAAAATAAAGAATTTAGAGATGATGCTTTAGATCTTCTAAACCGTTTACACAATTCAGATTTAAAATTTCAAGAAAACTTTTCACCGTTAAAAGTTTTTAAAACATTAGCTAAAAACAATGAAAAAATTGAAAATGAATCAAAAGCAATAGGTGAAGAAATAATAAAAAGACTTATTGAAATTGGGCTTGAAAGCAAGCCTTGTCATCAAGATTTATATCATGCAAATTTCGTTTACTTGAAAGAAAAAGCTTATTTAATCGATTGGGAATATTCCTCACAAGGTGATCCAATTTTTGATTATGCAGATTTAATTTGGCAGAATGAATTAGAAGAAGACCAAGATTCAATCAATGATATTTATAAAATAATCGACATAAAAGACGAAAAAATAAAAGTTAAATTTGAATTATTTCGAGTTCTTTCAATGATAACTTGGGGATTTTGGGCAAAAAGAAAGTCTCCACAAGACAATAAAGGTGAAGAAGTTCTTCTATTAGCTATAAAAAGATATGAAAATAATTTTTCATAAAAGGTATTCATTTATTAACCTACATAGGTTAGAATTTCGCAGTTAGGAAAAAAGGAAATAATTTTTATTTATGGGATCTTTGATTAAAAAAAGACGTAAAAAAATGTCTAAACATAAGTACAGAAAACGTCGTAAATCAAATAGACATAAGAAAAAGTCTGCTTAAAATTCTCCACCTTCATTATTAAGAAAATCTTCTATTTGCTCAACAAGATTATCTTCTGAGAAGCTGTCTTCAATATTTACTTCAGCCTCTTCTAACTTTGAAACATATTCTGCAAGATCTTGAGAGTTTTCCATTGCTTTACTTATTTTTGTTTCAAACTGTTGACCTTCGGATTGTATTCCTGAGTCATCAATATCAATTTTTAAGATTTCTGATGTTTTATTTAATAACGCACCTATTCCTTTTGGATAAGCACCTGAGCTAAGATAATGAGGGACTGCAGCCCAAAGTCCAGAAGTTTCTATACCATTTTTTCTCAAGTCATGGCCAACTACACTTGTAATGCCTGTTGGCCCAGAATAATTTGTTGGAAGCACATTAAATCTAGAATGAAACGTTGGATCATCACTTACACCAAAAATTGGGACTGGCAGTGTATGAGCTACTTGGCCAAAGAACGCACCTAAAGTAACAGCTCTTTTCACTCCAAGATCCATTAAAGTATTTGAAATATTTTCTGAATATTTTTTCCACTTCATTGATGGTTCTTCCCCAAAAACCATTATTATTTCTCTTTTTAATTTGTAATCTTCAATAGAATAAAACGAAGTTTGTGGCCAATGGAAGTTACGTTCACCTATAGCTTTAACCTCAACTACAGGTCTTCTCATTTGATAATTGTAAAAACCTTCAGAGTTTAATTCTGCAAATGGTTCGACATCATAATTTCCACATATATTCTCAATACAACCACTGGCAGTATTTCCTGCATCGCTCCATCCCTCGAAAGCCAAGATAGCTACAGGATCAGATAAGAGTGGTTTTCTATACCAAACAACATCTTCCATATTGAAAGATTAATATTTAAAATAATTTATCTGAAAATTTTTAAAGTTTTCTCGATGAATTTATTACAACGGACAAACTTGACAGGGCCATAGCTAATGCGGCCATACTTGGGACAATATTACCTGTAACTGCAATAGGGATCATAATTATGTTGTAAATAAAGGCTAAAAACAAATTCTCACTAATTCTTCTATTTGCGTTTTTTGAAATTTTGAATATTGAGTTTAACTTTTCAAAGCCTCCTCTAAAAATAATTATATCGCTAACACTTTGTGCAATTTGTGTACTCTGAGCGAATGTCAAACTTACATTAGCTTGTTCCAGAGCAGGAGAGTCATTAATCCCATCACCTATAAAGCCAACAGTTTTATCTTTCTGTTTGTTCTTTATATATTCTAATTTCTCTTCTGGTGACTGATTTCCAAGGGCAACATCTATTTGTAAATCCTCTCCAATTTTTTTAACTTTCTCGGGCTTATCTCCAGATAAAATTTCAATTTCATACTCACTTGAAAGATTTTCAATAACATCTTTATTTAAAGTTTTATCTTCAACCAAAGTAATTAGATACTCCTTAGCGTCAATCTTTAAAATCAAATCACTATCTAGATCTTTATTTGATTTTTTAACTTCCACAATCTTATTATCTACAATTCCCGTGACACCTTTACCGGGAATTTCATTAAATTCATCAACAGTTGAGAGTTTTAAGTTTTTTATTTCTGACTCCAAAAGGATACTTTTAGCAATAGGGTGGTTTGATTTCTGTTCAACAGACGCCAGTATCCTTATAATTTCATCATCGACAACGAGGCTATTCTCATTTGTAATTTTTTCGATTTTAAAAATACCAGACGTTAAAGTTCCAGTCTTATCAAATATTAGTGTATCCAGCTTGGTAAATTTTTGAAGATAGTCAAAATTTTTAAAAATGAATCCATTTTTATTGGAAATAGATGCAGTACGAAATAACACAATTGGAGTTGCAAGACCAAGAGCACAAGGACATGCAATTACCAAGATTGCAATTGTCGAACTAATTGTTTCTGAAAAATCATTTCCAAAAATATAAAATTTAGTCAAAAAATTTATAAAGCTTAAAATCAAAATTGAAGGTACAAAAATATTTGTTATCTTATTTACGAGTTCTTGAACGTCAGGTTTTGTAGTTTGTGCTTTTAAAATTAATTTTTCTATATAATTTATTGTTGTTTCGCCATCTTTTTTTGTTACCTTAACTTCAATATCATTTCCAAGATTGACAGAACCTGATACAACCGTATCTCCTTGTTTTTTTAAAATTGGTTCTGCTTCTCCGGAAATAATACTTTCATCAACTTCAGAATGACCATAATCAATCTCACCATCAAGAGGAATAATTTCTCCCTTCTTAACAATGATTACTTGATTTACAGATATTTCGCTAAGAGGTTTACGTATGATTTTTTTATCGTCATAAACATTCACATCTTTTGGGATACTTTCAATAATTGAATCAGATATAGAGATCGATGACTTTATAGAAATATCTTCTATCGTTTTTCCTATAAGTAAAAAGCTTATAATGAAACCACCAGTCTCAAGATACATCAGTTCTCCATTATTAGGCAAGACGCCAATAACAAAAGAAGACAAGCTCCCAATAGAGATCAATGTATCCATATTAAAATTTAGATTCCTAATACTCTTTAATGCTGATGAGTGAAATGTTCTTCCAAAAATAAATATTATTATTGAGCTAATTCCTAATGCTATAAAATCTTGATTAGCTTCTATAAGTGGGTTGAGAGCAAGAGTTGACAGAAGTGAAATTATTGGAATAAAGAATCTTCTAAAATTTTTAATATCTTCAACTTGTATTTCTTCTTGAGCTGAATATCCAACTGATCTAATTTTTTCAATATAATTCTCAGAATTTACATCTTCAGTATTTAATTCGATTACAGCTTTTTTTAAAGGAAAGTTTACGACTACATCTTCAACAGTTTCTTCTTTATCTAAAACTCTTTCTATCCTTGCAGCACAAGCTGCACAGGTCATTCCTTCGACAGATAGAATGAGTGTTTTTGTATCAGCTGACAACTGTATAGCCTTGTTCATCAAGGAGTGACTTAACAAGATCTAAATCAATTTCTTCTGAAGATTTTAATGTAACGTCTTTGGTTTCTATACTTACTTCAACTAATTCAATAACATCAACAGTTGATAGGGTATCGATAATTGTACTTTTGCAATGATCACAACTTATTTCAGGAACAGTAAATTTTATAGTCATAAATCGATGATAATTGTAAAAGGTTTATATTGTTAAATTGATTTTTAAATTAAGCAGTTTCTTGAAGAATTCTTCCTCTAACTCTTGGATATTTAACCGGAGCATGATTAAAGCAATGCTCTCTTTTGTTATATATACTCAATTGAGTTTTACAAGACTCTTCTTTACAAGTCCTACCTTGGTCAAAACTTTTTGAAGGTCTTATACCACCTTTAATTTGACTTGCTTTTAATCCGTCAGTCATTTTTCCCCACTTTGTGAATATATTCACAAGGTTAACAAAATATTGCATAGCATGCAAGTTTTTACAAACCTTTTTATACAGATACGTATAGTAACATTTGATTATGAAAATCAAACTAGAATTTTGTATAGTTTGAAACTATACACCCCGTGCAGTTAGTACGGTTGAAGACATACTTGAAAAATATGGAAAAGAAATAACGTCAATAGATTTGATACCTGGAACTGGTGGAGTGTTTGAGCTTTACTTAGATGAAGTGTTGATCTATTCAAAGCTTGAAACTGGTCGTCATACGAACGAAGGTGAAATTTTACAGTTAATGGAAAACGCACTTAGTTGACATATCCATTCGATCTATCTTTACTAGAATTAATCTTTATTTCATTCCTGCTGTTTACAAGTGCAGCCATTCAAGGTATTTTAGGTTTTGGTTTTGCAGTTATTTCCTCTCCAATATTAGTTCAAATCGAACCATTGCTTGTTCCACAAATACTTAGCCTTTTGGCATTACCTATGACTTTTAGAATCTACCAAAGAGAAAAAAATAAAGTAGATTGGAAACCATTCAAATTTTTATTTCTAGGAAGGATTATTGGAGGACCATTAGGCTTACTGCTTTTAATAAATTTAAGTGAACAACTACTCTCCATAAGTGTCGGAGCAATCGTTCTATTTGGTGGGCTTGCAACATACTATGGTTGGATTGTAAAAAGAGATAATAAAACATCTTGGATTGCAGGGACATTGTCGGGAGTATTCGCAATGATTGCTGGCGTAGGAGGTCCCCCAATCGCAATTCTATACAGAGGCACCGCTGGTAATGAATTTAGACCCTCACTTAATGCTGTATTCACATTTGGAATAACAATAACTCTTGGTCTTCTGCTAATTAGTGGAGAAATATTTAGGGATCATCTTATTCTTGTATTATATCTAGCTGTTCCGGTGGCAATTGGATTAAGACTTTCTTCATTTTTTTCAAATATATCTGAGATGGCTATATCAAGAGGGGTTACCTACTTTTCAATTATCTCAGGCTTATTTGTAATACTTAGGAATATAATTTAGTTTTGGAATTTGAAATCATAGTTAACATTGAATAGATGTATATAAGAGCTTTCATTTCAGCAGTTTTATTTTTTTTAAGCTTTCCACCATTTAATTTATGGTTCTTTATTTTTCCAGCACTATTCTTTTTTTACTATGCACTTTTAATTAGTGATGCTCCATTTATAACTGGATTTTTATTTGGTTCAATTTCATTTGGTGTTATTTTATTTGGGATTCAATCAATTGGTTATGAAGCTTGGACCCCTCTAGTTATTTTGATGGGTCTTCTTTATGCTTTTCTTGGAAAGATATTTAAATTCATAGCCATCAAGACTAGTAATAACTTTTTTGTTCTAATCGCAGTGATAAGTATTTTTGATTTATTAAGAGCCTATTTTCCATTTGGTGGATTTCCTTGGGGTTCAACCTCAACCGTTCTTTTAACAGGGTATAGGGACAGTTTATTTAATTTACTACCAAGCCTGTTTAAAACATTTGGACCCACTGGATACTCATTAATTATTCAATCAGTGACTTTAATTTTTGTTTTATTAATTTTTGATAATCCAAAAAAATATTTTTACTTGAAAGATTCGCTAATATTTTTTACTTTTTTATTCATCCCACTATCTATATATTTAGCAAATAGCAACTTAAATCTATTTTTAAATAATTCAATAAATGAAAAAGTTAGTGTGTCAATTGTTCAAGGCAACAGCCCTTGTCCTGGAGCCAAAAATAATTGCAACGATGAAAGAAATCGAATATATGAAAGCCATCTAAATTTAACAAGAAGCATACAGAACGATAAAGATTTAATCATTTGGCCAGAAAGCTCAACTGGATTTAGAAATGATCCATTAATCCACGAACGTGTATTAAATGACATTTCTTATGAATCTCAAAGGCTTAATTCTTACTTTTTAATTGGAGGAGATAGGCCAATTGAGGATAAATATTTTGAAAATTATGGTGTTTTTATAAATAACAACGGACTGATCGTTGATCAGTATCTGAAACAACATCCTGTTCCATTCGGAGAATATATTCCATTTAGAGACTATTTAGACTGGATTCCTTCCCTCTCACTTGTCCCAAGAGATATGATCAGGGGCGATAAAGAAAAAATATTTCAACTTGGCTCTTACAAACTTTCTACAGTAATTTCATTTGAGGGTTCATTCCAGAGATATATAAGAAATAGCATTCAAGAAGGTGCTGAAATTATCGTAATATTAACAAATCAAGCTAGTTATGGCCAAAGTGGAATGTCTGAACAGTTTTTACTTATGTCACGTGCTAATGCAATTTCAAACGACAGACCAATTATTCATTCTGCAATTACAGGAAAGTCAGCATTCATAGATAATGATGGAAATATTTTATCTGATACAAATCTTTTTACAGCAGAAATTCTTAATCAATCAATACAACCAATTGACTCTCAAACACCATACAGTTTATTTGGCAACTACTTCAACTTTTTCGTTATTGGCTTTGGCTTTTTAGTTTTCTTAAGAAGAAAATATAAATTCAGTCTTTAAGACCTTCATTAAAGTGTAAATTTTTCATCGCTGCTGCTTCAACAATCCCATCTTGATAAGCTCTTAAGTCAAATTTATGAAGTACTGCAAGTAGATGATCAAAAATATCTGATTGGATTTTTTCGTATTCAACCCAGTCTGTAGTTTTTGTAAAAGTATATATTTGTATAGATACTCCTTGGTTTGTCGGCGCTAATTGTCTTACCAAGAAAGTCATATTTTGTGTATCTAAGCTTTCATTTTGTCTTAAATAATTTTCTACATATGCTCTAAAAGTCCCAATATTTGTTAAATTTCTTTGTTCTATTTGAGAAGTGTCATTTGATGAGTCATTATTAAACATCTCCACTTCCTTAATTTTTTCATCTAAATATCTTTTGATAGGTGGGATCTTTTTTAAATTCTCAATATCTTGGATGGATAAAAATTTAATACTTGAAATATCAACTGTTATCGATCTCATTATTCTTCTACCACCAAATTCAGACATGCCTCTCCAGTTTTTAACAGAGGTTGAAATAATTTTTGATGTTGGAATAGATGTTATAGTTTTGTCCCAATTTTGTACTTTTACAGTATGTAGAGCAATATCTATAACATCTCCATCTGCACCATATTCAGGGACCTCAATCCAATCACCATTATTTATTATGTTATTTTGTCCAATTTGTACTGAAGCAACGAAAGATAATATTGTATCTTGAAAAACTAGTAAAAGTACAGCAGTTAGTGCACCAAGCCCACTTATATAGTATGTAACTGATTGTCCAGACAATATTGCAAAAACAATTATGAAGATAAATGCATTCAATATGATCTTAACAATCTGTATGTAACCTTTGATAGGCCTATCTTTTAAAGCGTCATATTTGCTAGATGCATTATTAAGAATTGAAAGCAATTCATTCAATGTAAGCCCTAAAAAGATTGCCAAAAATGAACTGATTATTCTTTGACCAACTTCACTGTTCATTAAGTCAATTGAAAATTCTGTAAAAACTATTCCATTAAGAAAAGTAAATACAGCAACAAAAGATAGTCTGTTTAAAAACTTTTTTTCTAAAAAAAGATCATCAATAATTGTATTTGTTTTTTTTGCAATTCGCTTTAGAGCTGGGAAAACTAAGATTCTTAGTATTAAAAAAATACCAAAGCTACTTCCAATAATTACTAACAATCTTAAATTTTCATCTGTCATATAGCTATATTACCTTAGTCAGAATCCTCTTTCCTGACCTTTCCAAGGAGGAGAGACATTATTTTTAAATTCTTCAACGCTTGGTCCCTTTAGGTTTTTTAATTTTCTTAAACCCAAAAAATATGAAACAATCAAAAGTATTAAAGTTGTTTGATTAGATGTTGATAACTTTATAATTGCAAGAATTTCAGGATTATTAAAAAACAATATCTGAAGACCTCCCTTTAGAGAAAGAAATGCTACCCACAAAATAGCAACTTGATTGTAAGCTGGCTTAACAGAAGGCAATAAATACCATTCCATAGGCCATTTTCTAAAATATTGTGATGAGTAAATAGTAAAAGGTCTTCTAATCAATATTGATACAAATCCAATTAAAGCAATGCCCAGGTCTCTAATAATTCCTGGTAGAAAAAAACCTGATGCACTTCCTTGAAATCTAGCAATTAGTAATGCAACTATCGTTCCAACTACACCAATAACTGCAAATTTAAGATCATCTTTTCTCAGCACTCTGTAAATGATTGTAAGAACGACTAAGAACCCCGTCCCTATAATTGCAACATTTAGATCAAAAAATCTATTTAGTAAAACAAAAAAAACTGGTGCAAGGACTGAATCAAATACATTATTTTGGGATTCGTTCAGTCCAAGAACTTCACTTTTTATTTCTGAGAATTGTTTTTTGAATCTCTTATACAATTGAATTTAATTTTTCCTCAAAGTTCTCATTTGTTTTTTCAGAGAGAATTTCATTTGTTATGCTTTTTAATTCTTCAATTGAAACATTCTCAAAATTTTTTGAAAGAGTAGTTAAGTAATCATCTAGATCATCAAATTCAAATGATTGTGATTGTATAAATCTATATGCTTCATCTCTATCAACTCCTTTAGTAATGAGATGTGAAAGGCAAGCCTGAGTTAATATACTTACTTTTGCTAAGTCAATATTGGAATTAATCTTTTCGTGGTTTATTTGAATGTTGCTAAACAACTTTTCCATTTCAATAGTTGCAAAGGAAATGAGATTGAAACCATCAGGAAATATAATTCTTTCTACTGAAGAATTTGAGATATCTCTTTCGTGCCATAGAGAGATATTTTCTAAAGAAGTGATAACATAACCTCTTAAGATTCTTGATATTCCTGAAACTCTCTCAGAAGTTATTGGATTTTTTTTATGAGGCATTGCTGAAGAGCCCTTTTGTTCTTTTGAAAAAGATTCAAAGATCTCCCCAACTTCTGATCGTTGATACCCGCGAAGATTTTGTGATATACGATCAAAACAACTTCCAAGCATTCCTATAGCAATTATTACTTCTGCATAACGATCACGACTTACAATCTGTGAAGCAAAAAGTTCAGGTTTAAGATTCAAGCTACTTAATGCTCTTTCCTCTATTTCTTGATTTAATATAGAATAATTTCCAACGGCACCGCTGAATTTACCAACAGAAATATTTTCTTTAGCTTTTACAATTCTTTGTTTGTTTCTATTAATTTCAAGAAGCCAATTTGAAAATATATTTCCCAGAAAAGTAATTTCCGCAAACACTCCATGTGTTCTTCCAATTATTTTTGTATCCTTTTCTTTTATCGCAAGATTTTTTAAGGTTTCTATTAATTCATCAATTTGAATTAATAAAAAATCTAAAGACTCAATTATTAAAAGACTGTTTGAAGTGTCAACAATATCCGAACTTGTTAGTCCATAATGTACCCACTCTGAGTTTTTTTGAATTTTATTTTGCAAAATATCAACAAAAGATGCAACGTCATGATTTGTGATTTTTTCTCTCTCTTCTAATTCTTCTAATGAGATATTTACCTTAAGTATTTCCGCGGACAAACCTTTTGGAACAATTCCCGCATCTTCAAGTTGTTTGGTAACCGAAGATTCAACTTTTTTCCAGGTAGATATTTTGTTATTTTGATTCCAAATATCTTCAATTTCGTTTATCAAGTATCTTTTTATCATTTATCTAATTATATTTTGCTTTCTTTCTGGTCCAACAGATATATATTTAATTGGTATTTCTGTAAATTCTTCAATGAAATTTATATAAGTTTGTGCACTTTCTGGAAGTTTATTAAATTCTGTAATTGAAGATATATCATCATTCCACCCCTCAAACGATTTATATATAGGTGTTGATTTTTCTAGAATATCCTCAACTAAAGGGTAATCAGTTAATTCCTGATCTTTAAATTTGTAACCTACACAAATATTGACCTCATCTAAACCAGTTAAAACATCTAACTTTGTAATAAACAATTCACTCAAAGAATTTATTCTTGCTGAATATTTAAGTGAAACAAGATCTAACCAGCCACATCGTCTTCGTCTACCAGTCACAGTTCCAAATTCAGCACCTTTCTCAATTAAATAATCTCCTATTTTATTACTCTGTTCAGTCATGAAAGGACCAGTGCCTACCCTAGATATGTAAGCTTTTGTAACACCAACAACCTTTTCAAAATTTAATGGTCCTATTCCAGAACCAATTGACGCATTGCCCGCGCTGGTATTTGAACTTGTTACAAATGGATAAGTTCCATGATCAATGTCTAGTAATGTACCCTGAGCTCCTTCAAAAAGAATATTTTTATTTTCTTTTATAGAATTTGAAATAAATAATGAAGTATCTGTCGATAAGGATTCAATTAATTCGCGAAAAGTTTCATACTCAGATAATATTTCATCAAAATTTAAAGCTTTTCCTTTATAAATTTCTTCAATAATTTTATTTTTTTCGTTTAAGTTTTCTTGTAATTTGGATTTAAATTTTTCCGGTGATAAAAAGTCTTGTATTCTTATACCTTTTCTTTGAATTTTATCTCCATAACATGGGCCGATGCCTTTTTTAGTGGTGCCTATTTTTCGATCGCCTAAGCTTTCTTCTATCAATTCATCGAGGACTTTGTGATAAGGCATAATAATATGTGCGTTGTAAGAAAGTTTTAAATTTGAAGTATCAATATTTTTCTGATTTAAACTATCAATTTCTTTTTTGAGAACTTCAAAATCAACTACACAACCTGAAGCTATTACTGGGGTACAAGTATCGTACATAACCCCTGATGGAACCATAGATAATGCAAACTTTTCATCATCAACCACGATTGTATGACCAGCATTGTTACCACCTTGAAAACGTACAACTAGGTCAGCTTTTGATGCAAAAAAGTCTGTGACTTTACCCTTGCCTTCATCGCCCCACTGAGCGCCTAAAACAATGGTAGTTGACAACTTTGCTCCTTGAAATACAACATTGGATAATACAGGTATTTCGTATCTATATGAATATTTTTTTTAACTATAAAAGAATCAATTTGTAGGGTTTTGTAAACTATATTAGATTGATACATAGACAGAAACTTTAAGTATTTCTATTTATTGTTTTTGTCTGCTTTTATATAAAAGGAGAAAACATTGAGTAAAAAAGCAATCGTTTCTTTACTTGTACTTTCTATGGTTGCTGTTGCATGTGCAACAGATACAGCCGAAGAGGAAGTTGCAGTTGAAGAAGAACACGATCACTCTGATGAATCAACACTTGAAATGGTCCTTGAAAGAGGATTCGTAAAGTGTGGAGTCAGTGGTAGTGCTACAGCTTTTTCCGAGACAGGTGCAGACGGTTCAATAACTGGTTTTGATGCTGATTATTGTTATGCCGTTGCAGCAGCTCTTTTTGGAGATTACAGTAAAGTTGAATTCAAATCACTTACATCAGCAGAAAGGTTCACCTCTCTAGCAGCTGGTGACATTGATGTTTTGATTAGAAACACAACTTGGACTCAAAGCCGTGATACCGAACTTGGTAACGATTTTGGTCCTACTACATATTTCGACGGTCAACAATTAATGGGTAGAAATTCTGATGGTATATCAAGTTCTTCTACACTTGCTGATATTGACGGTTTGAGCGTATGTACAAACGCTGGTACTACAACAGAAAAGAATATTACTGAAGGTGCAGGACTTGTTGGTGCAACCATCACGCTTGTAACAGTTGAAAAATTCTCAGAAGCTATGGATAAATTCATTGCTGGTGAGTGTGACATTGTTACAACTGACGGTTCAGCTTTAGTTGGTAGAAGAGCAGTTAATGATGCTCTTAATGATTGGTCAATATTTCCACAATCACCAATTTCTAAAGAACCATTAGGACCTGTTTACAGATCAAACGACAGTATGTGGGGAGACGTCATTAACTGGGTTGTTTATGCAACCATCATCGCTGATGAGTATGGCGTAACTAGCGCAAACGTTGATTCTGTTGACACCGATGCTTTTCCAGAGCTTGGAAGACTTTTTGGAGCTAACGACGGTGAGTTACAAACCGTTATGGGACTTGATGCAAAGGCATTTTATAATGTCATCAAGCAAGTTGGTAACTACGACGAAATTTACTCCAGAAACCTTAATCCTGTAGGATTATTCCGTGAAGGTGGAGCAAATGATAGATGGACAAATGGTGGTCTAATTTACGCACCTCCTGCTAGATAATTTATCATTACAAATTTAAAGAAGAGGGCTTTATGCCCTCTTCTTTTTATGTTTTGGGCAATCTAGCTATCTTATTTCTGTTCAATTTGGTAAAATTCACTAATGTTGGGAAAAGTTCTTAAAAATTTTGACATTAGAACGTTTTGGCGAGATGTCAGATTTTTAAAATGGGCCGGACAGGTTTTATTTTTAATACTTTTTGCTTATTCGCTAGTGTTGTTCGTTCAAACTGGTATCAATAATCTTCAGTCTACAAATATTCCATTTTCATTTGATTTTTTAGGCGACACTCCCGGTGTTTCAATCGCTGAAGGTTTTGAGACACTTCCTGATTCAGGACTCAGAATGCTTCATGTTGGTATGTTTAATATGATAAGGATAATGATTGGTGGAATAATAGTTGCAACTATTTTTGGAACACTCCTTGGTATTGCAAGATTATCAAGCAACTGGATTGTTGAAAAAGCAGCAACAGCTTTATTAGAAGTTGTAAGAAATGTGCCACTTCTAGTCCAAATCCTTTTCTTTCAGGCATTTCTTTTAGCATTCCCAAGGCTCGAAGAAAGAGATAGGGGAGAAATTATGTTTCATGTGAGCTCAAAAGGAATTGCTTACCCATGGCCGGAACGTCAAGAGTCTGCCTTTATGTTCTTTGGGTTTCTTTTACTTACAATTTATCTTGCTCGAAGAGTATTCAAGTGGAGAGTAAGTTTGCTGGAGAAAGAAGGAAGAGATACAAATCCATTTCTGTGGTCATTTTTAACATTCCTTGTTTTAACTTTTGGCAACTGGGCAGGTGGTTATAAATTAATGGGTATTATTGGACTGGTATCTGGTTATATTTCTACCGTTTTTGATTCTATTCCAAGCATTGCATACCAAGCTTTATTTTCGGCAATAGCAGTGTTTTTTGCATTTAGATATATCAGAAAACAAATCAGGAACACTGACACAGGTGAAATAAGAGGAATTCTTTCCGATGATGACTATTTTCGAATTATATTATCAGGAGTAGTAGCAGTATTTGTTGTTTTATTGATGTTTATGCCATTTGGTCAAAACATAACTTATTTTTTAGAGGGGGATGAATTATTCTATAAATCAAACTGGGGTATGCCACAATTTTTTGATGGCGTAGCAAAAAGATTTGATTTTAACATATCAGGACCTCCAGTGATTATGAGTTATCCCGAGATAGTACAAGCTGGAACAACAAAATTTACAAGATATTCTCCTGACTTAGGAAAGGTAACTACTGTTGGTTATTTTGCAACTTGGTTTGGAGTAACTTTATACACTGCCATATTCATATCAGAAGTTGTTCGTTCTGGAATTATGGCAATATCAAAAGGACAGTCTGAGGCAGGCTTGTCTCTTGGCTTGAGAAGAAGATCACTATTAAGACTGATAATACTTCCACAAGCCTTCAGGGTTATGTTGCCTCCTATGGGAAATCAATATTTAAATCTTGCAAAAAATACTTCATTAGGAGTAGCAGTTGCCTATCCAGAAGTTGTTGCTGTTGGTCAGACTTTATATAACCAAGAGGGTCAAACACTCCCAGTCTTTCTAGTTTGGATGATTTTCTACTGTTCGATAAGCTTGTCAATCTCATCAATTATCAATTATTACAATAGAAAAATGAAAATAGTTGAACGATGATAAGAGATAGCAAATTTTTCATTGAAAATCCCTACGGAAGGTGGGTTAGAGATAACTTATTCTCCTCTTCGAGTTCTGCATTTTTAACTTTCTTCGCAGGTTTTATGGTTATTTATTCTTACAGGGGAATTGTTGGCTTCATATTAAATCCTGAAAGAATGTGGACATCAGTAACTTACAATATGAAGCTATACATGATACTGGCTTATCCCGATGAAGCTATGATCAGAGTTTGGTTATCTGTAGGGCTTGCTTTAATTCTTGGGGGTTTATCTATAGGATTTTACAATAGTGGTAAGACTATTTCTTTGGGTGGAATTTTTCAAAAGCTATTTACAATATCTGCAGTAATAGCTCTTTTAATTGCTTTAGCTCCAACAAATACAAACGTAATCCAAAATGATGGAAGTATAGAAGTTGTAGAAATAATTCCTCAAGATGTGAGAATGCTTATTCTCGTCCCGTCCTTGGTGCTAACTTTGGCATTCTTTTTTTTGAGGAATGTAAAAATTAAGAATTTATTTAATACAGCAAAAGTAAATCTGACATATTTTGGATTGATTATTGCATCTTTATATTTTATTAAAATTCCAACAATATCACTTGATTCAAGCGGTGAAAGGATAATTCCAGATCCATTTCTTCCAATAGCCAGCACTACTTATATCCCATGGACAATCCTCTATGTTGCCATGTTGTTATTCTTTTTTATCGGTTCACTTTTAAAGAACAGAGATATAAAAATTATGGCAAGACTTATTCCGATTTCATGGTTCTTGTGCCCACTTTTTATATTTTCGTGGATTTTTAAGAAGCCATTAGTTGAATTGAATACAGTGTTCAGTGCAGATATTCCTTCTATACTCGTTTTTGGAATTATTGGATTTTTAATAATTAGATTTAGTGATAACGAATCTGTAGGAGTTTATAGAACTCCGATCAATATTGGGTTTTTAGTCTTGAGTATTGTAGTTTTTCTTTTACCCCTTGTATTCATTTTCAAAGCAACAATGGTACTTCTACTTTTACTACTAGTTGTTTCACCAGCTATCGCAACAACTAAAGAAGGGAAAAGACAGCTTTTTATTGTTTGGGTGGTTTCATTGTTTGTTTTAACTTTCTTAATTAGAGGAGCAAGCTCTGACACAATGCTAGTAACTCCCACCGGAAGTATCTTTGGAGGATTTTCCTTGACATGGTTGCTTGCAATTTTTGGAACTTATGCATCATTTCCGCTTGGACTTGCTTTAGCTTTAGGGAGGACATCAACCTTACCCGTAATTAGAATTATATGTACAGGAATAATTGAGATAGTTCGTTCGGTTCCATATATCACTTGGTTATTTTTTGCTAGCGTTATGCTTACAGTTTTTCTTCCAGCGGGAGTTGAATTTAACTTGATAATAAGGGTTTTGATATTAACTGCATTTTTTAGTGGGGCCTATTTTGCAGAATATATAAGAGGTGGTTTGCAATCAATACCAAAAGGACAATATGAAGCGGCCAATGCTATTGGAATGAATCCATTCCAAAGAATATTTTTAGTAATAGTCCCACAAGCTCTTCGTACAATAATCCCTACCCTTGTTGGAAGTGTAATCACATCATTTAAAGACTCAAGCTTGGTAGCGATTATTGGATTATTTGATATTCTAAGAATCGGAACTTCAGTTATTCCGGCTCAATCACAACCAGTTGTATTTATAGGTAGAAATTTAGAACAATTAGTTTTCTTGTCTTTCTTCTTTTGGGTATTTACTTTTGTATTCTCAAGAAGATCGATGAAATTTGAGAAGCGTTTAGGTTTAGGAGAAAGGTAATATAAATATATGAGCATAATCAAAACTGTAGATGTCAAAAAGTGGTTTGGAGATTTCCAAGCTCTAAAAGGAATATCTATGGAAGTTGCTGAAGGAGAAGTATTAGTAATATGTGGACCTTCAGGATCAGGTAAATCAACTTTTATTAGGTGCATAAATCGGCTTGAACAACATCAAGAAGGCGAAATTGTTGTTGATGGAATTGAGCTTACAAATGATCTAAAAAACATTGAAGCAATTAGGTCTGAGGTAGGCATGGTTTTTCAGAGTTTTAATTTGTTTCCACACTTAACAGTAATGCAAAATATCACTCTTGCCCCAATATGGGTAAGAAAAAAAAGTCGTAGTGAATCAGAAGAAAAAGCTATGGAGCTATTAGAAAGAGTAGGCATACCTGAACAGGCACAAAAATTTCCAGGACAATTATCTGGTGGCCAGCAGCAGAGAGTAGCTATTGCAAGAGCTCTTGCTATGGAACCTAAAATTATGCTTTTTGACGAGCCAACTTCTGCCTTAGATCCAGAAATGATTAAGGAGGTTCTTGATGCAATGAAAGAACTAGCAGAATCAGGAATGACAATGATTGTTGTAACACATGAGATGGGATTTGCTAAAGAAGTAGCTGATAGGGTAATGCTCTTTGATGAGGGGTTAATGGTCGAAGAAAATACTCCAAATGAATTTTTTGATAATCCAAAAAATGATAGAACAAAACTATTCCTAAGTCAGATTCTTTAAAGTTTCTCCCAGAGATTATTTTCAGCTAAATCAATAATTGTAGCTCCCATTCCATAAGCTCCATCAAATATGGCCTTGTGACCACTTTTTGTTGTGGTTGCAGCTGCAAATTCTGGTTGATGATTCACAGCTCCATTTGCTTCGATTGATATCATTGGATGAATTGAAGGCATAGCAAAAGATATATTACCCATATCAGTTGATCCTAAGCCTAAATTTCCAGGATCTTGGAGAGGCATATCTCTTCCAATTTCAGTACAGTTATTCATAAATAGTTCATACATTGTTTGATTATTAAGAATTTCTTTATATCTGAAATCAGGAGAGGTGACATCTGATCTGCACTTAGTTGATATTGCTGCAGCATTTACGAAGTTTAAAAAGTCTTGTTCTAATTTGTTCAGCCCCTCTTCATTTAATGATCGAAGATACCATTCAGATGAGGTGTATGATGGAATTATATTTGGCTTAAATCCACCATCTTTAATCACTCCATGCATACGATCAGTTCTCAACATTTGCTGTCGAAACGTAGAGGCGTTTACAAACAACTGTATTTGAGCATCCAATGCATTAATACCTTCTTCCGGAGCACCTGCGGCATGTGCATCTTTCCCAAAAAATTCAACTTTATATTGTTGAATAGTAGAAAAGGTCGGGTTTGCGACATCATATGGACCGGGATGAATCATCATCGAACATTTAGCGTCCTCAAAAGCACCTCTTTCTAATAATATAATTTTTCCACCTCCACCCTCTTCAGCAGGAGTACCTAGCAACTTAACCCTGATTCCTAATTCTTCGACTAGGTTTCTCAAGCCTAACCCA